>JACRKW010000037.1 GCA_016215215.1 Acidobacteriota bacterium
CGGGGAGACCTTCGGCGACGCCTGGGAACTCCCCAACCGCCAGGCCTACACCGAATCCTGCGCCGCCATCGCCGGTCTTCTCTTCAACCAGCGCATGCTGGCCGCCACCGGTGACGCCAAGTACGCCGCAATGATGGAACGCGCCCTCTACAACGGCATCAACTCCGGCATGGATCTGAACGGAACGCTCTATTGCTACCGCAACCCGCTCGCCACAGGCCGCACGGAGAAGATCCGCAATCCCTGGTACACCACCACCTGTTGCCCACCCAACCTTCAGCGCACCTTCGCCGCGCTGGGGGCCTACTTCTACTCCACCTCGAACGACGGCGTCTGGACCCACTTCTACGACAACAGCACGCTCGACTGGCGGCTGGATTCCGGCACGCCCCTCAAGCTGGAGGTGAAAACCGGCCAACCCTGGAACGGCGATGTCTCCATCACGCTCACCCCGGCCAAGGCCGAAGAGTTCACGCTCTATCTCCGCATCCCGGACTGGTCACGCCAAACGAAGGTTCTCGTCAACGGCCGGCCCGCGCCCGAGCCTCCCCAGGCCAATACCTATCTCACCCTCAAGCGCGTCTGGAAGCCTGGCGACACGGTCGCCCTGGACCTCGACATGTCCGGCGGCCTCATCTTCGCCAATCCGCGGGTCGCCGAGGACCACGGCAAGGTCGCCCTGCGGCGAGGCCCCATCGTCTACGCGTTGGAAGAACCCGACAACCCCGGTGTCTCCGTCTTCGACGCCGCCATCGACCCGCGCACGCCGATCGTGGCCGAACACCGCCCCGGCTTCCTCGGCGGCGTCACCGTCCTCACTCATAAGGGTCGTGCCTACCCGCGCCCTCTCGACGCCGAGCCGCTCTACTCACCCGAGCCGTTCAAGCCGACGCGCCCGGTGGACCTGACCTTCGTGCCCTACTACACCTTCCACTCGCGCGGGCCCGGCGCCATGACCGTCTGGATCCCGGTCCAGTAGTCACTTGCCGATCAGCTCCTCCAGTTGCTGATCCGTGACCTCCACCTGCGGTTGGAACTTTGCGCTCGCCGCATAACGCACCAGCGAATCCCGCAACTGCCGCGCCACCGGCCGCCGGTCGAGTTCCGTTTCCACGTCGAGCGACACCGCCAGTAGCCGGCCCTTGCCCACGCGCGCCTCCACCACCGCGCCCAGCCGCGTGTTGCGGTGGTAGTCGTCGATCACTTGCACCACGGGCCGTAGTCCCGCCAGCATACCGTCCAGCACGAACGCTTTCGCTCCCTGCGTCAGCTCGTACCACTGGAAATCGCTGTGCCCGTCGTTGGGGAAGCCCGTCAGCGCGGGATGCGCCGGATCGCACAGCACTCCCATCGTGCCCGGCTGCTTTGGGAACCAAGTCAGCGACCAGAACACAGGCAGGAATCGGATCTCCTGCATCTTCCCCCCACTCGCCGCCAGCACCACACTTCCGCCCTCCGCCAGCCTCTGCCGTGCCTCGGCCGCAGACCGCGTCACCAGCACTCCCTCCGCCGGCGCCGTCGCCAACCGTTTGGGATACACCCAGATCTCCCAGTCGTTCGTAAAACCCGTGGCGTCCACTGTCAACTTCAACTTCGACGCGCGCTTCATCTGCGCTAGGGGAGCTTTCACCTCGCCAAGCGGCGTCACCGCTCCAGCCGATGCCTTCGCCGCCGCCCAACGCCCCTGCGCCACCGTCGCGCCGGTGTCGTCCTTCAGCGTCCACCGCGCGGCTCCGCTCAGTTCGCCCCTGCCGTAGTGTGCCACCAGCGCCTTCGCCGTGAACACCTCATCGCTCGTCCATACAAACTTCTCAAACCGCGCCAGCGGCACAGTGGCCCCGGCAAACCGCCGCATCTGCTCTCCAGTCAGAATCCCCTTCGAGTCCCAGAACGAGTTCAGCAGCCCGATCAACGCCTCGCCCTGTCCGGGAAAATCCTGCAACTGAAGCAACTGGTAGCCGCCCAGCCCGGGTGTCCGCAAGCATGCCTCGATGTCTTCTTTGTACAGCTTCCACGCAAACCGCCCCGACGCCCGCTGGAACGCCTCCGCTTGATCGCCCATCCCCTGCGACTCCAGCCTCTCCCGGAACGCCTCCAGATTCCGCGCCTTCAGCACGCCCGTATACTTGCCGATCTCCCTGTAGTCCGGATATGTCACCCACTGCCCCAGTTCGTGCGCCACCGTCGGAACCCCGATACCCTCGATGAGCCGCCCGTAGTCGTAGTCTGTCCCCGTAGCGCTCTTCTCCCACCTGGAACCGTGGATGCGGAAGTACCCGGCCTTCGTCTTCTGCGCGATGTAGAAGTCCGACGTCTCTCCCGGAACCAGCCGCACGTGGTCCGCCGAAAACGTGTACAGCCGCCGCGGATCGGCCTGCTTGAATTCGCCCACCAGCTTGTCCATGAACTGGAAGTCGCCGCGCAGCTCGTTGCCCAACCCCAAGGCGATGAACGACGGGTGATTGCCGTACGCCTGGAGAATGCGGAAGCCCTCCCGGCGCATGAACGCGCTCAGCGCTTCGTCTTTCCCCACCTTGCCGCTCCACACCGGCAGTTCCACATAGAGCAGGAATCCTGCCTTGTCCGCCGCCGCGAACGCCGCCTCCGGCGGGCAGTGGGAGTGGAACCGGAACGAGTTCAAGCCGTGCGCCTTCGCGAGGCGATAGAGCCGCGCCCACGATTCCTCGTCCACCGGCGGGTACCCCGTCAGCGGAAAGATATTGCACTCCAGCGTCCCGCGCAGGTTCACAGGCCGCCCGTTCATCACGAAATGCCCGCCCTTGGCGCCGATCTCGCGCAGCCCGTACTCCACCGTCCGGCTGTCCGAGAACCGCCCTGCGCTCAGCTTCACCTCCAGCCGCTCCACGTTGCCTTCGTACTCGTCCCACGCCTTCGCCGCGCTAGCTGGGACGCTCAACGTGACTTTCTCTTCCTCTCCTGGCGCCTGCACCTTCGCCGTCGCGGCCCCGGCGCTCACCGTTGCATCCACGCGCCCGCCCGTCGCGTTCCTGACCGTCACCTCCACACGCGCCGTCTTCGCTTTGAAGTCCGGCGTCACGCGCACGTCCCCGATCCATACGGGATCGGTCGCGTGCAACTCCAACCGGCCCACCACGCCGTTCCAGTTCGTCTGCGTGTGCTCGCCCACGCTGTGCGCGTCCTTCCCCACGTCGATCAGGTAGCTGTTGTCCACCTCCAGCCGGATTGTGTGTCTGCCCGGCGTCATCGAGTTGCCCAGGTCGTAGACGTGCGGCGTCGACAGGCTGTCCCGATCCCCGTGTGCCCGGCCGTCCACCCACACCGTGCTCCGCCAGTGCACCCGCTCCAGAAACAACTCCGTCCTCATCCCACGCCAGGCGTCGGGAATCACCACTTCCCGCTCGTAGGCCACCTTGCCCGCGATGGTCGCCGGCCTCGACAGCCAGCCCTTTTCCGGCCCTTCCGTCTTCTTGCCGAAGCCTGCCTGGTCCGTGGTGCCGGGCAGGAAGATCCTCCCGCCGTCGAACTTCCAGGTCCCCGAAAGGTCCAGCCGCCGGCTTTGCGCCGCGCAGGAAAAAGCGGCGGCGCCCAGTAGCGCCGCCGCCCGGAGTGTGAACTGCATGAAACAGGTCTACTAGAAAAGGAACTTGATGTTCAACTGGATTCGCCGCGGGTAGTTGGCCTGCGTCGATGCTACCGCCTGCCCGAACGCCGATCCCGTAGGATTAGTGTTCGGCGCCGGGAACAACGGATGGTTCATCGCGTTCAGGAATTCGCCCTTGAACTGCACGTTGTAGCGCTCCTTGAACCGCGTGTTCTTGATCACCGACAGGTCGTAGTTGTTGACCGTGTCCGCGCGCACCCAGCCGAACCGCGGCGCGAACCACCGTACGTTCGATCCCAGTTGCAGCGTC
>JACRKW010000038.1 GCA_016215215.1 Acidobacteriota bacterium
CCGGTTGAGCAGACCGGCGGTCATGACGGCGTTTTCGGCCGTCGTGCGCAGGTTGTCGGAGGCGAGCCAGAGCCAGATTGCCCGCCCATCGCTCTGATCCTCGCGGATGTCGCTGACGCTGATGCCGCTCTGGCCGACGATAGCCACGTTGGACGCCGGCTCGGTATCGGATCCGCGCGCGTCGGCGCCCGCTTCCGAGAGCAGGGCGAGCAGGGCTTCTTCGGAAGGGCGCGATTCGAATTCGATCCAGACGCTCTGGCAATAGCCGTGGAAGACGGGAGCATGCACCAGACGGATCGAGGGCAGAGGAACGCCGCAAGCGCCAAGCCGGGAGACCAGGTGGCTTTCGATGCGCTTTTCGGTGGCGGCCAGGCTGGTCTTGGCCTCGTCGCCGTAACGGGGCAGGAGATTGAAGCTCACCTGGGCATCAAACATCAGCTTTGGCAGCGGTTTGAAGGCGAACAGGGAGATGGTTTGCTGGTGGAGTTCGTCGATCCCTTCCCTGCCCAGTTGGCTGGCCGGCTCGAAGATCGTGGCCAGGCAGCGGCGCACTGGGTGGGTGGCGTGGATCAGAGTCAGGAGCCGGGTGAGAGCGACGGCGGCGGGGTGAGCGATGACATGGATGGCGCCAGGCTCAAAGCGCGCACCGGCGGCTTCCAGGATGGGGGCCCTCAGGCAGGATTCCGGCAGGCTTTCAAAGTCGCCGTACAGGTCGATGAGAGCGGGCGGGCGGGCGAGGCCCTTGGCCAGAGCGGCGGCCTTGCGGTTTACCTCATTGGACGCGCCCAGCAGGATGACGCTGGCCGATCCAACGGCGGCATCGTCGAGCGGTGCGATGACGGCCAGGTCTTCCTCGTCGCTGGTGATGACGCGGCTTTCGAGTCCGGCCGACGCCAGGGTCAAGGTGACAGGAAGATTCCGCTCGGCGAGAAGGTCCTGGATCTCCTTGCCGAGCAAGGTTTCTCCACCCACCAGAAGCCAGTTGGATTTGGGCATAGCGCTGGTTCACCCGGCCTGTTGCTGTGGATTCGGCGGCTTGGAAGGAGAGAAGAGCCGGCGGAAGAGCCCCCCGATGCGAACCGCGATTCCGCTGCCGACATAGAAGACGGACAAGACGAGCAGTACGGGCTTGGAGAAGTTCCAAATCATGTAGATCACAAATGCGAGCACGATCAGACTGCGCGGGCTGCGCGGGCTGACGAGGTTAAAGTCCTTGAAGCTGCGATAGCGCCACGTGCTCACCATGAGGAACGACAGCAGGGCCGCCAGCACGGCCCAGGCAGCAGTGACGGGCCACCAGCGGAGCGGCACCGAATCGGCGGCGTAGACGATGGCGGCCACGATGCCCGCGGCGGCCGGGATGGGCAGGCCGACAAAGTACTTGCGGTCGCGCGGACCAGGGTTGCTGGGTACGGCGTTGGTGGTGATGTTGAAGCGGGCCAGCCGCATTGCGCCGCAGCACAGGAACATGAAGAGGACGAAGTAGCCGGCCTGGAGCAGGTTGTTGCGCACGTCGGGAGGAGTGGCCGGGTCCATGAACTGGAAGCCCCAGACAAAGGCGAGCACGGCGGGGGCGATGCCGAAGCTGATGACGTCGGCCAGGGAGTCGAGCTCGCGCCCGAATTCGCTGGTGGTGTTGGTGAGGCGGGCGATGCGCCCGTCGAGGCCGTCGAAAAAGACGGACAGGCCGATGACCTTAGCGGCGATCTCCCAATGCGGATTAGAGCCGAGATTACCGGCGCTGGCCCACAAAGCCCCCTCCACCGACTTCAGGATGGCGATGTATCCCATGAACAGGTTGCCGGCGGTGAAGAGCGTAGGCAGGGCGTAGGCGGCGCGGCGCGGACGCCGGTCGGGAGACTTCGGATCGATGAGCCGCTCCCTGAGATTGAGACGCGGGGTCATGGCTTGCGGCCTTTCACCAACTTGGCGATGACGCTGGAGCCGGCCGAAACCCGCTGGCCCTCCTGCACCGCGATCTCCCACTCGGGGCCAAAAGTGATGTCGACGCGCGAGCCGAACTTGATAAGGCCGACGCGCTCGCCGGCGGTGACAAAGTCGCCGGGCTTCTTGTAACAGACGATGCGGCGGGCGATGAGACCGGCGATCTGCGAGAAAGTGATCACCGTGCCATGACCGTCGACGGTGATGGTGTTCATCTCGTTCTCGGTGGAGGCCTCTTCCTTGCTGGCCACCAGGAACTTGCCAGGCTTGTATTGCACGTCAATAACCTTGCCCGCGATCGGCGAACGGTTCACATGCACGTCGAAGACGTTCAGGAAGATGCACACGCGGGTGGATTCGGGCTTGCGCTTGATCAGCACCACTTTGCCGTCGGCGGGCGAGACGGCGACGTCGCCGGTGGGGATGGTCCTGTCCGGATCGCGGAAGAACCACAGGCAAAAGCATGCCAGGATGTAGAACGGGATGCCGGCCCACGGCTTGGTGAACCAGCCCAGCAGAGCCCCGGCTCCGGTGAGGAAAAGTGCGTAATAGATGCCAGTGACTACCATGTGGGAACCAGTTCGCTCCTATTGTCCCAGATACCGGGTCAGGTGGGCGAGCAACGCCGTACGGTCGGCGATGCGGTCGATCAGGATGCTCTCGTTGGGGGCGTGAGCGCCTTCCCCCACGGCGCCGATGCCATCCAAGGTGGGGATGCCGAGTCCCGCGGTGAAGTTGCCGTCCGAACCGCCGCCGGTGGATGACTCCTCCACCTGGATTCCGAGGTGCGAAGAGGCGAGACGGGAGGCGGCCTTGAACAGTTGCTGGACGCCCTTGGTACGCTCCATCGGTGGACGGTTGAGGCCGCCCGTCACCTCAATGGCGCAGCGCTTGTCCACGGGTTTCAACCCCCTGAACTTACGGTCCAGCGGTGCAAAGTCGCGCAAGCGCGCCACGCGCAGGTCCACCTCGACGCGGGCTTCGGCGGCGATGACGTTGGTCCGCGTGCCGCCGGCGATCACGCCGGGGTTGACGGTCAGGCCCTTCTTCAGATTGGTGAAGGCAGCGATCTTCTCGATCTGGCGCGCCAGTTCCACCACGGCGCTGGCGCCGGAGGTGAAGTCGACGCCGGCGTGGGCGGCCTTACCACGCACGGTAACGGTATAGTCTCCCACGCCTTTTCGGGCGGTTTTGAGCTTTCCGGTCAGCCCGGTGCCGGGTTCGGCTACCAGGACCGCGGTGCTTTCGAGCGCGAGCCTCTCCGTGAGCGGGCGGGAGCACTCGCTGCCCACCTCTTCATCGGAAACGACCCATAGGGCCACCTGCCGGCCTACGGGTTGGTCCAGTGCCTGAAGCACCTTCATGGCGCTGATGAAGAACGCCAGGCCGGCCTTCATGTCTAGCACACCGGGTCCCCACAACCTGCCGCCGTCCTCGCGCCACGG
>JACRKW010000039.1 GCA_016215215.1 Acidobacteriota bacterium
ATCATGGTGATGGCCGCGCCTGAACTCTGTCCAATGCCCGCGTCAAAGTTGTTCGTCTCCACCTTGAACTCGGCCACTGCGTCGGTATACGGCAAGTATGCCGTTCTGCGCCCCGGGCCCTGGTTCGGCGAGCCGTCCAACGTCCATGAGTTGCCGCCAATGTTGCCGCCGACGTTGTAGTCCGATCCGCCGGCGTTGGAGTGCAGCGCCAGGTAGTTATTCACGCCGCCTGTCTGGATGCCCGGCGTCAACTTCACCAGGAGCATCGCGCTGTTGCCCATCACCGGAAGTTCCATGACGGTCTTGTTGTCCAGCACCCTGCCGCTCGACACCGCATTGGTCTCCAGCAGTGGGGCTTCCGCCGTCACCGAGACGGTCTCCGTCACGCCGCCCAACTCCAGCGGCAGGTTGATCTCGATGCGCGACGCCACGGGCAACGTGACGCCCTTCCGGACGTGCTTCTTGAAACCCGTCAGTTCGGCCGAAACTTCGTACTGCCCGGGCATCAGCAGGTTCGCTTCGTAGTAGCCCGTATCGTTCGTCTTGTAATGCTGGGACACACCCGTTTCAGCGTTCTTGACCACCACCGCAGCGCCCACCACGGCGCTGCCCTGTGGATCAAGTACACGCCCAAACAGCATGGAGCGCGTTTCCTGAGCCGTGACCGGAAAGAGGGCCAGTGCAGCCAACACCAAAATCCGCACTAGTGAACTGAGTCTCATCGGATGAGGACCTCCTGAATCGCAATAGGCGCATTATATCCGAAGCGTACAGATAGCCAGAACATGTTTTCATGAGGGTTGCTTCATGAACTCCGATTCACCTGGAACGGCCACCCGCCGGCCTGCCCTCATCGGCGGCGGTGCAGGTTCCAGGTGAGTCCGGCCACAATCTGATGATCGGCCACCGGGGAATTGAGTCCGTAGTGCTGCCCGGAGATGTCCAGCGAAAGCCTGTTGTTGACCTCATACTCGATGCCCTCGAAGATCGAGTAGCCGCCGGCCAGGCCGGTTGCCCGCTCCAGTTGCACGGTGCCGTAAGGCGTGAACTGGCCGAACTTGTGGCCATAGCCGCCCGTGAGGTCGAAGATGCCGGCAGGGTTGGTGGGCGAGACTCGTGTTGCGCCAGACCAGGCGGCCGAGGCGCTGAAGGTGTTCCCGCCGCGGTCGTAGCGGCTCAGCAGGCTGCCACCGATGCGGCACCCGGATTCGTTGCGCAGGAAGACGGAGATCGCAGGCGCGAAGGCCCAGGAGAAGTGTTCTCCGGCGCGGAAAGCCGTCGTCGCTGCCAGGTTCACGTGGTCGCTGAAGTGCGTGCCGGCGTCCCCGGAGTCCTCCAGCACGTGTGCCAGCGTGTCCACCCCCGCGCTCAATTCCGTCCGCCAGCCTGTGGGCGTGTATTTCAACGCGGTGGGCAGCAACCAACTCGAGTTGGTGTCGAAGGCTCCGCTGAACTCCAGGTCGACGCCCCCGGGGTCGGTGATCAGGGGACTAGTGAACAACCGGCGGCGCAGGCTCAGGCCCGACGAACGCCGGTGGGAGTGGGCACGCAAGCGGGCCTCCAGGGGAAAGCAGGCCAGCAGGAGCGCCACAACCGCCCACGCGCGCCGCATCTCAGTAGGCAAGCAGGCGCTCTGCTTCGCGCTGGATATCCTCGGTCTGGGGGAGGATTTCGTCTTCGAGCTCCGGATGATAGCCCACCCACGTGTCCAACGCGGCGACCCGGCCCACCGGAGCGTCGAGGTAGCCGAACAGCTCCCCGGCGATGCGGGCGGCGATCTCGGCCCCGTAGCCGAAGCTGAGGTTGTCTTCGTGAACGATCAGAACGCGGCTGGTCTTTTCCACTGACTGGCGAATGGACTCCCAGTCATAGGGCGCCAGCGACCGCAGGTCGATCACCTCCACGCTCTTCTCCGGGTGCCGCTGTTCGATGAAGGTGGAGGCCAGCAGGGACTTTTGCACCGTCATTCCGTAGGTGATGATCGTCAGGTGGTGGCCCGGCTTGACGATGCGCGCCCGGCCGAAGGGAATGGTGAAGTCCGGCCCCGGATGTGGGGAGCGGTTGTAGGGCTCGCGATACAGCCGCTTGTGTTCCAGGAACAGGACGGGGTCGTCGCAGCGGATGGCGGTGCGCAACAGGCCGCAGGCATCGAGGGCGTTCGAGGGCATCACCACCCGCAGCCCGGGGATGTGCGTGAACGCCACCTCGCCGCACTGGCTGTGATAAATGGCGCCGCCGTTCAGGTATCCGCCGATGGCGGCGCGGATCACCGCCGGGCACTTCCAGCCGTTGAATGACCGCCAGCGGATGTTCGCCATCTCGTCGCGGATCTGCATCATCGCCGGCCAGATGTAGTCGAAGAACTGGATCTCGCATACCGGCTTCAATCCGCGCGAGGCCATGCCGATGGCCCGCCCGGCGATGCCAGCCTCGGCGATGGGCGTGTTGAACACGCGCCGCGAGCCGTACTTGATCTGCAGGCCGTGCGTGGCCTTGAAGACGCCCCCCTTGCCCTTCACCTCTTTCAGGTTCGCCTCGCGGCTGCAATCGGCGACATCCTCGCCGAAAACCACGATGCCCGGGTTGAGCGTCATCTCTTCCGACATCGTGAGGTTGATCTCGTCGATCATTGTGCGCGGCTCGCCGTCAAACCGCGGTTCGGCGTCGAACGCGCCGCCACAGGGATCCACATCCGGCGAATACAGGTACTGGCGAACCGTCGACTTCTCCGGAGGCGCAGCTTTCAATACTCGCTCGGCGATCTCTTCGATCTCGCGGTCCACCTCGTGGCAGATCCGCTTGTAGGCATGCTCATCCAGCAGACCCTCAGAGATCAGCCAGCGCGGGAAGTTGATGATGGGGTCCCGCGCGTTTTCGGCGTCCCGTTCGGCCTGCGTCTTGTACAGCCGCTCGTCGTCGGACAGGGAGTGCGAATAGGGCCGGATGCAATGGGCGTGCACCAGCGACGGACCCTGCCCGGCCCGAGCGTAGTCGTGCGCCTCTTTCATTGTCCGGTAGGAGGCCAGAAAATCGTTGCCGTCACACTCCAGCCGTAGCAAACCCGGGAACCCTGCCACCAGACGGGATATGCTGCCGCCCGCGGTTTGCGTCTCCACCGGCGTCGAAATCGCGTAGCCGTTGTCCTCCACCAGGTACACCAAAGGCAATCGGGTGAGGCAGGCCGCATTCAACGATTCCCAGAACTCGCCCTCGCTGGTGGCGCCATCGCCCGTCGTCACCAGGGTGACCTCGTCCGAGCGCGAGTCCAGGTACCGCCCGGCTTCCGCGCATCCCACCGCGTGGCCGAATTGCGTACCGGTAGGCGAAGAACCAGTGAAGATGTGCAGCTCCGGCGAACTCCAGTGCGAGGGCATCTGCCGCCCACCCGACGCCGTGTCCGCCGCCGCGCCCACGCTTTGCAGTAGCATCATCTCCACGCTGACACCCAGCGCCAACGCCAGCGCGCGGTCGCGGTAGTAGAGGTGGAACCAGTCGTGCCCTGGCCGGAAAGCCATAGCGGCGGCGGTTTGGATGGCTTCATGCCCTGCGCCGCTGATCTGGAAGTAGATGCGATTCTGGCGCTTGAGCATCACCTCGCGGTCGTCCACGCGGCGCGCCGTGTGCATCCATCGGAATGCGCGCAGCAACGCCTCGCGGTCGAGGCCGGAGTAGTGGACGGAATCTGCCTGTGCAGGCACGGCTGCGCTTTTCGCAGTCGCCATCGAACTTGCCTCCCCAGATTCCAGTTTACCCGAAGCCCGCGGCGGTACAATGCTGTTTTATGCATGACTTAGCCGCTTTCCGCGCCAACCTCGACGCCGTCGCCGCTCGCCTCGCCCTGCGGGGCTTCACGCTCGACGTCGAGGAGTTCCGTGAAATCGACACGCGCCGCCGGGCGGCTCTTACCGAATCCGAGCAGCTCAAAGCCCGGCGCAACGCCGAGAGCATGGAGATCGGTAAGCTGAAGAAGGCCGGCCAGGACACCGCCGCGCTTCAGGCCGACGTTCGAGCCATGGGCGACCGCATCGCCGCGCTGGAAGAGAACGTCAAGGCCCTCGACGAGGAGTTCCGCCAGCGCCTGGCCTCCATTCCCAACCTGCCATCGGAAACCGTGCCCGCGGGCGCGTCCAGCGACGACAACGTGGAGGTGCACCGCTGGGGCACGGCGCGCGAGTTCGCCTTCCCGGCCAAGGCCCACTGGGATCTCGGTCCGGAACTCGGCATTCTGGACTTCGAGCGCGCCACCAAGATCACCGGCGCCCGCTTCGCCATCTACATGGGCGCCGGCGCCAAGCTCGAGCGCGCGCTCATCAATTTCATGCTCGACCTGCACACCCGCGAGCATGGCTACACCGAAGTTCTGCCTCCATTCATGGTGAACTCTGCCAGTCTGTTCGGCACCGGCCAGTTGCCCAAGTTCGCCGACGACCTATTCAAACTGGAGCGCTTCGACTTCTGGCTCATTCCCACCGCTGAAGTCCCGGTCACCAACATCTCCCGCGACGAGACGCTGGACGGCGGCTCGCTCCCCATGCGGTATTGCGCCTTCGCTCCCTGCTTCCGCAGTGAGGCTGGCAGCTACGGGCGGGATGTCCGCGGCATCATCCGGCAGCACCAGTTCCAGAAAGTGGAACTGGTCAATTTCGCC
>JACRKW010000040.1 GCA_016215215.1 Acidobacteriota bacterium
AGCTGAACCGCAAGATGCTGGCCGACCTGGCCGCCAACGAACCCGCGGCTTTCGCCTCACTCGTCGGCAAAGCCAAAGCCGCCCTGTCCTGAACCGCTCGGGAGATCCTCCATGCATCCCATTCGGGAAGAAGAAGACGACGCCCTCTCCCGGCTGGAAGCCCGGCTGGAGAGCGGCAATGCCGTAATCTCCCGTCTCAAGGAACGCAACGCGGAGCTGGAAGACCAGCTCCGCGCAGCCGTTTCCGCCCGGCAGGACGCCGAGGATGCCGCGGCCCAGGCTCGGGATGAGGCCGCCCGGCTGAAAGACGAGACCGACGGGCTCCGCTCTCGCCAGAAACAGGCAGCCACCCGCATCAAGACGCTGCTGAACCAGGTGGAGCAGATGGACCTGCTGACCGAAGGCTGAGGAGATGTCACAAGTGGACGCGGGCTCTTCAGATAAGAACGTAGTGCGGGTGATCATCTTCCAGCAGCCCTACACCCTCCGCTCCTCCGGCGGGCAGGGCGAAGCCGAGGCTTTGGCTCACGCCGTCGACGATCTGATGAACCAGATCGCCGCCAAGACCTCGGGCGCCGACCCGACGCGAGTGGCCGTGCTGGCCTGCCTGCATCTGGCCGACAAGATCCGGCACGTGGAAAAAGAGCAGGCCGAGCAGCGCGCCCGCATCGAGTCGCTGGATTCGCGCTTGGCCGAGACCCTCAAGCTGGACTGACACAGGCCGGACTGACACGCGCCCGGCTGAACGCCCGGCTCTCCCTGCTAGAACAACCTCTCCTGCCTTCGCAGCGTGCCGAAGCTGCCGATATTGGCGATCACCAGCGCCACGCGGAACTGGTTCTCGTTACGGGTTCCGAAGTGGAAGAGCCGGTATTGGCCGCTGAAGGCGCAGCAGTCGGTGTTGTAAGTGATCTGCGTGTTGGCGTACTGCATCGACGAGGCGGCGAAATCGTAGACGGCCATGAATCCGGCGTTCCAGCCGCGCTTGTTCTCCTGGCCCAACCCGATCATGCCGCGCAACTGGTTGGAGGCCGGCGCCAGCACCTTGGTATCCGATTGCGAGGAGCACATGTCCGGCCGGTAGACCGCGGTCGAGCCCAGCGGCACACAGGACACCCGGCTGTGGCCGACCGAAAAGAAGTAGCGGTCCAACCGGGCGTCGGCCGTCAGGCTGCTGTTGGTCATCTTGCCGCGCAGCGGGTCGTAATCGTTGCGCCACTCCACTCCGAAGGCGGGCCGCGGCGTCACTCGCATAGTTGAGATCACGGGCGAGTAGTTCCTCGGCTGGTCGATGAAGGCGTAAGCGGTCAGGCTGGCCGAGCTCAGCAGCACGTTGCGCTGGCCGGCCGCCAGCGCTCCGCCGAACATCGGGTCGAAGAACCGGCGCTGGCGCACCTCCCAGCTCAGGAAGTCCCGCACCTGGCCGTCCGGCGCCTTGGCCCAGAGACGGTTGACGACGGAGACGTCGGCCTCTGACGTGTTGGACAGCAGTTCCATCTCGTCAAAGCGGATGGTCCGCTGGAAATGATCCACCCCCGAGACGGCGCGGAACGACGCTCGCGGCTCTATCGAATGCTTCACTTTCGAGCCCAGCCACCGGGGAGCATTGAAGATGCGCACCAGTGACGGCATGACCAGCTCGGCGCTGAATTCGCGCGAGAAGCGGTTGAGGTTGTCGCCGGTCACCTGCTCTCCGCCGGTCATCTCGTCCTTGGTGCGAAAGCTGGAGCCGTAGTGCGTCTCCCGAATGGAGAAGGCAGGGACCAGGTGAAACTCCTTCCAGCGCAGGGCGGTCATTACGCGTGGCTCCACGTCGAAGCGTTCCACGAACTGGCGGGTCTGAAACAGCGGCTGGTCGCGGCGGACCAAACCAGCGCTGGAACCCCAGCTCACCCAGACCGGCAGCCCATGCTGGTTGATCTCGCGGTCGCGGCTGTCGAACTCCAACTGCGGCAGCTTGCGGATGAGAATCGTGTCGCCCGCGGCGGCCGACTGGAAGTTATCCAGTCTTGACATCACCGCGTTCAGGTGAAAGGTGGACCAGTCCCGGGAGACATTGATGGTGCTGTTGACCTCGGAGAAGACCGCCTCGTTGAAGCTTTCGGTGAACGCCTGGCGGAAAGCGAAATTGCTCAGGTAGTTGAAGACGCCCCGGGCGTAGAACCCGGCCCCGAGCTGGGCCTTCCCCTGGACGGCGACGATGTAGCCGCCCTGCTTCAGGCGGCTGCCGTCTTCTTGAAGTAGTCCTTTATCATTGACGCCATAAATATAAGCATTAAAGTCAGATGTATCTGTTGGCTTGCCGCGAAAATCGACTGTCTGAGCCAGGCCGCGCTGGGTGAAATACTGCGGCCTGTAGGTCACGTCGTAGCTGCGGTTGATGGCCCAGAAATAGCCCATGCCGAACATCAGCCCGCGCCGGTTGCTGTTGCCGAAGTTGGGGGTGAGGAAGCCGCTGCGCCGGGGGTGGGTGGAGAGGTCCTTGTAGAAGACTGGCGCATAGAGCAGCGGGATGCGCCGCAAACGCATGAAGCTCTTGTAAGCCAGCGCCCGTTCGTTGGGGATGATGTCGATCACGGGCGCTGTGAGCGTCCACCAAGGGTTGATTCCCTCACAGTTGGTGATGGTTCCCTTGTGGAGGGTGTAGCGTTTGCCGTCCTGCTCGGCCCACTCGCCTCGAAACAGGAACGGATTGCCGCTGGTGAGGATGCCCGGACGCGGGTCGATCTTGCCGGCGATGGAGCCACGTACCTTATAGAAAGTGCCGGACTTGTCGTTCAGGTTGTAGTCGGCGCGGTCGGCCCAGAGCCGCTCGCCGCTCTGAAAATTGACGAAGCGGACCGCGCCGCGCGCCTCGGCGATGCCGGTCTCCTGGTCGTAGTCGATTTCGTCGGCTTGGAGGAGATACTCCGCCGTCTCCAGCTCGGCGTTCTGGCGCAGACGGTACTTTTCCCCTTCGCGCTGCTGGTGAATGCCGCGCACCAGGACGATGCCCGGCGGCGGGGGATCTGTGCGCTCGATCTTGGGCGGAGCGGCCGGTCGGGGCGCCGCCTGAGCGGACGGAGCAGGCGGCAGCGGGGGCCGGAAGATCTGGCCCGAGAGGGGAGAATAGCAGGCCAGCGCAGCCACTACAATCCAGGACGACATGGCCAAAGGAGTATGACGCAGGGCGGCCGGACCAGGGTACAACTCAAGCAACGCCAACAAAAAGTCGTGACAAATGTTGGTAGTTATGTTACTTAGGGTATGACGGTACCGCCGGGCGCATGCCTCAGATCGCCTGCGGCGAACAAACGGAAGGCTCAAGGCTCAACCCTAGCACGACGAAAAGCGGGGTCGCAAGACGCGAACTCCGGGTTGGATGAGAGAGATGAAGACGAGGGGAGCCGGGGGCCGAAAGCGACAAGGCTGGGAAGTGAGTCCCGCCCCCCACGGGTTGTTTGGGGGAGCAGGGGCGCATACCCGGCAGAGGAACAGGCATGCGTTGCAGATACTGCGGAGCCGCCAATCCGGACGGCGAGTTGAGATGTTCGAAGTGCCAGCGGAGACTTTCTGCCGCCCCGGCACGTCCGGCGCCGGACACCTATCCCATCATTGAGACCGCCGCGGCGCCGGCTCTGGATCTGTCCCCCCGCGCCGTTGCCGAGGCTCCCCGGCTGGAAGTGGCTTCCAACCGGCCTGCAGTGAGCAAGGGCCATCGCTCCGCGCCTCCGGTGCAGCCCGCCCTGTTTCCTTATCGCGAACCGCTCAGGGTGGTGGTGCCCGGCGAGCATCGCGACATGCAGGCTCCGGCGGCCAAGGCTCGCGCGGCGGAGTCGCCGCGCATGCTGCACAAGCCCAAGACGGCTTCCGGACAGGCGGCCTTCAATTTCGATGCGCCGCCCCCTCCGTCCAAGCCGTTCAGCAAGGAGATGGACCGCCGCAGCGACTATCCCGTGGCGCCGCTTCAATTGCGGGCCATGGCGGCCATGTTCGACGCCGGACTGGTGGTGGGGCTCACAGCGCTGTTTCTGTTGAGCGTACGCTTCTGCCTGGGCGCCTTGCCGCTGGGAACGCCGTTTTATTTCAGCTACGCCGCGGGCATGCTGCTAATCGCCGGCGCTTACAAGATGCTGTTCTGCATGTTCGGCCAGGTGACGCTGGGGCTGCAGGGCGCGCATCTGAAACTGGTCAGCTTCGACGGCCACCGCCCGACGCCCGGCCAGCGATTCGTGCGCATGTTCTCCGGCTGGGTGAGCCTGGCCAGCGCCGGAATGGGCGTGTTATGGGCGCTCGCCGACCAGGAGAGCCTGAGCTGGCACGACCACATCTCGCAAACCTTCCTCACACACTACCCGCCCGAAGAGGACTGACCGGGCCGGGACTTGGTTCACAGCATCCTACTGAAGTAGAGGACAGATGGCGATGCTGCGTCACCGTGTTTTGGATCACAAAGTAGAATAAGACCTGATTGTCTGATATACTGTTTCTGGACACCCCTGGAGGATGTTCATGCGGAAGAAACAGTATCGTCTTCATCAATCCGATCTTTCCTCACTGCTCGAAAATCTGCGCCGGCGGGGCTACCAGCCGTATGGCCCCCAGCGGCGCGATCACGCCATCGAATGGCTGCCCTTGGATGGCATTCACCAGTTGCCGGCCGGCTGGACCACAACCACCGCGCCGGCCACCTACCGGATGCAGGAACGCTCCGATCAGGCTCTCTTCGGTTACTGGACAGGGCCGGACAGCCTGAAGAAGCTGCTGCACCCGCCCGAAGCGTGCCTGCTGAAGGCCGAGTACAACGGGGGCGTGCGTTTTGTCCGGCAGGCGCCGGCGGAGGTGAAGCGGGCCTTCATCGGGGTCCGCGCTTGCGACCTGGCCGCGGTGGCCGCTCTGGACAGGGTACTGCTGAGCGACCGGTGGGTGGATGACATCTACCAGGCCAACCGCAATGGAGCCCTCTTGATCGCCGTCAATTGCACCTCCAGCGCACCCACCTGCTTCTGCGCCTCGATGGGATCCGGGCCCCGCGCCCGCTCAGGCTACGACATTGCGTTGACCGAGCGCGTTGGGGACGGCAGCTCGGAGTTCCTGGCCGAGCCAGGAAGCGAAGCGGGCGCCTCGATCTTGGAGGAACTGACAGCCCTCGCCGCTCCTGCCGGTTGGGAGAAGGAGGCCGAGGAGTCGTGCCAGTCGGCCGCGGCGGCTCAGACGCGGGCCGTCGACGCCTCCTCGGCGCCGGCCGTCATCGACCGGACCTTCGACCATCCGCGCTGGGACCAGACCGCCCGCCGCTGCCTGGCGTGCGGCAACTGCACCTCGGTCTGCCCCACCTGTTTCTGCGTCAACATCGAGGAGCGAAACGCGCTGGACCTGCGCTCGGCCGAGCGGCTCCGGGTGTGGGATTCCTGTTTCACGCAGGCGTTCACCTACATCCACGGCGGCAGCATCAGAACGACGCCGAAGTCCCGCTACCGGCAGTGGCTGAGCCACAAGCTGGCGCGCTGGCAGGAGCAGTTCGGCATGCCGGGTTGCACCGGCTGCGGGCGCTGCATCGCCTGGTGCCCGGCCGGAATCGACATCACCGAAGAGATGGCGGCCCTGGAGGCCTCCAGCGGATCCACATACCCCACAGGAGTCAGCACTCATGGCAACTAGTCAAGTTACGGCCGCCTTGGCGGCTCACCCTTTTCTTGAAGGTTTACAGCCTAAACATTACGAAACTCTAGCCGGTCTAGCCTGCGAAGTCTCGTTCGAGCCCGGCCAGATCATCTTCCGGGAGGGCGACCCGTCCAGCTTCTTCTACCTGATTCTCTCCGGCACTGTGGCCCTGGAGATTGCCGCGCCGGGGCGATTCATCGCGATTCACACGGTAGGCGAGGGGGAGGAGTTGGGCTGGTCGTCGCTGCTGGACCAGGTGAACAAGCAGTTCCGCGCGCGCTCAGTGGACGCCGTGCGGGCGCTGGCCTTTGACGGCGCGCGGATTGTCGCCGCCTGCGAGTCGGACCACGAGTTCGGCTATATCGTGCTGCGCAAGGTGCTGGAGGTGGTGGCCGAACGCCTGCGCGCCACGCGGCTCCAGGTGCTGGACGTGTACTCGAAGAAAGGGGCCCCGGGAAAATGAGCCTCCTCGTGGAAACCACCGCCGCCGCCGGGCGGCCAACCTGGGAGACCGTCCCGGGCCGTATCGCCGCGGTTTCGAAGGAGACCCACGACACCTTCACCCTGCAGGTGGAGCCGCCCCCCGGCGACCCCGTGGCCCGGTTCCGGCCTGGGCAGTTTTCGATGCTCTATGTGCCCGGCGTCGGAGAGCTGCCGATCTCCATCTCCGGCGACCCGGGCCATCGCGAGCTGCTCACCTACACCATCCGCTCGGTAGGCCAGGTGACCTACCAGATTGTGACGCGCAAGCCGGGCGACTTCATCGGCCTGCGCGGCCCGTTCGGCACGCCCTGGCCGGTGGAGGAGGCGCGCGGCAAGAACGTGTTGATCGTGGCCGGCGGCATCGGCCTGGCACCGCTGCGCCCGGCCATCTACCACGTGCTTCGCCACCGCGGCGAGTACGGCCGGCTGGTGATCCTGTACGGCGGCCGCAGCCCGCGCGACCTGCTGTACCGCAAGGAGTTCGCCGCCTGGGGCATGTTGCCGGACATCCAGGCGATGGCGACGGTGGACTACGGCGGGGTCTCCTGGCGCGGCCACGTCGGCGTGGTGACAACGCTGTTCCGCCACGTCCGCCTGCAGCCGGCCGAAACGGTGGCCATGCTGTGCGGCCCGGAGATCATGATGCGCTACGCAACGCGCGAGCTGGAATCGCGCGGCTTCGCCCAGGGGCAGATCCATCTGTCGATGGAGCGCAACATGAAGTGCGCCACCGGCCATTGCGGCCACTGCCAGATGGGGCAGTTCTTCGTCTGCAAGGACGGCCCGGTATTCCCCTATTCCCAGATGAAGCCCTACATGGATCTTTATGAGCTCTGAACCAACCAGACCGCGCATCGCGGTATTCAAGTTCGCCTCCTGCGACGGCTGCCAGCTCAGCTTGCTGGACCTGGAGGACGACCTGCTGGCCATAGCCGGCGCGGTGGAGATCGCCTACTTCCCGGAGGCCTCGCGGCGCATGCTGAAAGGGCCTTACGACATCGCGCTGGTGGAGGGATCCATCACCACCCACCACGACGCGAACCTGATCCAGAAGGTGCGCCGATCGGCGCGCACGCTGATCTCGATCGGCGCCTGCGCCACCTCCGGCGGCATCCAGGCGCTGCGCAACTTCGCCGACTCCGGGGAGTATGTGCGGATGGTGTACGCCAAGCCGGACTTCATCTCCACGCTGAGGATGTCCACGCCGATCGGCGAGCACGTGCCGGTGGACTTCGAGCTGCGAGGCTGCCCCATCCAGAAGAACCACCTGGTGGAGCTGATCACGGCCACGCTGGCGGGGCGCAAGCCGGCGATACCAACCTCTTCGGTGTGCCTGGAGTGCAAGCGGCGGTCCAACGTCTGCCTGATGGTGGCGGCGGGAACGCCCTGCCTGGGCCCGGTGACGCAGGCCGGCTGCGGGGCTCTCTGCCCGGCTTACGGCCGCGGCTGCTACGGCTGCTTCGGCCCGATGGAGAGCGCCAACGCGCCTAGCCTGGCCGAACGCTTCACCATCCTCGGCGCGCAGCCGCCGGAGATCGAGCGGGCCTTCCGTACCTACAACGCCTGGGCCTGGCAGTTCCGCAAAGTGAGCGAGGAGGTTCGTACGTCATGATTCCGACCGATACGGCTGTCGCCAAAGCCGGCGTCAACACGATTGAGGTGCCGGTGCTGGCCCGCGTGGAGGGCGAAGGAGCGCTCTTCATCAAGACCAAGGGCGGCAAGTTGCTCGACTTAAAGCTGAAGATCCCAGAGCCGCCGCGCCTGTTTGAGGGGTTCCTCACCGGACGGCACTTCATGGAGGCTCCCGACATCACGGCGCGCATCTGCGGCATCTGCCCCATCGCCTACCAGATGAGCGCCGTGCACGCCATGGAGCGGGCGCTGGGCGTGGAGATTCACCCGCAGGTGCGGGCGCTGCGGCGGCTGTTTTACTGCGGCGAGTGGATCGAATCGCACGCCCTGCACGTCTACATGCTGCACGCGCCGGACTTCCTCGGCTGCCAGGACGCGATCGAGCTGGCCGGGACACACAAGGACATCGTCCTGCAGGCGCTGCGGCTGAAAAAGCTCGGCAATGAAATCGTGCGCGTTCTGGGCGGGCGCGAAATCCATCCCGTTTCGGCGTGCGTTGGAGGCTTCTACAAGACACCGCGGCCGGAGGACCTGGCGCCGCTGGCCGAGGAGCTCAAGTGGGCGCTGGACGCCTCGCTGGCCACAGTCCGCCTGGTGGCGACTTTTCCCTTCCCCGATTTCGAGGCGGACTACGAGTTTGTCTCGCTCTCCCACCCCGATGAGTACCCTCTCTGCGAAGGCCGCGTCGTCTCCAACCGGGGACTCGACATCGACCCTGCGGAGTTCGAGGAGCACAGCATCGAGCAGCACGTGCGTCACTCCAACGCGCTGCACTCGGTGCTGAAGGCGCGAGGCTCGTACCATGTGGGGCCGTTGGCGCGATTCAACTTGAACTTCAACAAATTGCCGGAAATTGCTCGTCAGGCGGCACTTGAGGCTGGACTGGAACTGCCGGTCCGTAACCCGTTCAAGAGTATCGTGGTGCGTGCGGTGGAGCTGGTATTCGCCTGCCACGAGGCCTTGCGCGTCATCGGCGAATACGAGCCGCCGCCCAAGCCGCGGGTTCCGTGCGAGCCCCGTGCCTCCACTGGGATGGCGGCCACCGAAGCTCCGCGCGGGCTGCTCTACCACCGCTATTCGATCGACGAGGGCGGGCTGATTACCAGCGCGCGCATCGTTCCGCCGACGGCCCAGAACATGAAGCGGATCGAGGAAGATCTGTGCGCCTACGTGCCGGACCTGGTGGATCTCCCGAACGAAGAGATCGCCTGGAAGGCCGAGCAGGCGGTCAGAAACTACGATCCTTGCATCAGTTGTGCAACTCACTTCTTGAAACTGAGCATCGATCGCGGTTAGAATCCTGCAGGCCTATGCCGAGCGGGAAGAACGCCAAGAAGTACCACGCACTGATCCTTTGTTGCGGCCGGATGGACCGCGGCGACGACGCCATCGGCCCGCTTTGCGCCGCCGCGCTAGAGGAGCGCAAGATCCCGACGCGCACCTTGCAGGGCGAAACGTCCGAACTGCTCGACGCCTGGCAGGGGGCGCAACACGTCATCGTCGTGGACGCCATGGTGACCGGCAAACACACTCCTGGGACGCTGCACCGGCTGGACGCGGCGGATGCCTCGTTCCAGCCCGAAACGGCCCGCTGCTCCACACACGGGCTGGGGCTGTCGCAGGCGCTGAAACTGGCGCGGGTGCTGAAGTGCATGCCGGCGTCGCTGATCCTGATCGGGCTGGAGGCCGGCCAGTTCGACTGGGCGGCCACGCTTTCACCGGCCGTGGCGGGGGCGATGCCGGCGCTGGTGAACGCGGTGGAACAGGAGTGGCGGCGGATTGCGGGCGTAACGGCGCGGACGCGCGCTAATGCCTGAGCGCTCGCCTCAGCCGGCGGGGTGGAAAAGGCCAGGGGCGTTCTGGCCGCAACAGCGCTTGAACTTGAGGCCGGAGCCGCAGGGACAGGGGGCGGAACGCGAAATTGGGTTCGTTCCGGCGGGCTGCTCGGCGGCAGGCCCGGGGTCCGGCGGGGCGGAGTCCGCGGCGATGACCTCGGCGGCCTTCTGGAGTTCCTCAAAGGCGCGGTAGTAGGCGCGCTCGTGATCGCGCTGGTAGCGGTGGAGACGGTCGAAGGTGCGGGCGGACTCGGGGTCGAGAAACGGGTTGCCGGCGGCGAGGGCCTCGCGCTGGAGCCTTTCTATGCGCCGCAGGGTCCAGGCGTGGTGGACCAGCCGGTCGACGGTATCGAGCTGGAAGTTGGTGACGGGGCGGACGCGGCGCAGCCAGGAGCTGCGCAGCTCCTCGAACTCAGCCAGCTCGTCCTCCGCCACGACGGGGGTGGACGAGTTGAAGCCGTGACGCACGGCGTTGCGGCTGCTGGCGGCCCTGCCGGCCTCGGTGCGGGGGCCGGTGGACAGGAGCGCGTTGGCCTGGTTGGCGGTGGTCTGGGCGTCTGAAGCCATAGTTGTGATCCTCTGGACCACCCTAACCATGCGTGTCAAGAGTTCCTGACGGCTTTCGAGGAGGCCGCACTGAAAACAGGTCAGATATTTCGCCTTGAAGGCCGTGACCGGACTTCTTCACGGAGCCGCCCGAACCTTCGGATGACGAGGTCAGGGGCGGGACATCATGATGGCGTCTTCGGTGGGGCGAGGCGCCAGAGATGTCATTCGGTATTCGCGATTCGCGAATTTGGAATACAATGAGGTCATGGAACTGAGACCGCAGGACGTGGTTGTGGCGCTGAAGCTGGCGGTGCTCCCGGAGGCGGAACAGCCGACCTATGCAGGCATGGCCGCGGCGCTGGAGATGAGCTCGTCGGAAGTCCATTCGGCGGTGAAGCGGGCAAAGGCGGCCCGGCTGGTAGTGGACCTGGATGGCCGCCTGCGGGCAGACCGGCGGTGCCTGCTGGAGTTTCTCATTCACGGCGTCAAGTACGCATTCCCCGCGGTACGGGGAGGGCTTACGCGGGGAGTGCCGACCTCCGTGGCAGCTCCGCCGCTCAACGGGGAGTTCGCATCCGGCGGCGAACCGCCGCCGGTCTGGCCGGACGCGGCTGGGAAGATGCGGGGATTGGAGTTCAGCCCGCTGGCGCGCAATGCTCCAAAAGCGGCAAAGCGGGACCAGGAGTTGTACGAGTTGCTGGCGCTGGTGGACGCCATCCGCGAGGGACGAGCCCGGGAGAGGCAAATGGCGGTGAAGGAGTTGACGGCGCGGCTGAAACGGCGGAGACGCCGGTGATCCGGAATCCGAATTATGAAATGACGGAGACCGTGGCGCGCCGGCTGGGCCCGCTGCTCCCGGAACTGGTGTTCGTCGGAGGATGTGCGACCGGCCTGCTGATGACCGATCCGGCCAGCGCTCCGGTGCGAATGACGCGGGATGTGGACGTGATCGCCGAGGTGGCCTCCTACGTTGGATACTCCCGATTGGGCGAACGTCTTCGGGCGGCTGGATTCCACGAGGACGTCTCTGAAGACGCGCCGCTGTGCCGGTGGGTGGCGGGTGCGATCAGGCTGGACGTCATGCCGGTGAGCGGTGTTGTGCTGGGCTTCACCAACCGTTGGTACAAGCAGGCGGTTCGAGATGCGCAGGAGGTCAGGCTGGCCGAGGATCTGATCATCCGCGTGGTGACGTGCCCGCTATTTCTGGCGACTAAGTTCGAGGCGTTCCTGACTCGCGGCAAGGGGGATCTGTACGCCAGCCACGACCTTGAGGA
>JACRKW010000118.1 GCA_016215215.1 Acidobacteriota bacterium
AACCGTTCGGATCGCGAATGCTGGCCAGAGCCAGAAAGAGGTGGCCTGTTTCGTGGCCCAGGATGGTCATGGTGTTGTCGCCGGTGATCTGGCCCCGGTTGCCCACCCGCGCATACGGGTCGCGAGGGTACTGCGCCAGCGGGCCCATGTTGAGCACGGCCTGCAGCCGGCGCGGGGAGCCGTATGAACCCCCGGCGTCGATCGGGGCTTCGCCGATCCCCGCGCGCAGGCTGCGCACGGTGGTTTCGGTGGCCAGGGCGCCTGGAGCGGCCGCCAGCCCCATGGTGTTGTAAAACACCAGGTAATCGTAGGCGTCGTCGTGGGTCTCGTAGAAACGCTGCGCGGCTCGCACCAGGTCCAGGCCGTCGGAGGTCCCGAACCGCTCGGCCACGGTGGCAGTAAACTCGCGGTCGCTGCCGTCGCGAAACGCGAGGATCTCGGCTTCCCCGGCCAGCCTCCCGGGTGAGAGGCCCACCACCACGTCCCCGGCGGTGACGCGCAGGTAGGTGAACAACATTCCGCCGTCGGAGGATAGCTCCAGTTGCACGTCCTGCCTTGGACCGGCGCCTGTGTCCCTGTATTCCGGAATGTTGGACCAGGTGACCACCACGCGGCCATCGCCGGTCCAAACCCGGACCGCGGCCCCTGTCTGGCTGGGGTCCAGGTCGGAGAATAGGGGCCCGATGCGCGGGGGGCCGGCCGCCAATCGCCCCAGGCTGCGGGCGGCTGAGGCAGCATCCGGCTCCTCAAAGGACACGTTGCCGTCCGAGTGAACAAAGATAGAGCTGTGCCGCGCACCGTAGTACTCGAATTCGAACGGCAGATCAACGAGGCGGAAATCGTCGTCCTCGAGGCCCGCCAGGGGCTTGCCTTCATCGGCCGCGGCGGCGTTCCACTGCGCGTCCTCCACCACGAAACGGTATCCGTTCCCGCCGGCCGCCGATCGCGTAAACCGCAACGACTTGCTCTCCAGATTGAAGGGATTGCGCCGCGCCATGACCCCTCCGGAGTCGTCCAGAACGGCGATTTCTCCATAGTCCTTCTGCCATGAAGCGCGCTCGACTCCAGGATTTCTCCATAGTCCTTCTGCCATGAAGCGCGCTCGACTCCAGCCGCGGCGCGCTGGCTGAGGCGTGCCGCCTGGCGGTGTCGTTCCGAAGAGCGGTGCAGGTAGATGGCTTCGCGGACAGAGCCCCGCTCCGTGCCGCATACCGTCGGGGAGGTCCTGGCGCCGGCGGTGGTCAATACCAGACAGAGGAGTGAACAAATGAAGGAAGGATTGCGTTTCTTCAATCGATGCGTTCCGATGTGTACGATAATCGCCAGGGGACGACTCCCCTTCCACACTAACCCAACGGACCATCAGGAGTTTCAATGCCCTACTGCACATCATGTGGTTCGGAACTCGCCGATCAGGCCAAGTTCTGCGCTCGCTGTGGAGCTGCGCACGGCGCCGCCGCCGCCGCCACCCCCGTTCAGTCCTTTAGACCGATCGAGGCCGAACCGCTGGATTTCACGATTCAAGGAGACAATCTGCAGGTGGCCCGGCTGCGCCTGAAGCCTGGCCAGGAAGTCTTCGCCGAAGCCGGCAAAATGCTCTACAAGACCCCCAGCGTCCAGTGGGAAACGCGCATGAGCGGGGACACCATCGGCCAGAAGATCTGGGGCGCGGTGAAGCGTAAGCTGATGGGCGAGTCCCTGTTCTGGACCTACTTCCGCGCCACCGCCGCCGGCGAGGTGGGCTTCGCCGGGGCCTATCCTGGGCGCATCCAGTCCTTCGACTTGAAGCCGGGCCAGAGCGTAATGGTACAGCGCGACAGCTTTGTCTGCGCGCAGGCCTCCAACCAGGTGAACATCGCTTTCGTGAAGAAACTCGGCAGCGGCTTCTTCGGCGGCGAAGGGTTCATCCTGGAGAAGATCACCGGCCCGGGGATTGCCTTCATCCATGCCGGCGGCGACTTCATCGAGTTCGAACTGAAGGCCGGTGAGGTCCTGCAGGTCGATACCGGCTGCATTGTCGCCTTCGATGAGGGGGTCGACTACGACATCCAACTTGTCGGCGGCATCAAGACGGCAATCTTCGGCGGCGAGGGACTCTTCCTGGCCACGCTGACCGGTCCGGGGCGCGTGATTGTGCAGTCGATGACGCTGGAGAAGATGCGCCGCGAACTGGCGCCGGCGAGGACAGGCGGAGACGAACGTTCCCCGCTGGGCGCACTAGGGGGTCTGTTCTCCTCCGAAGACTGATCTCAGGTGTATTGGCCCGGCGGATCCGGACTTTCCCCTAAACTTTGCAATCCAAAAGGCCGATGTAGGGTCTAGGTCGCAATGAGTCCCAATCGGCTCAGGATGTCTTTGTTCTCCACAGAGCCGGCGGGTTCGGCGCAGGCGGCTCCCGCCATGCCCGAACCGTCGGCGCTGAAGCTGCAGTTCCTTGCCAGCCTGAATCACGAGATTCGCACGCCTTTGAGCGGCATCCTGGGCATGGCTGACCTGTTGCTGGAAACCTCGCTGGACGAAGAGCAGCGCGACTACGTCAACGCCACCCGGCAGTGCGCCGAGGGCCTGTTTGAGCTGCTGAACGACACGTTGGAGTACACCTCGCTCTCTTCCGGCTGCGTACAGCTTGATGAGGCGGAGTTTCATCTGGGAGACACCCTGGCCGGCGCGGTGGGCGAACACCGTCTCAAGGCCCAGGCCAAGGGTCTGGCCCTTCACTATGTGCCTGCCGGAGATCTCCCGGCGACCGCTATCGGCGATGCCTACAGAGTGCGGCAGGTTCTGTCGCTACTGATCCAGCACGCCATCAAGACTACCGAGACGGGCTGGATCAGGATCGACGCGGGGATCGCGCCGGTTTCGCCGCCTGGGGCGGCGCGGGAAGTGACTGTCCAATTGAGCGTGAGCTCCTCCGGCAGCCCGTTTTCGGCCGAGAGCGTCCGGCAAGTGTTCGAGACTTTCGACAAGGTCGAGCGGGGCGCGACACAGCGATTCAACGGCATCGGTCTGGGTCTGGCGCTCACCAGGCGCGCGCTCCAATTGCTGCGGGGCGACCTGGTGGTCGAGTCCGGAACTGCCTCCGGTCAAGCTACGTCCGGCGTGATCTCCGCCGAAATTCCGCTCCAACTGCCAAAGCCCGCGCTCGTCACGCAATCCGGCCGGGCCGGGACGCAGCGCACAGCCACCTCGAGGATCCTTGTTGTGGAAGACAATCGAATCTCGCAGCAGGTGTTGAGCGCCATGCTCGCCAAGGGAACCCATGAGTTCGATTGCGTCTCCGACGGTCATGCTGCTGTCGCCGCCGCCACCGCGCGGCCTTACCAGCTCATCCTGATGGACCTGCAAATGCCCGGCATGGACGGCATCGAGACGACACACTACATCCGTCAACTTCCCGGCTACCAGGACGTGCCAGTGCTGGCGCTGACGGCCGAAGTCTCCGTTCAGGTGCGGGTGCTCTGCCGCCAAAAGGGCATGGCGGAGTTCCTCAACAAGCCGGTTCAGGCCGCCGAACTCCTCGCCGCAGTCCAGCGCCATCTCTCCTAGCCTCTCCACCAGGCCTTTCAACCGGGCGTATTCTGATAGCCATGAATCGCCGCAAGGCTCTTACTCTCATTGCGGGCGCCCCCGCACTTGGTCAGACGCCCACGCCCAAGCATACATTCGCAATTCAGGGCGACCGCTTCAACCTGGACGGCAAACCGTTCGTGATTCGTTCGGGCGAGATGCACTATGCCCGCATCCCGCGCGAGTACTGGCGCGACCGGATGAAGAAGATGCGCGCCATGGGGCTGAACACGCTTTGCATGTACTCGTTCTGGAACATGCACGAACCCCGCCCGGGTGAGTTCGACTTCTCTGGCAACCTGGACCTGGCCGCGTTCATCCGCACAGCCCAGGAGGAGGGGCTTTGGGTGCTGGTCCGCCCCGGGCCTTACTCCTGCGCCGAATGGGAGTTCGGTGGATTTCCCTCCTGGCTGTGGGAAGCTCCGGATATCCAGGTGCGCACCACCGACCCTCGCTTCCTCTCCGCCGCTTCGCGCTACATCAAGGCGTTGCTTGCCCAGGTGGCTCCGCTGCAGATTACGCGCGGCGGCCCAGTGATCATGCTCCAGGTGGAAAACGAGTACGGCTCCTTCGGCAAGGACAAGAACTACCTCAACGCCATCCGCAAGATGATCGTCGGGGCCGGCATTGACGTCACTCTGTACACCTCCGACGGCTCGCTCCCCTACATGCTTCAGGGCGGGACGCTGCCGGACCTTCCATCCGTCGTCAATTTCGGCGGCGCTCCACAGGGAGAGTTCGCCAACTTCGCCAAGTTCCGCCAGGGTGTCCCGCTCATGTGCGGCGAATACTGGGTGGGCTGGTTCGACCATTGGGGGGAGCAACACCACACCGGCGACAACAAGGTGCACCTGGCGGGCATCGACTGGATGCTCGAACGCAACATCTCCTTCAACCTGTAC
>JACRKW010000119.1 GCA_016215215.1 Acidobacteriota bacterium
CCACGCACCTGCTGGACAACAGCCCGAGGGTGATGAATTTCGGCATGGACAGGCAGCCGACAACTTGGATGCTTCCGCCGCTGCCGGGAGGGGCGGTGTCGCCGGTGATTGCAGATCTGGATGGGGACGGGGCTGGCGACCTGGCGATGGCGCTGCCGTTCGAGAACAAGATCGCAGTGTTGCAGGGCGTAGGGGATGGGACTTTCCGCGAGCCGAAGTATTACTGGATCGGCCAGAAGCCGTACTGGCTCGGAGCCGGCACGAGGTCGGGCCGCCCGGTACTGCTGGGCGCATCGGCGGAGGGCGCGGGGCTGCAGGGTGTGGTGATGGACTTTCACGGGCCGCTCTGGACGGCCCCACAGGGTAAGGCGACGGAGAAGCCGCGCAAATAGAAAAGCGGCGCGGCGTGCGTTGGTACACCGCGCCGCCTTGTTGATCCGGGTTTACTTCTCTTCGATCCGCATGCCGTAGAAGCTGCGGTAGACGAAGGCCGCCGAGACCAGGAAGAAGACGACGGCGAGGACGTGGATGAGTGTGCCGTTGCCCTGGTTGCGCATGGAGACGCCGAGCTCGACGGCGAGCAGGCCGAACAGGGTTGTGAACTTGATGATGGGGTTGAGGGCGACCGAGGAGGTGTCCTTGAAGGGATCGCCGACGGTGTCGCCGACGACGCAAGCGGCATGGAGGTCGGTGCCCTTGGCCTTGAGCTCCGTTTCGACGATCTTCTTGGCGTTGTCCCAGGCGCCGCCGGCGTTGGCCATGAAGATGGCCTGGAAGAGGCCGAACAGGGCGATGGAGACGAGGTAGCCGATGAAGAAGAACTCCTCGACGAAGGCGAAGGCGAGGGTGCCGAAGAAGACGGAGATGAAGATGTTGAACATCCCCTTCTGGGCGTACTGGGTGCAGATCTCCACCACCTTCTTGGAGTCGGAGACGCTGGCCTTGGCCGAGCTCTCGAGGTTGATGTTCTTCTTGATGAACTCGACGGCGCGGTATGCGCCGGTGGAGACGGCCTGGCAAGAGGCGCCGGTGAACCAGTAAATGACGGCGCCGCCGGCGATCAAGCCGAAGAAGAACGGCGTGTGGAGGATGGAGAGGTTGCCCACCAGGGCGGGGTCGAGCCCGTTGGTCAGAGCCACGATGATGGAGAAGATCATGGTGGTGGCGCCGACGACGGCGGTGCCGATGAGAACGGGCTTGGCGGTGGCTTTGAAGGTGTTGCCGGCGCCGTCGTTCTCTTCGAGGTTGTCCTTGGCCCTTTCGAAATCGGGTTTGAAGCCGTACTGCTTCTGGATTTCGGCTTCGATGCCGGGGATCTGCTCGATGGTGGAGAGTTCGTAGACGGACTGTGCGTTATCGGTGACAGGCCCGTAGGAATCGACGGCGATAGTGACAGGGCCCATGCCGAGGAAGCCGAAGGCGACCAGGCCGAGAGCGAAGACGGCGGGGGCCATCATGAGGGCGCCGAGGCCCATGGTGGAGACCCAGTAGGCGATGCTCATCAGGCCGAGCATGGCGAAGCCGAGCCAGTAGGCCGAGAAGTTGCCGGCAATGAGGCCGAAGAGGATGTTGAGCGATGCTCCGCCTTCCTTGGACGCGGCGACGACTTCGCGCACGTGGCGGGACTCAGTGGAGGTGAAGACCTTGACGAACTCGGGGATGAGCGCGCCGGCCAGCGTGCCGCAAGAGATGACGGTGGCGAGCTTCCACCACAGGCTCACGTCGCCTTTCAGGTCGGGGATCATCATGTAGCTGACGATGTAGGTGAGGACGATGGAGAGGATGGATGTGAGCCAGACGAGGTTGGTGAGGGGCTGCTCGAAGTTCATCTTGGCTTCGTTTTGGTAGCGGGCTTTGGCGATGGCGCCGTTGATGAAGTAGCTGACGCCGGAAGCGATGACCATCATGACGCGCATGACGAAGATCCAGACCAGGAGCTGAACCTGGATGATCTGGAAAGTGGGACCGGCGAACTTCTCGTTGATGGCCAGGAGGATGAAGCTGATCAGGGCGACGCCGGTGACGCCATAGGTTTCGAAGCCGTCGGCGGAGGGTCCGACGGAGTCGCCTGCGTTATCGCCGGTGCAATCGGCGATGACGCCGGGGTTGCGGGCGTCATCTTCCTTGATCTTGAAGACGATCTTCATCAGGTCGGCGCCGATGTCGGCGATCTTGGTGAAGATGCCGCCGGCGACGCGCAGTGCGGCGGCGCCCAGGCTCTCGCCGATGGCGAAGCCGATGAAGCAGGGGCCGGCCAGATCGCCGGGGATGAACAGCAGGATACAGAGCATCAAGAGGAGCTCAACGGAGATGAGCATCATGCCGATGCTCATGCCGGCCTGGAGGGGGATGTCGTAACAGGGGAAGGGCTTGCCGCGCAGGGCGGCGAAGGAGGTGCGGGAATTGGCAAAGGTGTTGACACGGATGCCGAAGGCAGCCACGCCGTAGCTGCCGCCGATCCCAATGAGCGAGAAGATGAGAATGACGACAACCTTGTACAACTCCATGGACTGCAGGAAGCCGAAGTAGAAGACGATGACGGCGCCGATGAAGCATTCCAGGATGAGCAGGAACTTGCCCTGGGTAAAGAGGTAAGTCTTGCAGGTCTCATAGATCAGCTCGGAGACCTCGAGCATGGAGGAGTGCACGGCCATGTTCTTGAGGCGCGTGAAAATCATGAGGCCAAAGAGCAGGCCGAGAGCGGAAACGACGAGTCCCCCCATGAGCAGGGTACGGCCGCCGATGCCGCCGAGGAACTGGGCCTGATCGAGGTCAGGCAGAATCAGGTTTGCTTCGCCGCCGCGGTGCTCGGGCTGAGCCATGACGGGCGAGGCGCAGGCCAGCGCCAAGACCATGAGCAGAATCAGAGGCAGAAGCCTTACAGCTACGAGGCTGGAAGCAGCCCGTCTCGCATGGGCGGACAGGGCACGTGTGGGCATCATGAATCGGAACCTCCCGGTTACTCGGACAGTCTATTCTCGCATCAGACGGGCCGCCAGAAGCAGGGGCGGCGGGGGCTGATTACAGAGGTGAGAACGACCCAAGAATCACTATATAAGACGAGAGTATCGGAATCAACAAGTGACTCGAAAACGTAGAGCAGATTCCCGCGTCACCAACGGTGGAACAGTGCATCACAGACATTGAGGTCTGATTCTACCGATGGAACGTCGCAAATTTCTACAGATCGCAACTGGCGGAGCCGCGGCGGCGGTGGGTGGCGTCGTGGCGGTGTGGCCGCAGGCGGCCGCAGGCCCGAAGCTGGTCCGCAAAGTATCCACTTTCTGCGAGTTATGTTTCTGGAAGTGCGGCGTGGTGGCGACCGTGGAGGACGGGGTGGTGACCAAGTTGGATGGCCATCCGTCGCATCCACTATCCATGGGACGGCTCTGCCCGCGGGGCAATGGCGGCACGGGGCTGCTGTACGATCCGGACCGGTTGAAGAAGCCACTCATCCGGACCGGCAAGCGGGGCGGGGAACAGTTCAAAGAGGCCAGTTGGGACGAAGCTCTCGGCTACATTGCGCGGAAGATGGAGCGCATCAAGTCCGAGCACGGACCCGAAGCGATGGCCCTGTTTACGCACGGACACGGCGGATCATTTTTCGGCAACATGCTGAAGGCCTACGGTTCGCCGAACATCGCCGCGCCAAGCTACGCACAGTGCCGCGGGCCGCGCGAGGTGGGGTTCCAGCTTACGTTCGGCAGCGGGATTGGTTCGCCGGAAAACACCGACATCGCCAACACGCGCTTCCTCGTGCTGATAGGCAGCCACCTGGGCGAGAACATGCACAACACGCAGGTGCAGGAGTTTGCCGAGTGCATCCGGCGCGGGGCGAAGATCTGCGTGGTGGATCCGCGGTACTCCGTGGCGGCGTCGAAGGCCAACTGGTACCTGCCCATCAAGCCCGGTACCGACATTGCGTTGCTGATGTCCTGGGTGAACGTGCTGCTGGAGGAAGGGCTCTACAACAAGGAGTATGTAGACAGATACGGTACCGGGTTGGCGGAACTGAGGGCGGCGACAAAAGAGAACACGCCGGAGTGGGCCGCGGCGATCACCGAGATTCCAGCGGAGACCATCCGCACAGTAGTGAGGGAAATGGCCGCAGCAAAGCCGGCGGTGCTGGTGCACCCCGGGCGGCACGTCACCTGGTACGGCGACGACGCGCAGCGAAGCCGGGCGATTGCTATTCTGAACGGGCTCTTGGGCAGTTGGGGAAGCAAGGGCGGCTTCTATCTGCCGGGCGGAGTGGACATACCAAAGTATGCAGTCCCCCCGCTGCCCAAACCGGCGCGCGCGGCGCTGGACGGAGCGGGCACGCGCTATCCGCTGGCCGACGAGACGCTGGCATCCGGGCTGTGCGACGCGACTTTGTCCGGCAGTCCGTATCCGGTCAAGGGGTGGATCGTATACGGAACCAACCTGGTGCAGAGCCTGCCGAACCCAAAGCACACGCTGGAGGCGATCGACCGACTGGACCTACTGGTGGTGGTGGACGTGCTTCCGGCCGAGATCGCGGGTTATGCCGACGTCGTACTGCCGGAAGCGACCTACCTGGAACGATACGACGACCTGTACGCCGGGACGTTTCGCACGCCGTTCGTTGCACTGCGGCAGCCGGTAGTGAAGCCGATGTATGACTCCCGGCCCGGTTGGTGGATCGCGCGTGAATTAGGGTTGCGGCTGGGGTTGCAGCAGTACTACCCGTGGCGCGATATCGAACAGTATCTGGATGGGCGGCTCACGAAGATGGGTTCGAGTCTGGGCCAAATGCAAAAGGCTGGGGTGGTGGTCTATCCGCCGGAGGACGGTACGCTGCCCGCTGATCACAAGTTCGACACTCCGAGCGGCAAGGTCGAGTTCTATTCCAAGACACTGGCGGAGATGGGTGTGGATGCCGTGCCGAAGCACTATGCGAAGCCGGAGGCACCGGAGGGCCATCTGCGACTGCTGTTCGGCCGGTCGCCCCTTCACACATTTGGGCGCACGACCAACAACCGGGTCATGGGGTACGTGGTGCGAGAGAACGAGGTGTGGGTCAACAACAAGACGGCCGCCGAGTTGGGACTCAAGCAGAACGAACGCGTCAGGCTGGTGAACCAGGACGGCGTAAAGAGCAACGCGGTGCGGGCGCGGGTGACCAACCGGATCCGCCCGGACTGCGTGTACATGGTTCACGGCTTCGGGCACACGGCGTCTAAGCTCCGGCACACGGCGGGCCGCGGGGCATCGGATTCCGAACTGGTGACCCGGGTGTCAGTGGATCCGCTGATGGGCGGCACGGGGATGTTCAACAACTTCGTGCGCCTGGAGAGGGGGGCCTGAGGCCATGGCGCGATACGGAATGGCCATCGACAAGCGCACCTGCATGGGCTGCGCATCGTGCGTGGTGAGTTGCAAGGTGGAGAACAAGGTGGATGAAACCGCCTTTCGCTGCCGGATTGTGCAGCGCTCCACGGGCGAGTTTCCGAACGTGCATCTGGACATCTTCTCCGAGCGCTGCAACCAGTGCGCCGACGCGCCCTGTGTGTGGAACTGCCCAACAGGGGCAAGCCACTACGCCGGAGGGGGAGTGGTGCTGGTGGCGGAGGATCTGTGCACGGGCTGCAAGGCCTGCATGGCCGCCTGCCCGTACGACGCGCGATTCATCAACGAGAAAGGCTACGCGGAGAAGTGCACCTTCTGCCTGCATCGGGTGAAGCAGGGGATGGAGCCGTCGTGTGTATCCACATGCCCGAGCCGGGCGATGATCTTCGGCGACCTGGAAGATCCGAACGGTGCGCTGGCGCGGACGCTGGGCGCGCGCGGGCATCGGGCATTGAAGGCCGAAGCGGGCACCAAGCCGAACGTTTTCTACCTGGAGTAAGCAGAATGCAGCCACTGGACGTAGAGATAGCGGGCAAGAACCTGGAGACGTTTCCGTCACTCCACATCTGGGGATGGGAAATCGCGGCCTACCTGTTCCTGGGAGGTCTGACGGCGGGGTTGCTGATTCTGAGCGGTCTGGCGCACCGGCGGCAGGCCGGGAGTCCCGGACGGGCGCAAGGCTGGCTGGGGCCGGTGCTGGCGCCGGCAGTGTTGAGCCTGGGCATGGGCGCATTGTTCCTCGACCTGGCGCACAAGCTGCACATGTGGCGTTTCTACACGACGTTTCAGGTCACCTCGCCGATGTCATGGGGCGCGTGGATCCTGGTGCTGGTTTATCCGGCATCGCTGCTATTTGCCTGGGCACCTGGGCGTGTACACGGGCATCCTTTTGGGGGCGTTCGGTGCGCGGCCGTTGTGGAACTCGCCCATGTTGGGGCCGCTGTTTCTTGCCAGCGGGTTGTCGGGCGCCGCGGCCCTGCTGATGCTGCTGGAGCCGGATGAAGGGCTGAGGCATGGCCTGGCAAAGCTGGACGCGCGATTCCTGGGAGCGGAAGCGCTTGTTCTGGCCCTGCTTTTCGCCGTGCTCTCGACCGGAGGAGCGTCGCAGCGGTCGGCGGCGCTGTTGTTCTTCGGGGGACAGTTCACGGCGGTCTTCTGGATCGGGGTCATGTTCCTGGGAATGCTGATGCCATGGCTGCTGGAAAGATGGCAGCGGGCGGGGTGGGCACAAAACAGCGTTGTGCCGCCGGTATTGGTCTTGTTTGGCGGCGCTGCGTTGCGCGCCGTGATCGTACTCGCCGGACAGGCGAGTCATTGGGAGGTTTCGTTTTGAAGGCAATCATAAAGGACTACTGGTCACCATACGTGGCCGGCGTGGGCATTGGCCTGACGTTGCTGGGCGCGTTCTATGTGCTGGGCACGGGTTTGGGGGCATCGGGGGCGCTGACGCAATTCACTGCCGCCGGCGCGCACGCCTTAGCTCCCGGTTGGACGGAGGCGAATCACTACTTGCGGAACTATGCCGGCGGCGACAAGAACCCGTTTAAGGACTGGATGGTGTTCCAGTTCGCGGGGGTTTTTGCCGGCGGAATGTTGGGCGCACTGACGGCGGGCCGGCTGAAGCCGCAGGTGGAGAAGGGACCGCAGGCCAGCGGGCGAACGAGACTGCTGCTGGCATTTGCGGGGGGGACGATCACCGGAGTGGCGGCGCGGCTGGCGCGCGGATGCACCAGCGGACAGGCCTTGAGCGGCGGGGCACAACTGGCGCTGGGCAGTTGGGCGTTCATGCTGGCGGTATTCGCCGGCGGCTACATGATGGCTTACTTCGTGAGGAGGCAATGGCAATGAGCGCACCGCTTTATCCGACGGGGGCGATCGGCGACGAAGCCGGTTTCATCGCAGTGTTCTTTATCGGGCTGTTGTTCGGCTTTTTCCTGGAGCGCGCAGGTTTCGGCAGCTCTCGCAAACTGACGTCGGTCTTCTACTTCAAGGACTGGGCGGTGCTGCGGGTGATGTTCACCGCCATTGTTGTGGCGATGCTGGGATTGCTGTACTTCAGCGGCATGGGCTGGATGGACAATGCGGCAGTGACGCAGAAGGAAACCTACTTGGGAGCCCAGATTGTGGGCGGACTGCTGCTGGGAGTTGGGTTCATCGTGGGAGGGTACTGCCCTGGCACGTCAGCTGTGGCGCTGGCCTCCGGCAAGTGGGACGCACTGTCTTACATCGGCGGGTTGCTGTTTGGAACGCTGCTGTTCGGCGCGAGCTACGATCTGGTGCAGCCGCTGTACTTGTGGGGCGCCATGGGTGTAAAGAGCCTGCCGGAGGTGATGGGAGTGCAGGCAGGCGTGGTGGCGGCTGGAGTGGTGCTGATGGCGTTGTTAGCATTCACGGCGACGGAACTGTTCGGCAACCGGAGCAGCGCCGCTCCGCGAGTGTGGGACCTGAAGTTGACCTACCAGAAGGCCGGAGCCGGAGCGCTGATGGTGCTGTCGTTCGGCTTGTTGGTTGGATACGGGATGGCCGCACACGTCCAACCGGCCCAGGCCCAGGTGGCGGCTCCGGCTCCAGCCACGGTGTCGAAGCCGGCCGGAGCGGCAATACCGGCCGGCGGCACTGCGTCCCCATCGCCTCTTCCAGCGCCAGCGGCGCCCGGCGGGGTGAGGAAGTTCAAGAAGGGCAGCAGTTGCTCGTAATGCGCTCAGGCGCGGTGCCGGACGCGGCCGGCGTTGTGATATGGTCAATTTGCCATGAGCACAATCCGCACGTTTTCGAGACGATCACTGTTCGCCGCGGCCGGGGCAGCTTCGCTGGCTCCGCTGGCGCTGGCGAAGAAGAAGATACCCGTCGGCATCGAGCTGTACTCGGTCCGCACCGAGATGGCGAAGAACATCTTTGAGCCGGTCAAAGCGGTGGCCAAAATGGGCTACCAGGGTGTGGAGTTCTACGGTCCGTACATGTCCTGGACGGTTGAGCAGGCCAAGGAGATGCGCAAGCTGCTGGACGATCTGAAGTTGAAGTGCTACTCGACACACAACGGAAGCGACTCGTTCACGGCCGAGAAGCTACCGAAGGCGATCGAGCTGAACTCGATTCTGGGCAGCAAGTACATTGTGATGGCCAGCGCCGGGCGCGTGCAGGGGATCGACGGCTGGAAGAAGGTGGCGGAGACGCTGACCGGCGCGCTGGACAAGACCAAGCCCGCGGGCATCAAGGTTGGCTTCCACAACCATCAGGGAGAGTGGCTGCCGCTGGAGGGGCAGAAGCCGCTTGAGGTGCTGGCGAAGAACACACCGAAGGACGTGATGCTGCAACTGGATGTGGGGACGACGGTGGAGACGGGCAACGATCCTGTGGCATGGATCAAGGCCAACAAAGGGCGGATCAATAGCATCCACTGCAAAGACTTCTCCAAGGACCCGTAGAAGAAGTACAAGGTGCTGTTCGGCGATGGAGATTCGCCCTGGAAGGCGATCTTCAAGGCTGCGGAGAAGGTAGGTGGAGTGGAGTACTACCTGATCGAGCAGGAGGGATACTCCTTACCACCATATGAGACAGCCGAGAAGTGTTTGGCGAACTTCAGGAAGATCCACGGTTAGGCACTGCGACTTGAAGATGAGGGGCGTCGAGGCGCGAGCTTCGGCGCCCTTCTTGTACTTCAGGGAAGAGCGCGGGGAGTGAAACGTTCAAGGGTGGCTGCCGCCGGCCGATGCGTGGGGTGAGAGATCAATTCCCGGAAAGGACTCAAGCCATGGAGATCGGCAAGGTCGGACCCCAGGCAGAGGCGCCGGTCATGCCGGCGGCTCACCTCCTGACGCCTCAACAGCGGAGGGAGCAAGATCAGTTGATCCGTGCAGTTCAATCACTGAATGAGAGCCAGCTATTCGGGCAGAACAGTGAATTATCGTTCAGCATCGACCGCTACACAAAGAAGCCGGTAGTGCGGTTGGTGGACAAGTCGACCAAGGAAGTGATCCGGCAGATTCCTCCAGAGTATGTGCTTCGGCTGGCCGAGGACGCTGAGTAAGCGGCGTGGAGAGATCGGGGCTAAGTGAAAGGAAGGCGGGCGGCAGAACATGGTATCCAACCCTTACGGCGACCATCTTGCGGAGGCTGTGAATTCAGCGAGCCCTCTGGAGCTTGTGGCGCTTCTGTATTCAAAGCTGAGCGGTTCTGTGGCTGCGGCGCGACGATGCCTGGCGGCCGGGGACATCGCCGGAAGAGCACGGCACGTGAGCCGCGCAATGGAGATTCTGGTCGAACTTTCGATCGCGCTGGATAGAAAGCGCGGCGGCGAGGTGGCGGCGAACCTGGCATCGATCTACGCATTCGCGCTGGCGGCGCTTCAGGAGGCGAATGCAGCTCAGTCGGACGGTCCGCTCGAGGCGACAGAGCGAGTATTGGCTCCGCTGGCGGAGGCGTGGCGGGAGCTCTGTCCCGCAGCCTGGGATGGCAGCGCTTCGGCGCCGGAGATGCTCGGCCTGAATATCCCAGCGGGTGCGCCGGTGAGTTTCTGCGGTTGAGGTGCAGGCGGGGTGAGGCCCTGGACAATGAGCGAAGCGAGCCCGAAGCCGCCTTGAGCGGCCATTACCTGGGCGACCTGTTGTTCAGCGAATTCGGCGAGCGTGGCGCCGGCCTGATCGTCACCCGTGCCCAACCAGCCGCCGCCGCACTCGCGCATGGACTTGAGCATCTGGCCGAGGAGGAGGGCCTCAAACTGAGAGGCGGCTTCCTGGATGCGTTGGGGGCCGTTGACGCGAGCGGCTGATCGGTTTTGGGTTGTGTCATTGTCGCTGGAGATCGGCGCGAGTGCATTCGATTGGGGCATCAGATCACCTCGATCTCGGCTTCCAGCGCTCCCGAGGACTTGAGGTTCTGCAGGATAGCGATGATGTCGCGCGGCGTGGAGCCGATAGCCAGAAGTGCTTTGACGAGATCGTCCACGGTGGCGCCCTGCTTCAGTTGGACGCTTTTGGCGGCCTCTTCCTTGGCAGTCACGTTCGTTTGCGGAACCACGGTGGTTTTGCCCTCGGAGAAGCCCTCGGGTTGCGAGACGACGTAGCTGGTTTCCACCGAAACAGTGAGGTTGCCGTGCAGGATGGCGGTCGGGCGGATCCGGATCTCACGACCGGCCGTGATGGTGCCCGTGCGTTCGCTGATGACGATGCGCGCGGGCCGGTCCGCCTCGACGCTGAGGGACTCCACCTCGGCGGTGAACTGGATGGGCCGTTTAGCCCATTCGGCGGGGATGGTCACTGACACCAGGCCGGGACTTTCGGCGCGGGCCAAGTCGGCGTTGAAATGCTTGTTCACGACTTGAACCAGCCGGGAAGCGGTGGTGAAATCGGCCCACCGCAGCTGCAGGCTGAGCCGGCCGCTGGGCGGAATTGATGGCGCGGCCTGTTCCACAATAGCTCCGTTGGGGATGCGGCCGGCGGTGGGATGGTTCACCGTGGAGGCGTTGCTGCCGCCTTTGCCGGCAGAGAATCCACCGGTGATGACGGGCCCCTGGGCGACGGCATAGACCGCGCCGCCCGACGACTTCAGCGGGGTGAGGATGAGCAGGCCGCCCTGGAGATTGGAGGAGTCGCCGATGGCGGCCACCTGGACATCGATGCCGGAGCCAGGCTGAGCAAAGGGGGGAAGGGTGGCAGTCAGCATAACGGCGGCCGTGTTCCGGACCAGCATGGCGGTAGGCGAGACCTGGACGCCCATGCGGTCCAGAAGATTGGCCAGGGTCTGCGCGGAGAAGAAGGTCTGGCGCTTGTCGCCGGTGCCGTTCAAGCCAACGACGAGCCCGTAGCCGATGAGCTGGTTGTCGCGGACCCCCTCGATGGAGGCCAATTCCTTGACACGCACGGCGCCGGTCAGGGGGAGTCCGCAGGCCAGCAGGATGATGAGGATGAGGCGCATGGCTAGAAGGGCAACAGGCCCAGAAGGAAGCGATAGAGGAAGCCAGGACGGCGGATGGCGTCGTTAACCACTCCCTTGCCGTCCACGCGGACCTCGAGTTCGGCCAGGCGATCGGAGGAGACGCGGTTGGTCTGCGAGAGGTCGTTCCACCGCAGGATGCCCCGTACTGTCACTCGCTGCCTTTCGGAGTTGATCATGACGTCCTTGGAGCCGGAGACGACCAGGTGGCCGTTGGGCAGGACATGGGTGACACGGGCTGAGAGGGTGGTCTTGAGCTCGGTTTCCCGTGATGTGGCACCTTGTCCATCCAGCTTCCCTTCTCCGCCGAGATCGGCCAGCGAGGTGAGCGGCCCCGCTGTCTTCAGCGGGCCGGCCAGGGCCCGAATGGAAGCCTTGGCCTCCGATTTCCGGCTGGTGCTGGTGGTTCCTTTGGAGAGGGCGGAGGCCTTGTCGTAGATAACGATGGTCACCAGGTCATGCACCTGGGCTGCGCGAAGGTCACGCGCCAAATCGCCGAAACGGCCGGCCGGTTCGTAGAGAGAGCCGCTGGAAGCGGCAGGCGGAGTTTGGACGGCGCTGCTCTCCCGGATCAGGCGGTCGAGCGGGCTCTCAGTTTCCTTCCTGGACTTTCCTCCGGGCGCCGCCAACAGTGTGGCCGCTGAAAGCAGCGCTGGGATCCAACGCCCCCGCCGCCTGAAGCTTGCGAGCATTCTTGCCTCCCTCGTCGATTTGGACCGTCACTTGTCCAGCGTTTTCGATTCTGCCGCTGAAGCGTACGCCTGTTTCGCGGTTCTCGACCAGAGCCCGCTGGCCGCGGCGCCCGCCGGTAAGGGCAGCGCCTTCAAATAAAAGCCGGACAGATCCAGCATCCACACTCACGGAAACACGATCACCCCGGCGGACAAGGCGCGGTTCCGCCAGCAGGTCGCGCGTAATCACCTTCCCTGCGGGGATGGCGCGCCGGGACTCCATGCCGCTGGCTGTTGCGGCGGTGGCCAGTTCGCCGGCCGGCGCAGGGTATGCGACGAGATCGTCGGTCTCTGTGAAGTGTTCCGCCGTCAGGATTTCGCCGGCGCGAACCGGCCTGGCGGCGTGCAGCCTGCGCCTGGGGACCGTCACCTTGACCTTGGCCCAAAAGGGGAGCGTGCGCGCCGGACCATATTGCACGCAGCCTCTCCAGACCACCGCTTGCTCCTGGGACGGACCTCCAGGGCGGAGGAGGCGCCTGGCGTCGAATTCCAGAACTCCGCCGGGCATTGGTATCCGGCAATAGTCCAGCAGTTCGACCTTGGCCTCTTCCGGCAACGCGCGCCGCAGAGCGTCTTCAACGGCTGCCTGGGAAAGGGGTGCGACGGGCCAGCGCACGCAGAGAGCCCCTGTCCCTGCGGTTTCCACACCGTGGCGGGAGGCAAACCGGCGGAGTTCCGATGCTTCAATGATGCGTGTCAAGCCTGGCTGGGGTGCAGGGCCGAATTCGGTCCCGCTGGGAATCTGAGCCAGGGCTGGCGCAAGTCTGGCAAGATCGCCAGCCGTGATGCGTTCGCCCTCGGTCAGGACGCAGGGGCCAGCGACTTCGCCAGGCAGGCGGGAAGCGAGCAGCAAAAGTGCGGTGAGAATACTCATCGCGTCATGTTGTTCACTTGCTGGTACATCTCGTCGGCGGCGCGCACGACTTTGGAGTTGGCCTCGTAGGCGCGCTGGCTCACGATCAGATTGACGAACTCCTCGACGACCGACACATTCGATTGCTCCACGTTATACTGCAGCAGCGTACCCAGGCCCTCCTGGCCACCGGGGTTGCCGACGGTCGGCTCACCGGATGCGTCGGTAGGGAGATACAGGTTGCGGCCGATGCTGTTGAGTCCGGCCGGATTGGCAAAGTTGGCCAGTTGGATCTGGCCGCCCAACTGGGCACTCGACTGGCCGGGCAAGGTGAAGCTGAGGGTGCCATCACCGGCGATGGAGATGGTCTGAGCCTCGAGCGGGATGGTGAGCTGCGGCTCGAGCGGATCTCCGTCCTGGGTGACGACATTGCCGTCCCGGTCCTGGTGGAACTGGCCGGTCCTGGAGTAGGCGATTTCGCCATTGGGACGCCTGATCTGGAAGAACCCCCGCCCCTGGATCATCACGTCCAGCGGGTTGGATGTCGAAGAATGACTGCCCTGCGAAAAGGAGATCTCATTGGAGGAGATACGGGTGCCCAGGCCTAACTGCAGGCCGCTGGGGACGACGGTTTGTGCGCCCGCCGCCGCGCCGGGTTGGACCATGGTCTGGTACAGCAGGTCCTGGAACTGGGCACGGCGCATCTTGTAGCCGACCGTGTTTGCGTTGGCCAGGTTGTGGGCGATGTTGTCGACATTGGTTTGCTGCGCGTTCATGCCGCTGGCCGCGCTGAATAGTGCCCTGATCATGGTGCTCCTCTATAGATCCATCTCGTTCCGCTCCTGGCGCGCCAGCCGTCAACCATTGACCCGCGCCACTTCTTCTACCGCACGCCTGCCCATCTCTCCTCCGATCTGCACGGCGCGCTGCAGGGTCTCGAACTGCCGGAGGATGCCCACCAGCTTGACGGCTGCTTCGGCGGGTGAGAAATTGGCGGCCTCGAGCTTCCCCTGATGGACTTCAGCGCTGGACGAAGCCAGCTTGGCCGGGTCCTGCCGGTCAAGAGAGAAGTAGACGCCCTCCTGCTTGGGCGGCTGGAGGCCAGGAGCGAGGTTGACGATGCGTAACCGGCCGAGGGCCGCGCCATCCTGCCGCACCGTGCCGTCGGGGTCCACTCCAAAGGGAAGCTGAGGTTGCAGCCGGATCCGTTGGGGCTCGACCGTGGCCAATTCATAGCCCTGCTGCGTGGTGAGGCGCCCGTCGGCGGCAACCTGAACACGTCCATTCCTGGTCAACATCGGGCCGTTGGGTCCATCTACCAGGAAGAAGCCGGGCCCGTTTAAAGCCAAGTTGGTGGGCTCGCCGGTCGGCGTGATCTGCCCTTGTGAGAAATCCGTGCGATGCAGTTCAACGACCGGCGCCAGAGGTTGGGGGTGGCCGGAGAGGCTGAGGGCCGCATCCTGGCTGTCCGCGCCGAGGTAGACATGATAGGCTTCGCGGTCGGCCTTGAAGCCGGGCGAGGAGCTATTGGCAATGTTATTGGCAACGATATCGAGAGCTTCCAGTCGCGCCCTCATTCCGGCGGCGACGGTGCTGGAGATCGAATCCATGATTCCGGGCGGCCTCCTGCTGGAACAGGATGCAATTCAAGAGCCACACAAAAATCCTCCGCAAATCGCTGTTCATCCCCGGTCCAAACCCGAAGTGGGACAGATCCCGGTTCCGTGTCGTGCCAATTCGGAACTCACGAGAGCCGGCGGCAGCCGACAGTGAATCCATGTGGTTGAAACTGAACGCGCACGGAGGCTGGTCCTTGAGTTGCATCCCTGGTGGACGTGACGGCACTTTCTGTACTCGTGCAGCCTGGTTCAATCCCCCAGGAATCGCCGCCATCGTTTTCGGGGGGAACTCCCGAAACAGGTGCTCCCGCCGTCACGCTCCGCGCTGATTTTGCCGCCCTGGTCTTGGAGGGAATCGCAGGGACTCCGGCTTTGGAGACGCATGCCGCGGATGGGCGGTGGGCTGGCGTCAAGGGAGACTCTCTGTTCGCGCTGCCCGGCCAGCGCAGTCCAGTGCCGGGTGGCGTTGGAGATATCCAGGTGGATACCGAGAGGTCAGAATCCACGGCCGAGTCGAATGTGGCGGATTCCCGGGAAGATCCGGCCATTGAACAGGCGACGACCCTGGCCGTGGTGGTGGCTCCAGCCGCCGATGTGGTCTTCGCGCTGGCCTTCCCACAGTGGCGGCCGACCGACGATGGCGCCAGAGAGCCTGACAAGAGCGTCAGAGCGAATGACGGCGCCGAGGAAGCCGAACCGAGCACGGCGGCGCGAGTGGTGTTGAAGGCCGCAGCGGATGAGCCAGCCCGAAGCGGGTTTGAGCCTGTGCCTTTGCAGGC
>JACRKW010000127.1 GCA_016215215.1 Acidobacteriota bacterium
CGCGTGAAACCATTATGGCGTGGCCGTCCTGCAATTGAGGAATCACATCCCCATCGGCTCGCCCGCACGCCGCGAACCCGTTACCGGTGACGAACCCGTGCTGCGGGTTTCACCCGGTTTCGAGCCGGAATGGTACGCCGCCCGCTGCGGCGCGGACTTCTCCGAATCGTGGCACCTGGATCCGCGCGTCCGCTGCGAAAGCCGCCGCCGGATGAAAGCGGAACTGAATCGCGCGTTTCCGGAGTGCGATTACTGGGACGCCGCGAACGGGGCCGAATTCGCCGGACTCTCGGGATGCTTCGGCATCGGCGTCATCCCGTCCGTCTTTGGCATGCCGCTGCGGTTCCACTCTCATCGCTGGCCGGAATTGGAGCCTGGTCACCTGCTCGACGACAGGCAGGTGGAAGGCCTGAACGTTGATCGCCTCCTCGATGGCCCGTTTGTGGATGCGTTGTTCCGGCAGATGGACGTCATCCAGCGGGAATGGGGGCAGGTGCGCGGCTACCTGAACTGGCAGGGCGTGCTCAACAACGCGTTTCACCTGCGCGGGCAGCAGTTGTTTGTCGACCTGGCGGAAAGTCCGGAACTGGCTGACCATCTCCTGTCCGTCGTCGCCGGGGTGATGATCAAGCTGGCCGCCATGGTGCAGGCGCGGCAGCGGGCATCGGGCTTCGATGTGGACGAGTTCTGCGTCAGCAACTGTACCGTCAACATGATCTCCCCGCGCATGTACACGCGCTACGTGGCGCCGCATGACGCGCGCATCGCGCAGGTCTTCGCGCACTTCGGCGTGCACACCTGCAACTGGGACGTGACTCCCTACGCCGGCGAACTGGCGAAGCTCCCCAGGGTCGGCTACATCGACATGGGCATGCAGTCGAACTTCGCTCGGGTGAAAGAAGCCCTGCCGCATGCCCGGCGCGCCGTGCTCTACACCGTCTCGCGCCTGAGCGAGGCCACCGCTGCGGAATTGCGCGCCGATATCGACAGGCTGAGGAACGAACTCGCGCCGTGCGACCTGGTGCTGGCGGACCTGCCGCTGAGTCTTCCCGATTCGCGCTTTAGGGAGTTCCTCGCACTGGCCCGCTGACAGCGCCGCGCATCAGCCATACCTCCGCCACCTGCGTGCCGCGCCCGTTGCCGGGCATGCCCGGCGTGCGCTCCCACTTGAGTTGCAGCACGCCGCCGGAGGTGGCCGCGCGCGGGATGTCGAACTCGAGCGGCTCGAAGAGGTTCTCCAGTTTCCTGAAGGGATGCACCTCATACTGGCCGTTGGCGGTGAGCTTCATGATTCGCGTGGCGTTGCGCTCTCCGCCATAGACAATGCGTACGCGGTACTGCGCTGCCGGATCCAGACCCGCGTAGCGCATCTCCAGCGGCCCGTCGTACATCACCTCGGCGTGATCGAGCCACGAAATCCGCAGGTCGCCGACGGGCTGCGAATGGCGGGCGAAGCCGTTGCGCGGCGTGCGGAGGTGGCCGGGATCGTCCTCGTACGTCACCGGCCGCACCAGGTGCGGCTGCGCGCCCGGATGGCCCAGGTCGTCGTAGAAGCCGCCCGGCCCGGGGTTGGTCCAATTCAGGATGACGTCGATGGCCTGGAGCCGTTCGCGCTCAATCTCCATGGCCCGGATGGCGGCGAAGCGCGCCTGCAGCCAGCCGCGGTTGTTGAGCGGCGCGTCGATGTTGTCCAGTGTCGCTCCGCGGTCGCGGCTGATGGCCTGGTAGAGCGGGACGCTCAACTGCATGCGCGCGGACTGGAACAGCCCCTCGGCCAGTTGGAAGACCCGCAGTCGCAGTGGGTCCGCCGTGGCCGTGGGAGCCAGTTGCGCCTCCGCGCGCGCCATGGCGGCCAGTGCGCCCGTGCGGCGGGCGTCGCCGAGCGCGTCCATCGCCCGCTGTTCGGCCGCCGTCTCCTGCAGGAGCCGCCTGCGGTTCAACGCGTCGTAGTAGGCGCGATAGAGCGCCTGCTGGAAGCGCCAGTTCAGCAGCACCGGCGGCGGCGCTGATCGCTCCATCGATTGGAACTGCTCCAGCACTGTCTCCACTTCTGAGTTGGCGGCCAGCGACCCGCGCCAGTTGCGCTCCAGCGCCAGCAGCCCCTGCGCTACGCCCTCTTCAAAGCGTGGCCCGATGAAGAACCTTGCGAACTCGCGCAACACGTTGGTCACGTCGGCGTCGGGATCCCAGCCGAGGGCGCTCCAGACGGCCTTGTTCACATCGTCGTTGCAGCCCTCCGAGTAGGTGAGGAATCCGATGGTAGACGGCGAATCGCGCCTCATGATCGCGCGCATGTCCATCGGCCGCGGATTGATGGGCTCGCGGGCGTGGGTCTGCGAGTGGGCAACATCCCAATCCGGCACTCCGAACTGGCAGTGCAGCGAGTGCGTGATGTCGGGGTAGTTACGGATCGGGTAGCGGGCCGGCACGTTCCTGCGTAACTCCTGAATGGAGACGCGCACCTCCGGGCCGTGCACAATGCCGGTCAGCCAGGCCGGCTGCTGTTTCAGAAGCGCGTAGAACTCGTCCATCCATTCCTGGCTGAATCCCTGCGGCGAGACCCACATCCCGGCCTTGGGGTGGAAACGCTTGAGGCTGGCCGTCTGCTTCTCGAGCAGCGCCATCAGCACCTTGGGCTGGGTATGGCCGGGGTCGCCGCCCGGCACCATCACGGCGTCGATCCGCGGCAGCCGCTTGAAGACCTCCGCCCATTCGTCCACCGCTTTCTGCACGGCCGAGGGGTCCGTGTAGTCCTTGTCGAGCGCCGGATACCAGATCCAGACGTCGAGTCCATAGGACGCCGTGATGCGCGACATCTCCGTCATCATCTGCATCTGCGGGGCGGGGAAGTGCGGGCTGTCTGCGGCATCGTCCGAGCGCGGCGGGATCAGCTCAATCGCGTTGGCGCCGAAGATGGCCAGCTCGCGGATGTAGGTGTCCCACATCGCCGCCGTCCAGCCGTCGTAACTGTTGGTCTTCGGGCGGTAGCCAAGCTGGTGGCCGCGCAGCGGGTACTTCGGCGCGGAAGTCACAGTGAAGCCGTCGGGCAGGCTCACCGTGTCGCGATCCATTCGCAGTTCGCGCAACAGGCGCCCGGCCCCGAACAGCGTGCCGCGCTCGTCGTTGCCGGCGATCTCCACAGCGCTGCCGCGCGTGACGATGGAATAGCCCTCCGCCGGCCCGCGTGCCGCGGTGCGCCGCAGGGTAATGGACGGAACGCCGATGGCCGGGCTCTCGGCGATAGTCCAGCGCAACCTGCTGCGCTTCTCCACTTCCTCCACGATGACCTGGGCGGCCTTCTTCTCCACCGCGGTGAGCGCTGGCGGCGTCAGGACCACCGCTTTGGAGAGGTCGATTGCCAGCGCCGGCAGAGCGCAGGTGAACAGAATCGCGAATCGTCGTAATCTCATACCGTGAAGACCTTTAAGATCGTACTGGAATACGACGGCACGCGCTACAGCGGCTGGGCGGAGCAGACCAACGCGCCGCGCACGGTGATGGGCGAGTTGCGCAAGGCGGCGGAGAACGTGTTCGCGGCCCCTGTGGAATTGATGGGCGCGGGCCGGACGGACGCCGGCGTCCACGCCGCGGCGCAGGTGGCGCATCTGCGCGTGCGCTCCGCCAAGGTCCCGCCGCCGGCGCGCCTCCTCCGCGCGCTGAACGACGAGTTGCCGGCCGACATCGCCGTGCTGGAGGTGGACGAGGCGCCGCCGAAGTTCCACGCCCGGCACGACGCCGTCAGCCGGAGCTACGTCTACCAGATTTCGCGCCGCAAGACGGCGTTTTCCAAGAAGTTCGTCTGGTGGGTCAAGGAGCCTCTGGATATTGCCAGAATGGCGGAGGCCGCCGCCTTGATTGCCGGCCGCCACGACTTCGCCCGCTTCCGTGCCAAGGACCCCACCCGGCCGGGCGAGTCCAGCCTCGTCGTCGTCGCCTCAGCCACCATTGAGGAGCAGGATGACCTTGTGTTGTTTCACATTGAGGCCTCCCATTTCATCTGGCGCATGGTCCGCCGCCTGGCCGGCTGCCTGGTCAAGGTGGGCAAGGGTGAGCTGACAGTGGCCGAGTTTGGCGAGTTGCTCGCAGGCGGAGGCGCCAGGCACGACGTCGCCGCCTGGACCGCCCCCGCCTCGGGGCTCTTTCTCGAGAAGGTCAACTACGCCCGCGCTCCGAATGCGACGCCCGGCCCGGCCACGCGCGCCTCCTCGTCCGCGCCCACCAGGTCTCGCAGTTGAGCCGCGATCTGGTTCAGGTGCGTCGCCTGAGCGCTCAGCTCCTGGCCGGCCGCGGCGCCCTCCTCGGCGCTGGCCGCGCTCTGTTGCGTCACCTGCTGCATTTGCGTGATGGCCTGCGAGATCTGCTGCATGCCTTTCGCCTGTTCCTGGCTTCCCATCAGGACTTCGTCGGAGAGCATGTTCACCTGGCTGGAGGATTCGTTGATCGCCAGCACGGAGTGGCCCAGCCGCTCCAGTTTCTCCTTGCCGTCGGCCGCCCGGTTGATCGACTCCTCGATCAGTCCCGACGTATCCCGGGCCGCCTGGGCGCAGCGCTGCGCCAGGTTTCGCACCTCGTCGGCGACTACCGCGAATCCCATCCCGGCCTCGCCCGCACGCGCCGCTTCCACTGACGCGTTCAACGCCAGGATGTTGGTCTGAAAGGCGATCTCGTCGATCACCTTGATGATGCGCGAGATCTTCTCGCTCGACGTGTTGATGCCGTTCATCGCCCCCACCATCTCCTGCAAGACCGTGGTGGCCTCCGACGTGCGCGCCTTGGCCTCGGCTGTGGCGGTCGATGTACGCCTGGCGTTCTCCGAATTGCGCTGGGCTGTGGCGTTCACCTGCTCGCTGGCCGCGCCCGTCTCCTCCAGCGAAGATGCCTGCTCGTTGGCGCCCTGAGCCAGTGATTGGCTCGTCGAGGAGATCTGCCCGGAAGCGCTTGCCACCTGGCTGGCGCCGGTAGCCAGCGCCGTAGTGATCTGCCGCAACTCCCGCGACGAGAGCGTCACGATGCGCAACACTCCTCCACTGAGAATCAGAGCAAACGCCAGGATCACGGCCACAGCCGTCTGCGCCATGCCGCTATCACTGTCGCCGCGCGCCGCCGCTTCTTTCAGCAAGCCTCGCTGCCGCTGGAGAAACTCCGCAGCCACGCCTTCCGTCTCGCGGCTGATCGGCAGAAGGCGCCCGCTGATGAACGCCGCCAGAGACGGCAAGTCCTTCTTGTCGCGTACATCCCGCATGAACTGGCCGTGCAGTTCGCGCCACTGCTCCAGGCCGGAATCCATCTTGGAAATGCTTCGACGGCCGTCCTCGGTGCCCACCACGGCGCGCAGCGCCTGAAGCGTCGCGCGCGCCCTCTCGGCCGCGTTCTCGAAGTCGCTGCTGTACTTCTCAGTAACGGACCAGTCGCTGGTGGCCGCCCGCACCGCAATGCCCCGCTCCAGTGAGAGCAGTTCGGTAAACTGATCGTGCACCGAAGCGGCCAGCAGGATCCTCTCACCTGTCTCCTTCGTGGCCCCTTTCACCTCACCCCCAAGGCGGTTGATGAAGTACAGTGTCACCCCGCCCATCACCGCCACCGTCGCCAGCATCGCTCCAAATGAAAACAAGAGCCTTCTTCCTAGAGGCATCCGTCTGTTCATGATCACCACGCTCCTCGGCCCGGCTCGCCGTCCGGCGGCCGGCCTGTGTGCCATATCGGCCTGCCCGCCGAGATCGGGAGCAAAAGTAGAACGAAGCCGGTGAAAAGGCACCTGCCGCAAGGGCAAGCCCGGCGTCGGGCCGGACAGGCAGCCCCCGGATCAGGCATACTCGTTCAGTACGGGCTGTCACGCTGAATCACCATGGCCCGTCCATAGGGAGATTCGGGTGCGAGTTCTGGCGTTCATCCCACTGGTCGCCGTCCTGATGACGGCTGGTTGCGTAAAGAAGATTCAAGGAGTGAAGGGCTCAGTGAACAAGCAGGAGTTCGGCAAGACTGCCCGCGGCGAGGCCGTGGACCTTTACATTCTGACCAACAAGAACGGCGTCGAAGCCGCCATCACCAACTACGGTGGCATCGTAGTCCGTCTGAAGACGGCCGATGCCCGCGGGCGGTTGGCCGACATCACTCTGGGTTTCGACACCCTCCAGGGTTACCTCGGCTCGCATCCCTATTTCGGCGCCATCATCGGGCGCTACGGCAACCGCATCGGCAAGGCGAAGTTCACGCTCGACGGCCACGAATACAAGCTCGCCGCCAACAACGGTGAAAATAGCCTCCACGGCGGAATCTACGGTTTCGACAAGAAAGTTTGGGCCGCCGTCGCCGAGAGCGATGAGCAGGGCCAGCGCCTCACGCTCACCACCCAAAGCGCCGACGGCGAAGAGGGCTACCCCGGCAAACTGGATGTCACCGTCGTCTACACCCTGACCGATGACGACGAGCTGCGGATCGACTATCGAGCCACCACTGACAAGCCCACAGTAATCAATCTCACCAACCACACCTACTTCAATCTCGCTGGTCAGGGCTCCGGCGATGTGCTCGACACCGAGATGACCATCGCGGCCGATCGCTTCACACCCGTCGACGCCGGGCTGATTCCCACCGGTGAGCTGCGCAGCGTGGAAGGAACACCTTTCGACTTCCGCAAGCCCTCCACCATCGGCGCGCGCATTGAGGACGGCAGCGAGCAGATTCAGCTCGGGCTCGGCTACGACCACAACTACGTCATCAACCGCACGGCGCCTGGGCTGGCACTCGCCGCCCGCGCCGTGTATCCAAAGAACGGCCGCGCGCTCGAGGTCTGGACCACCGAACCCGGCGTGCAGTTCTACACCGGTAACTTCCTTGACGGCAAAGTCCTGGGCAAGAACCTGAACGCCTACCAGAGGCGTTCAGGATTCTGCCTGGAGACCCAGCACTTTCCGGATTCCCCGAACCGGCCTGATTTCCCCTCTACCACCCTCAGGCCGGGCGCCGAGTATCGCAGCACCACCGTCTGGAAGTTCCGCAGCGAGGCGATCAGGAAGTAGCCTGGTCCTTCCGGCAATCCAGCCGGATCTGCGCGATCTCGGCCTGATCGATCCCCAGGTATTCGAGGAATTTCTGGTGCTCGGCCGGTTCCTGCCGCTCAAACTCCACGTGCCAGCGGTTCATCTGCTGCTTGCTGAAGCCCGCCGCCGTCATGATGGCGACCCACTTGTCTGTTGTCATGTGAAATGACCTCCTGCAGACCAGCCTGGAGCGTGAAGCTGTAGACGGGTCAAGCAGGTAGCACTGGAAATCGTTACTTCGCCGCCTCCAGCACCTCGATGTTCCGGAACCAAACATCCGTCGGACGCTTGGCGCCGTGTGCCTGCAGCGCCAGTGCGCCTTCCAGGCGGCCCGGCGTGTCGTTCAGCAGCTCCATGGTCTTTGCCCCGTTGACGTGGAACACGATTCGGTGGCCGTGCAGCGACGCCGTCAACTCATTCCATTCGCCCGCCTTGACTGCGCCGTTGTCGGCCGGCCCGGTGACCCACTTGCGCCCGCCCGGGCCGGTCTCCCAGAAGCCGCCGGTGCCCTTGGCCTCGTCGATCTCCACCTCGTAGGCCGCGTTGTCCGCCTTGTTCAGCCGCACGAAAAACCCGGAGTTGCCCTTCAGGATCTTGAACTGCAAGCGAATGGTCAGGTCCTTGTACTCGGCCTGGGAGACCAGCATCGCGATGCGCGCGTCGTCGGGCAACGACTGGCCGTGCCAGGCGCCGTCCTCCACGCTGAAACGCCCGCCACCCTGCTTGGTCCAACCCGACTCCGTCTTGCCGTCCCAGACGGGCTTCCACTGGTGGCGGCCCAGATCCTGGATGCGGATGTTGCGCCAGCGCACCTGCGCGGGCTTGGCGCCCTTATAGGCATGGACCTGCAGAGCGATGAATCCGCTCAGGTCCATCGAATCGGTCAGGTCGGCGCAGGGGACGCCGTTGATCCACACCTGGATGCGGTCGCCGATGGCCTGCACCTTGTAGCGGTTCCACTCGTTGTCCTTGAAGGCCTTTGACGCCGCCGGGTCTGAGGCGATGTTGTGCAGCCAGCCGCGCCGGGCCTCGTCGTAGATGCCGCCTGATGCGCCCGACTTCTCGTTGGCGATCTCCACCTGGTAGCCGTGGACGCGGCCCTTCTGCTGTTTCTGCTCGACGTTCTTCTTCCCGTCGAAGGTGACCACCGTGCGGTCCTCGGCGTAGCGGTGGGAGCGGATCTGCACTCCTGAGTTCAGCTCCGGATCGTTCTTGCTCTCCCACTCCAGCACGAAGTCGCCGTACTCCTTCGTCGTGCACAGAAACGAATTGGGCGATCCCTCCGCGGTGGTGCCGGCTATGACACCCTTCTCCACGACATAAGAGGCTTTGCCGTTGCACACCTCCCAGCCCTTCAGGCTCTTGCCGTCGAACAGCTTGACGAACTTCTTCTCGGCGGCCGGCGAAACGGCGGCCAGCAGGATGGCGAGGATGGTTGTTCTGGTCATGGGGTCAGAGCCATCCTATCCCAAGCGAGGCCACCCCTACCGCTGCACCCGCCCGCTTCCGCCTTCCTTCAGCAGCGCGTTCACCTCCGCCACCGTGAAGCGGTTGAAGTCGCCCGGCACCGAATGCTTCAGGCACGACGCCGCCACCGCGAACTCCAGCGCCTCTTGCTTGCCGCCGAGGTTCTGCAAGCCGTAGATCAGCCCGCCGGCGAAGCTGTCGCCGCCGCCCACACGGTCCACG
>JACRKW010000120.1 GCA_016215215.1 Acidobacteriota bacterium
CGTCCACGATGCAAAGGGAGTTGGACTCCTCCACGTTCGGATCGCCCAGGCCGGGCACGTCCACCTCGCCTGCCTCAGTCGCCCGGCGGGCGCCCTTCACCGCTTCCGGCGAGGGGAACCCGAACGCCGGAAACGGCAGCCCGGTGGCCTGCGGGTCCTTCGCATCGGCGCCCGGCACGGCCTGGTATTCGAACATCCCGATGTTGGTCACGTACAGCCGGTTGCGGTCCGGTGAAAGCGCCATCTTGAAAGGCAAGCGCCCCACTCGAACCGAGCTCAACAGTCTGCGGCTCTTCGCGTCGAAGACCGCAACCCGAAAGTTGGTCTGGTCCACGACATAGAGCACCTGCCTGGCAGCGTCGTATGCCAGATCACCGGAGTAACTATCCCGCCACTGTCCCTGGTTCAGGTGATACAGGTTGTGGACTTTGCCGGAAGGAATCGTGATGTCCCTCACTCGTCCTGAGTTGCCTTCCGAGACGAACAGCCGGCGGTCTTCGGAGAAGGCCAGCCCCATGAAGACACTGCGCCAATCTTCTTCTTCGTTGGCCGCCTTCTCATCCCGCCTCAGGGCCGTCAGGCTCTTCACGTGCCAAGGCTCGGCCGTCATGTCCAGGATGGAGAGCGAGTATCGACCGCCGCCTGCGTTGGCGGTCACCGCCAGTTTCGCATCGGGGCTCACCGCCAATCCGAACGCCCCCGGTCCCGTGGTGAACTGCCTGCCCAGCGGCGCGATCATCCTCCCGCCGGGAAGCACGCTCTCCGCTCCAGGCCGCCGCGCCGCCGTACGCGTCCCCGCCGGCGGCCTATAGTCCGCCGCCGCGGCGCACGCAGCCACCGTCGCCAGCACAATCGCCAAACGCATGCCTGGTTCCTTGGAGTCCGCCCGCCCTACGATCCCGGCAGCAGCTTGCTGATGTCGTTGTAGAGCACAAACATCACCACCATCATCAGGAAGACGAAGCCCAGCTTGAACACCGTCTCCTTCAACGCCAGGCTCAAGTCCCTGCGAATCAGCATCTCAATGAGCAGAAGCAGGATCACTCCTCCATCGAGAATCGGTATCGGCAGCAGGTTGAAGATCGCCAGGTTCAAGCTGACCGTCGCCATGAGGTTGATGAACGATCCCGCTCCCTCCCGCGCCGCCTCGCCCGAAAGCCGGGCGATGCTGATGGGGCCTTCCAGCGACTTCGGCGAGGAGCGACGTTCCAGAATCGCCTGCAGGAACTGGTAGATGAGCGTTGCGCCCTTCATGTTCTGCCGGACCGATTCCCGCACCGCCTGCGCCGGAGGCAGTCTGGTGTACACGATCCGCGGGGCCAGTTCCACCCCGATCATCCAGCGCCCGCCGTTCCCCAATTGATCATTGAACGCCGGCTGGATCATTGCCGTGTGATCCACGCCCTGGCGGCGATACGCAATCTCCACCGGTTGGCCATCGGACTTCTTCAGTTCTTCATGGATGCGATAGATCGTCCGGATCGGGTGGCCGTTGATGCTAACCAGCAGGTCGCCCTTCTGCAATCCCTTCTTTTCCGCGTCCATGCCCGCCACCAGGCCGCCGACCTCGATATCCGTCTTCTCAGCCCACCCGGCCAGCCCGACTCCGGCTTTGGCGTCCATCTCCGGTGTCACCACCACGGGGATGCGTTCGCCGGCTCTCTCGATAATGACCGGCAGGCCCTTTCCGGCGCTGACCAGTTCCTTCATCAGGACCTCTTCCCAGGTCGGGTTTGCTTCACCCTCGATCTGGGCGATGACGTCGCCTTCCTTCAGCCCTGCCTTGGCCGCCGGGGAGTCCGGCTTCACATACCCGATCGCCGCCGGTCCCTGCGCGCTGGCCAGTTTCGGGTAGCGCACCATGTAGAGGCCCGCCATCAGCGCCACAGCCAGCACGACGTTCATCGCCGGCCCCGCGAATACCACGAACAACCTCTGCCAACGCGGCTTTGCGAGGAAGCCGCGCGGGTCCATCTGGTCGGTTACCTGCTCGCCCGCCATCCGCACGTAGCCGCCAAACGGAATCCACGCGATGCGGAAGTCCGTCTCGCCTCTCCGGAATCCGATCATCCGCGGCCCGAAGCCGATGCTGAAGGTGTCCACCTTGATGTCGAACAGTCTTGCCGCCCAATAGTGGCCCAGCTCGTGGATGATGATCATCACCCCGATCAGAACCAGCAGCCACCAGATGTTTTCAAAAAAGACCATGCCCCGTTACCTTTGTAGTTTCCTGCCGGCCCTACGCCAACACCCGGGCGCCGGCTCGTTCTTGCACCACGGTTCGCGCGATGATCCGCGCCTCCCGGTCTACTTCCAGAATCTCACCAATCGACCCGGCCCGCTTGGTTGGCGTCCGGCTCAATGTCTCTTCGACCACTTCGGCAATCCCGGGGAACGGAATCACTCCATCCAGGAAAGCCTCCACAGCCACTTCGTCCGCCGCATTCAGCGTGCATGTGGCCGTTCCGCCTGCATCCTGCGCCTCATAGGCAAGCCGCAGCAGCGGAAACCTCTCGAGGTCAGGCGCCTCGAAGTCCCACTTCCGGGCCTGCGCCCAATTCAGCCTCGGCACCGGCGCCGGGAGCCTGTCCGGGTAGGTAAGCGCATACTGGATCGGCATCCGCATGTCGGTCGCACACACCTGCGCAATCACACTGCCATCATTGTATTCCACCATCGCGTGCACGGTGGACTGTGGATGGACCACTACTTCCACCTGCGAGGCCGGGAAGTCGAATAGACGGCAGGCCTCAATCACCTCGAAGCCTTTGTTCATCAAAGTAGCCGAGTCGATCGTGATTCGCGGCCCCATCTTCCATGTTGGATGATTCAGCGCCTCGTCCGGAGTGACAAAAACCAAATCTTCCTTACTCGTCCGCCGGAACGGCCCCCCGGACGCCGTCAGGATCAGCTTGGTGGCATCTTCGCGCCGCCCGGCGCGCAGGCATTGGTGAGCCCCGTTGTGCTCGCTGTCCACCGGGATCATCTCTGTCCCGTGGCTCTTCACCGCCTCCATCACCAGGCTGCCGCCCGCCACCAGCGTCTCTTTGTTCGCCAAACCGATGCGCTTGCGGGCGCGAACCGCTTCGTAGGTCGCCTCCATCCCGGCAACTCCCACGATCGCCGACATCACGAAATCCGTCTCCCCGGCCGTTGCTACGTCGACATAGGCCACCCCGCCGCTATACAACTCCGGCGCAGCAATGCCTGCCTCCCGCAACATCCCGGCCAGCGCCGCCAAATCTTCGCCCCGGGCCACCACCACCACCTTGGGTGAGAACTCCTTCACCTGCTCCACCAGCAACTCCAGGTTCCGCCCTGCCACCAGCGCGTACACCTCAAAAAGCTGGCGGTTCTGCCGCACAACATCCAATGTGCTTCGTCCGATGCTGCCCGTGGAACCTAGTAGGGTGATTCGTTGCATGCTCGCGCCGCCCGTCATCCTATCATCCCTCATAACCGGGAGATTCGACGAGCACCTTTTACACTTCTATCACGACTGCTCGGTCCGCTTTGTTGGTGGTTTGTTTGAAAGACCCAGAGGGCGCCGGGGAGGTGAATGCTTCAGGGGTCTTTTGAGGTTAGTCTCGCTTTGGTGGGAGTTGCCTCCCCGGCTTGATTCCAATCTTAGTATACTGCTTTCCGGATTGCAAGCACTTTCTACAATTTTTTGGAGGAGGACTTCACCTCAACTCCCGTCATCTCTTCTAACACCTTGATTGTGCTGCAGATATCCTCATCCGCGTGCCCCTGGGCCATGGCTGCCCGAAACACCTGCTGCGTCAGCGCCGTCAGTGGCAACGGCACGCCCATCTCATTCCCCGTATCCAGCATCAGGCCGATGTCCTTGTGCATCCATCTTACTGAAAAGTTGGTACTAAAGTCCCTGCGGAATACGTAAGGCGCCTTAAAGCTCACGATCCCGCTCTTGGCAGCCGAGTTCTCCAGGATGTCCAGCATCAGCTCGGCATCCACCCCCGCCTTGGTGGCTAGTACTAGGCCCTCGTTGAAGGCCTGTAAGAGATTCGAAAGAATCAGGTTCTGCGTGAGCTTCGCGTGCAGTCCCAGGCCCGTGCCACCACAGTAGTAGAATCGTTTTCCCATCAGCTCCATCAGCGGCTTCACTTTTTCATAGATCGCCTCATCGCCGCCCACCATGAATGTCAGAGTGCCGCCCTCCGCTCCCGGCTTCGACCCGGTGACCGGCGCGTCCAGGAAATGGGCCCCTTTCGCCGACAGCGACTCGGCCGCGCGCCGCGCGTAGCTCGGTGCGACGGTACTGCAGTCGGCAACCACCGAGCCCGGTTTCACGCCTTCGATCAGCCCGCCCTCGCCCAGCGTCACCTTAGCCGACATGTCCGTGTCGCCGACACAGAGGAAGATGATGTCGGCGTTCTCTGCCACTTGCTTCGGGCTCTGGCATACCAGCGCGTCGCCCTTCGCGGCCAGCTCCTGAGCTTTGGACGCCGTGTGCGACCACAGCGCCACCCTGTGGCCGGCTTCCAACAGGTGCCGCGCCATTGGTCCGCCCATGATGCCGAGTCCGAGAAATCCGAGTTGTGCCATATGAATAGTGTCCTTCCGGGAAGCCTCAATTGTATGCCGCCGCCGCCGTGTGCGACAATCGCGGCTGTTTACTTCCATGTCGAAGATTCTCATCACCAAACGCGTCTACCCGGAAGCGGTAGACCTCCTCACGCGCAGTTTCCCGGTTGATTACGAAGCCACCGACGCCGGTCTCTCCACCCCCCAACTCATCGAGCGCGCCCGGGGCTGCCAGGCCATCGTCAGCCAGCTCACCGACAAGCTCGGCGCTGACGTGCTCGCCCAACTGGAAGGCGTGAAGATCATCGCCAACGTCGCGGTCGGCTACGACAACATCGACGTCCCGGCGGCCACCGCCCGCGGCATCATGGTCACCAACACCCCGGGCGTCCTCACCGAGACCACGGCCGACTTCGCCTTCACCCTGCTGATGGCCGCCGCCCGCCGCATCCCGGAGGCCCACGCCTTTGTCCATTCGGGCCAGTGGAAGACCTGGCTCATCGACCTGCTCGCAGGCCAGGACATCCATGGGGCGACCTTGGGCATCTTCGGCTTCGGCCGCATCGGTATCGCCGTCGCCCGCCGCGCCCGCGGCTTCGGCATGAACATCCTCTACTGCGATGCATTCCCCGCCGCCCCTGAAATCGAGAGCGAGCTCGGCGCCCGCCTCGTCTCCAAAGACGAACTCCTCCGCAGCTCAGACTTTGTCAGTCTCCACGTGCCCCTGCTGCCGGAGACCAAGCACCTGATCGGCGCGGCCGAGTTGGCGCTCATGAAGCCGACCGCTGTGCTCATCAACACAGCCCGGGGGCCCGTCGTCGATGAGGCCGCCCTCGCCGACGCCCTGGAACGCCGCGTCATCTGGTCCGCCGGCCTCGACGTCTTCGAGCAGGAGCCCGCGCTCCACCCCAAGCTCCTCACGCTGCCCAACGTGGTCCTCGCCCCCCACATCGCCAGCGCCAGCATCGCCACGCGCCGCCGCATGTCCATGATGGCCGCCGAAAACGCCGCCGCCGCCCTCTCCGGCCAGCGCCCGCCGAACCTGCTCAACCCGGAAATACTCGGTTAGCTCCAACTGCCCAGCGCCCCCACGCCGCCACTGCGCCGCTGAGAAGAGAGGTCGGCACCAGTATTTTGGTCATGGCAACGACACGGTAGAGGTCGACGTCGCGAGACAAGTAGAACCGGGGCGCGCTCCACGCTCCCATCAAGCTGCCCACATCGGAAGCAAGGGCCGCCAAAGATAGCAACGCAAAGCTGGCCGCCGTTGCCCCCACCGCTGTCCCCATCGCTGTGCCTGACCACGGGTGCCTGAGGCGGCGGACAACAAGCGGGGTAATCGAACATCCAATGATCGTCATGACCAGACCCGCCACGGCATAGGGCAGCGAGTACAGCATGTCGAAGTAACTACGGTGGCTGTAGTACTCCGCCAAGTCGGGAAGCGGCGCCCGTCCCCAGTAAAAGCTCGGCATCGGGCCGCCACCGTCCATGAAGACCGGGCTTGCCGACTTTAGAAGTTGCACGGCGATCGACCAATACAGCAGCGCTACTAGCCACCAACAGAATACCTTTCGCATTCCGCAACCTGGGTGGTTGGACACCAAGCCGCCCAACGGAGTTTCCGAATCCTCGCAAGCCGCTCTCCCCGTCTTCACGCGTAGAATGGCGAAATGAGCCAGTTCGCGAGCTCTCGCGACGCCCTTCAGTTTCTCGTCGGCAGGATTGTCAGTGAGGCTCGCCGGCAGGGTGTTCCGCTCTCCGAGGCAGAGCGCAACATGCTCTACTTCTCTGAATCCGGTTCGGCGACGCCCGGACTTGTTGTTGCAGACCTCGACTCAGAACGAGAATCTGGTCAAGCGGAATACGAAGAGAAGATCGCACGACTCATCCGCAGCGCCCGCAACAATGCCCGGGGAGAGGCTAGCCTCTGGACTGATGCCATCGCAATTCTCAGCAAAGAAGATTACTACCTACTGGTGATGATCGGCCGAGCCGGTGGGCCAGACGATCGAACGCGCGATCTTCTCCTGCTTTGGGTGACGGGACTTGCTGTCGTTCTCGGCCTTTTCGCCTTGTTCCACATGGCCGATCGCGCGGGCCTGCCGGTGCAAACAGACTCTCTACGAGGAATCCTCTGGACGGCGATATTGTGCGTCGCAGGCGCACTTGCGCTGTTTGGAGCCTTTGCCCGCCGAAGAGCAGAGGCTCTCCTCCGCAGGCTGGCCAAGTTCCTTCTTGGTGGGTGAGGCTCCTCTAGAACGCGTACCGCAGCCCCAGCATCACCATGCGCGCTCCCGTGTCGCTCCGGAACGCTCCCACGAAGTTGAACGGACTGTAGGTATCCACAATCCGCCCGAAACTTTGGCTATTGGTCGCCCGCGTCGGGTAGCCGAATCGCGGGGTGTTGGTCGCGCCGAACATCTCCGCCCGGAAGGTCAGGCTGTGCCCCTCGCGGTAACCGTGGAACACCTTGTGCACGCCCAGATCCAGATTGAAGATCCCCTGGCCGAAGAAGGTGTTCCTGCCCAGAGTGCCCTTGCCGGTGCCGCCCGGATCGAACGGCCGCTGCGCCGTCGGCGTCGCATAGGTCGCGAAGAAGCCGCTGATCGGCAACTGTCCCACCGAGATCTGCTGGCCGGTCGATGGATCCACACGCCCACCGTCCACGGTTCGCCCGTAAAGGCTTTGGTCCAGCAGGATCGGCCGGTCATTCGCCAGCCCGTCCGCGTTGGTGTCGTAGCCCGACGTCACCGTGAACGGATTCCCGCTCGCCATCGTTGAATTCGCCGACACCTTCCATCCCCCCAGGAAGGCGTGGACGAAGCCGCGCGACTTGGCGTACCACGGCAACGTATAGGCCGCGTTCAGGTTCAGCCGGTGGGCCTGGTGCAGGTCGCTCAGCCCCCGCATGGTGATCGGCCCGGCGTTCTCCGTGATCGTCGCGCCGGCGGTAATGTCCGAGCCCGTGTCGATGGTCTTGCCAAACACATAGGCCGCCTGCCAGTGCAGCGAGTTGCTGTACCGCTTCTTCACTTCGATCCGGAGCGCGTTGTAATACGCCCAGGAGTTGTTCGAGTAGATGTACACGTTGCCGTAGTTCTTGTCCGGACGCCGCTGATTGGTCCGAGGCTGCGCGATCGAGATGTAGCCCGGCGCCGGGTTCGTATTCCCCAGGTTGGCGTCGATCTTGTCGTAGAGCACCCCGTCCACGGGGCTCAGAATGGGGAACTGTGCGCGGTTCACAATCTGGTTCTGCAACAGCCCGATGCTGCGCGTGCGGTTGTAGCCGATGCTGACGCTGATCTTCGAGGGAAGCTGCCGCTCCAGGGTCAGGTGGTACTGCTGGATGCTCGGCATCCGCAGCCCGGGATCGGTGCGCGCGATGTCGATCCGCCCCGGGTTGAAGTTCGGCGCGTCCGGAGTCCACAGGAATCCGTTCGACGGGTCCGCCGTGTTGTAGCCCGGATCGAAGCTCCGGTAGACGCCGTAGGGCAGCGAACTGCGCAGGCTGGCCCCGCCTTGCGAGAAGACCGACATGAAGATCCGGTTGTTGAACATCCCGAAGCCCGCCCGCACGGCGCTCCTGCCTGGTCCGCCAGTGATCTTCTCGAGCAACCCGCCCCGGAAGGCCGGCGTCCACGCCAGCCCGAACCTCGGCTGCACACCGTTGAACGTCCCGTAGTTGTACTTGATGCGGTTGTTTACCTCCGACGGAGCGAACACCGCCTCCCAACGCACCCCCAGGTTCAGAGTCAGGGTCGGCAGCACTTTCCAGTCGTCCATGAGGTACTGGTTCATCTCGCCCATCCGGTTGAGCGTCGAGAAACTCCCATATCCCTTCTGGAAGCTCGTCACGTAGCCGCGCAGGAAGTTCTCCCAGCCTTCATAGCGGTCCGCCGTCCCCACTACGCCCGTCGCGGCGAACGTCCACCAGCCTCGCGAGTAGTTGTCCGCCACATCGTCCAGCGCCAGCCGGCGCCAGTCGATTCCCGTCCGGATGGAGTGCTTCCCGCGGATCATCGAGAAGTTGTACACAAACTGGTGATCCGTCTGGAAACGGTTGATCGGATAGCTGCCCGCGCTGCCCAGCGTCGTGATGGAGTACGCCGTCGGGTTGTTGATGCGCACGATGGGTGTGTCGTTGCCGGCGCTGATGTCCACGCGCGTCGTCCGCAACCCCAGCCCGTAACGGAACTCGCCCCAGGTCGATTGCCCGAACATGTGCGTCCAGGTCAGCGAGCCGTTCTGCTGCTTGTTGTTCTGCCACGCCGCCTCACCCGGGATGAACTCCGCCGACCGCCGCCGCTGCCGGCTGTACTGGAACCGCGCCGCGAACGTGTCCCTGGCGCCGGCCTGGTAGTCCATTTTTCCGCTCATGTCGCCGGCCGGCCAGTAGTTCGACTTCTGCTCCGTGTAGCAAGTCGGGCATGCCACAGGATTGTTCGGCTTTACCTTCGGGAACCGGTCCAGGATCCCCTGCATCCACTTCACATCCGCCTGCAGGTTCGGATGCTGCGCCGGATTCACGCACAGCTTGCAGTCGCCCACCTGGATCTTGGTTCCCTCCGGGAGCGTGAAGCGGTTGAAGGTCGAATACTGCACGTGTTTGGATTGCTCAAAGCTCAAGAAGAAAAACAGCTTGTTCTTCACAATCGGCCCGCCGAACGTAAAGCCGTACTGGTTGCGCCGGTAGGGCGCCCGCGGTTGCACCATCGCCCCCGACGGCAGCCGTCCAAAAGAGTTGGCGAAAAATCCGTTGGCGTTCAGCTTCTCGTTTTGCAGAAACTCGTACAGGTCCCCGTGATACCTGTTGGTGCCGCTCTTGGTCTGCACCAGCACCACGGCGCCGCCCGCGCGCCCGAACTCCGCCGGATACGCGTTGGCCAGCACCTGGAACTCGCGGATCGCGCTGATGTTCACGTTCTGCCGGTTGGTCCCCTCGCTGGAATCGTCGTTGCCCACGCCGTCGATCTGGAACGACGCCGAGCGCGTCCCCGTCCCGTTGAACGACACGTAACTCCCCGACGACAGCGTCGGATTGTTCACCCCGCTATACCCGCCTGAGCTCTGGAATCCTGGCAGCATCTCCACCAGGGACAGGATGTTCCGCGACGACAGAGGCCGGTCCTCAATCACCTGTTTCTCGATGGTCGCCTTCAGGTCGCCGCGCGACGTCTCCAGCACCGGCGCATCATCGGTTACCGTCATCTCCGTCGAAACGCTCGCCAGCTTCAACGAGAAGTCCAGCACCTTGATGGCGCTCAATTCCACGGGCGTTTCCCGGTTCGTCTTTGCGAACCCCTGCGCCTCCACCGTCACCGTGTATGGCCCGATGGGCAGGAAGGTTAACTGAAACAGCCCTTCGCCATTGGCTGTCGTGCCTCGCTTCAGCCCCGTTTCGGCGTTCAGCGCCGTCACTTTCGCGCCCGCGACGGCCGCGCCCTGCGCGTCCGTTACACGGCCCTCCAGCGTGCCGGTCACGGTCTGCCCGTGTGCCGTCGCCAACGCCAGGCTCAACAGGAAAACAAGAGAATATGGCCTCATAGTAAGTACCCCGACGCCCTTCAGAATACACCCCGCGCTCTCGCGATTGAACCGTGGGGAGTTGAATGCGATTTAATTGAGTGATGCAACGACGCTCCTTCCTTGGGACCCTCGGCTCCCTCGCCGCCCCCGCCATCGCCGCGCCACCCCCCGCCGGCACGGACGCCAAGCGCCTTATTGTCCACGCCGACGACGCCGGCATGTGCCACTCCGTCAACCTCGCCACCATCGATGCGATGACCAAGGGGCTGGTCAGTTCCGCCAGCGTCATGCTCCCCTGCCCGTGGGTGCAGGAGTTCGCCGACTGGGCCAAGGCCCACCCCGAGAAGGACCTGGGCATCCACTGCACGCTCACCAGCGAGTGGAAGTACTACCGGTGGCGCCCCGTCGCCTCCATCGACAAGGTCAAGGGCCTCATCGACAAAGAGGGCTACACCTGGCGCGACGTGCGGTCCGCCGCCATGAACGCCTCCGCCGCCGAGATCGAGACCGAACTCCGCGCCCAGATCCAGCGCGCCCGCGAATACGGCATCCAGTTCACCCACCTCGACTCCCACATGGGCACGCTCTTCGCCCGTCCCGACTACTTCGACGTCTACACGCGGCTTTCCAAGGAGTTCAGCGTCCCCTGCATGTTGCCCCGCCCCACCCCCGACGCCGAAGCCGAGCTCAAGGGCTACCCCATCACCCCCGACATGCTCAAGGCCAAGGAAGCCGCCGGCTACCGCATGCTCGACCGCCTTGTCACTGGCGTCCCCGGCCGCACCCCCGCCGAGCGCCGCGAGAGCTACCGGCAGTTCATCGCCGGCCTCAAGCCAGGCGTCACCAAGCTGATCATCCACCTCGCCAAAGACGACGCCGAAATCCGCGCCGTCACCGGCTCCTGGGAGTACCGCTGGGCCGACTTCCTCTTCTGGACCAGCGATGAGGCCCGCGACCTCCTGGCCGCCAACAACGTCCAGCTCTTCACCTACCGGCAGCTTGCCGCATAATGTACTTCATGCTCCGCCGCGAGTTTCTGGCCTCCTCCCTGGCCGCCGCACCGCTGGCCGCCGCGCCGGCCGGCGTCAAGCTGGGCGTCGACCTCTTCAGCCTGCGCTCGCAGGGCTGGACCGCCTTTGAGCACCTCGACTACTGCTCCAGGTTCGGCGTCTCCACGGTTCACTTCTCGGAGATCCGCTTTCTCGGCTCTTTGGAAGACGACCATGTGAAGAAGGTCGGCGACCATGCCCGCAAGCTCGGCATCGAGCTTGAGATCGGCATGCGCTCCATCTGCCCCACCTCCACAGCCTTCGACCCGAAGGCCGGCACGGCCGAGGAACAGCTCACACGCGTCCTCCGGGCCGCCCAGCTTGCCGGCTCCAAGCTGGTTCGCGCTTTCCAGGGCACCGCCGCCGACCGCAAGACCCCCGGCGGCATTGAAGCTCGCATCGAGGACTCCATCCGGGTCCTGCGCGCGGTCGCCCCGCGCGCCCGCGATATGGGCCTCCGCATCGCCATCGAGAACCACGCCGGCGACCTTCAGGCTCGCGAGTTGAAGATCCTGATCGAAGGCGCCGGCAAAGACGTCATCGGAGCCTGCTTCGACTCCGGCAACCCTTGCTGGGTCCTCGAGGATCCCCACCTCACGCTCGAAACCCTCGCCCCCTACATCCTCACCAGCCACATCCGGGACTCCTACATCTGGAACGACGACGCCGGCTCCCAGGTCAACTGGACCCGCATGGGCGAAGGCAACGTGGACATCGGCCGCCTTCTCCGCCGCTTCGTCGAACTCTGCCCGGGCAAAGCCATGTCGCTCGAGGTCATCGTCCCAACCGCCCCGCGCCCCTGTCCCCAAGGAACAGGCCGCCGCCCGCGAGCGCGAGGACTTCGAAGCCTCCATGCAGTGGACCCGCCAGTTCCTCGGCCTCTGATCCAGCCATGCTTCTCTCCGGCAAGACCGCCCTCGTCACCGGCGCCTCCCGCGGCATCGGCGAGGCCATCGCCCGTGCCTTCCACCGTGAGGGCGCGCGCGTCGCCATCTGCTCGCGCAAGCAGGAGTCGCTCGACTCCGTGGCCACCTCCATCGGCCCCGGCGTCCTCCCCATCGCCGCCCACATCGGCCGCGCGGACGATCTCGCCCGACTCATCGAGCGCGTTACCTCCGAGCTCGGTCCCGTCGATGTCCTTGTCAACAACGCTGCCACCAACGTCGCCCAGGGTCCCTGCCTTTCCCTCGACGAGTCTGCCTTCGACAAGATGGTCGAGGTGAATCTGAAATCCACTTTCCGCCTCATCCAGGCGCTCGCCCCCGCCATGTGCGCGCGCGGCAGCGGCTCCATCGTCAACATCGCCTCCGTCGCCGGCATCAAACCTCAATTCGAAAGCCTGCTCTACTCCATGACCAAGGCAGCGCTCATCATGATGACCAAGTCGTACGCCCTTGAGCTCGGCCCCAGCGGCGTGCGCGTCAACGCCATCGCCCCCGGCCTCATTCAGACCCGCCTCAGCGAGTTCTTCTGGAAGGACGAAGAACGCCGCCAGGCCGTCTTCGGCGGCCAGCCCATCCGCCACCTTGGCCAGCCCGAAGAAATCGCCGAAATCGCGACTCTCCTCGCCAGCGATCGCGCGTCTTACATCACGGGCGAGGTGATCGTCGCCGATGGCGGCTTCCTCCTCGCCTAAACCCTCATGAAGCCCCTATTCATCCTGCTCGTCTCCGCCGCGCTCGCACAGCAGCCCTCCTTGGTGAGGGAAGTTCGCGCCGCCGCCGCTTCGGGCGACTTTGCCTCCGCTCAGAAGACCCTCGACTCCGCCAAACTCACTTCCGGCATCTCGCCCCGCTGGCTG
>JACRKW010000010.1 GCA_016215215.1 Acidobacteriota bacterium
TCCGCCGGAGCTTCGGGCGCCGTTTCGGGCGGCGTGCTTTGTTGCGGTTCGAGTTCGCTCATTGTACTCAGCCTCTTACTCGGTTTCTTCCGTGAATCGCGCCCATTCCAGGGCGACGCGGCCCGACGGTTTCAGCTTCAACTGAGCCTGGCCCCGCGTCAAGAACGCCGCCAGTACCGTGTTGCGGGCCTTTTGATAATCCCTGTTCCGCTCCGGGCCGTCCAGAACCCGGTTCAGCCTGCGGTGCAGCCGCCAAGGCCGCTGCTGAGTCTCGATGACCCGCCGCGAACTACGGGCCGGCAGAATCCGGTCCGTTTCGCGATAGAAGGACCCCAGTTCGCCCAGAAACTGCGGCGGGCAGCCGAAGGCGTCCACCAGCCTCAGCATGGCGCTGCGCAACTCGGCGGCTTCCCCCAATTGCTTCCAGTCCAGCACCCGTCCAAACAGCGCGATGGAGTCCCGTCCGGAACTCTTGGCGATCTCCAGTTGACGCCCTGCCTCGGCCAGCACGTCGGCCGGTTCGGAATCGACATACGGCGCCAGAGCCACCGCCATCGAGAGCGTCTTGCCCTCGGCGCCCGGAAACTCCTTCAGAAGCTCCTCGGAGGAGCGCTGGAACAGCCGCTCCATCTCGCGGCCGAATGGAATCAGAGCGTCCCACGCCCCGGCGATGGCGAAGTCGTCGCCGCCGGTGTAAAGCACGGCCACTTTGGCGGCAAACTCAGGCTGCGAGCAAAGTACCTGCACCTCTCCCGCGAAGAACTGCTTGAAGAAGACCGAAAGCTGGATATGCTCCTCCACGCTCTGCGCCTTGCGCAGCCGTTGGGAAAACAGGTCCACGTCTCCGCGCAACACGCCCCAGGCCTTCCGGCCCCGGGCCCGCCGCGCCATTTCGGCCAGAGATGCCTGTCCGGCAGGTCCGGTGGCGAAGTGCGTTGCCAGCCAATGCGGCTCGCCCTCGCGCGCCAGCATCCCTACGCATTCGGTGTTCCAGACCGCCGCGGCCGACGCAGGCAGATCGCGGTACAGCGCCTGGAACCAGTCGTCCGCGGGGCTGCTGGCGAAAGGCTCGAACAGCCCCTCCGGCTCGAACGCATCGGCGCCCCGCCAGCGGGTCAACTGCTCGTCCAGACGTTTGCGCACATCGCTCCAGGCGCCCAGGTTCTCTGTCGCCGCCCAGGCCAGCCGAAGGCGCTGGCCGCTAAAGGCGGAAAGACGCCTGGTCGCATCCACCAGGAACTCGTTGGCCTGCGACAGGCTCTCGGTAGTCAGGGCTACCAGGAATTGACCGCCGCCGGCCGACCCAAGCAGTTCCGGGGCCAGGCCCAGGTGTTGCAGCAGCGCCCGGGGCAGTACCTCTGCGAGCAGAGACACGTAAAGGCAGCGCCCGGCCAGCGGGGCAAACCCGTCCCGCGTGTCCAGGAGAAATGGCTCCACACCAAGCAACTTGCCTTGCAGGAAAACTTGCACGAAGACCGCCTCAGGCTATGACCAAACTCTGAATCTAGCACACAGGCGGCGGTGGCCGTCTTGGCTCGGGCTCAGACGCCGGTACGAGGCCTGTACCCAGGCCGCGCGCTGATGCGGTACTTCCGCGCCAGGTCGGTCTTTACCTCCACGCTGATCTTGCGGAACCCCTCATTTGGGTTGGGCGCCGGGTAGTAGGTGACCGTGTAGGAGTTCCCCAGGTCCTCCCGGATCGCCTCAAACGCCTCCACCTGCTTCTGCCACGTTCTGGCGAAGAAGCTCTTCCCCCCGGTGCGGGACGCCAGGCGCCTGAACACGCCGCTTGAAATCGGGTCGCGGCTCACGTCGCTGGTGGAGATGACGTAGATCGGGATTCCCTCGTCCTCCGCCACGGCGCGCACGTCGTCCGGCGGCACGCGGCCGCGCTCAAGCGGTCGCTGCCGAAGCTGCAGCGCGAGGGGTTCCGCGCCGTCCACGTGCTGCGCGGGGCGACCGAGATCGAGGCCGCGCAGGTGCGGTTCGTCAAGCTGCTCACCACAGCCTTGCGCAGGCCCTGCAACACCTCGGAACGCTCGCGCGTCAGCGAAGCCGCCCTGGACAGGTTGCGGGAGAAGGTGTAGACCGCCACCGAATCGGCGCGGTCCAGACCGCGGACGAAGTCGGCGATGGCGTCCGACGCGTAGACGAAGCCCCGATACATGTAGTTGGAGGTGTCGAACAGCACGAAGACGTTGGTGCCCACGAAGGCGTCGGTGGCGATGCCGCCCTTCTCCGGATCGGCCTGCACCGTCACCAGCGGCTTGACCGAGCCGTCCTCCAGGATCTGGACCGGCGGCTTGTTGCCCTCGGCAAAGGTGTTGATCTTCTGTTGGATGCCGTCTTCCTTGATGCTGAAGTCGGCCGGCTTCAACCCGTTGACGTAACGGCCGCGGGAATCGGTCACGGTAAAGCTCAACACAACCATGTCCACCTTCACCCGGAAGGTGGGGCGCGTGTCCTGCGCCAGCAGGACCGGCGCCGTGGCGGCCGGGATCATGGAGCCTCCGGCGGTGGCGAAAAAGTGTCTGCGAGTGAGATTCATCGGGCTCTCCGTCATCGGCCGGTCTTACAGGCCTGCTTTGGTCTCCAGCGCCTGCAGCTTGCGGGTCTGCGCGCGCACGCCGTCGGCGATGGTGCGCATGGAGCGCAGTAGCGCCGGCCAGTCCTCCAGATGCGTGGCGAAGATCTGTTCCACGGTCCTTTGGGTCCATTCCGGCAACAGAACATTGAGTTGCGAGGGAGACAGGTAGAGTTCGTCCGCCAGGCTCGCAAAGAAGAGGTTGTTGGACTCCCAGCTCTCGGCCAGGATACGGCTGGAGTAGCCCATCAAGGTCGGGAATGTCCGCAGGTAGAGCAACTCGGGGTGCTGGGAATTGGTCAGCGTCGGCTTGGGCGTGCCGAACGACTCCGACACCGCTGTCTGGCTGCAAAGCTGCGGCGCGGCTGCCTCCAGTCTCCTGATCTCCCCGGCCGCCGGAATACCGCCGCCGAAGCCCTGCTGGACGCCCGCCACGCCAAGCTGGTACAACTCCGATGGCGTCACCTGCTCCATCGCCGCGGTCACTTCACCGGCGGCGAGATGGTCGGCCACCCGCCGGACCCGCGCCGGCGGGGCCACTCGGTCCAGGACCTCCACTGTGCGCCGAAGAGTCCCGGCCGAAAACGCCGATTCGGCCAGCAGCGTTTCTCCTACCCGCATATGCAGACCCACGTAGTGCGTCTGCACCGGTTCGACGTTCCAGAACCGCGGCAGCTTGGAACTCACCAGCATCTGCGGAACCAGGTCGCCCCAGATCAGCGCCTGCTCGCGAGTAGGAATCAGGAAGTTCTGCTCGGCCTCCGCCAAAGCATAGGGCAGATGGATCAGCGAGCCCACCAGCCTGCCGCCGGCGCTGGAAGGCCAGCCGGACCCCAGCACCTCCGTCGGTTTCCACGTCTGGTTGTTGCCTTGGATGCCGATGAAATCATGGCTGCGGGCAAACAACGGGTTGGTGTATAACACCTGCGCTCCGGGAGGGGCGTAATGGATGTAGAGCAGCCCTACCAGCGTGTCCCGGAGCAGCGGGGTCAGCAAGCCGCGCGCATCCTTGAGTTTCTCCGGCTGGTTGGCCGCCTTCTCGATGACCGCCCGGAAGTTGAGCTTCCGCTGGTTCTCGATGTGTTTCTCGGTCCAGTAGCCGAAGGCGAACGCGTTTCGCTCCTGAGAGCTGAGCGACGCCTTGGGCAGGTTCAGGTCCGATACCCGGGCCACCAGCCGGTTGGTCAGCGCGGTATTCCCCTTGTCGCCGCGGGCGGCCGCCGCCAGGTGATCGTCGAGATCAAAGAGCACTTTCAGCGACACCAGCTTTTGCGCCTCGAAGCCGCGCATCATCTCAGTCAGCAGCGCCTGGTGTGTCTCTTCGTCCGCTGGATTCACGGCGCCGGCCATCAGGTCCAGCATCCGGTCCTGCGGATTCGCGCCCGCCGCCACTCCCGCGGCTTTCTGGAGTGTCGCCACCCCGTTGCGGCCACTGTCGAACAACTCGGCGGCGCTCCTCGACTTCAGGAACGGCTCCAACACCGCCACCAGCGTCGCATCGGCCTGCCCGGCCGGAATCAGCCGTTGTCTCACCAGTACCTGCCACATGCCGGCCAGGGACTGCATAATGCCGGCCGCGTCCGATTTCGTGCCGTTGTCCCTCAATTCGCTGACCGCCTGCGCCGCGTCCAGATAGAGCAGGATGGTCTTGTCCGACACCGCCGGTGTTTCGCTGAACAGGGGATATTGCCCGCCGAACGCCCTCCAGCGGTTCACCATCCTCTCCACCGTGGATTGCTCCAGCGGCTTGGCCCGCCGCCGGTCCACGTCGCTGATGGCCAGGTAGATCTTCAGCGGCTCGTTCTCCACCGCCTTCCGCGACAGCCCGAACAGCGCTTCCAGCACATCGTCGGCTTCCTTCCATCCCGCGGCCGACCGCGTCAGCTTGCCGTCGTACTTGCCGTGCGGGCTCTCGATGAAGAGCCGCTTCCAAACCTCGATGCCGCCGGGGATGTGCGGCTTGCCGTCCTTCACCTGCAGCCGAGTCGTCAACAGCATGAGGTCGGTGTTGGCGCGGAACACCGGCCGCGCCGGGCCGGGGCTGGTCACCTTCCCGCGCAGCGCCGCATAGAACCGTTTCAGTCTGGATGGCTCGGTCAGGTACTCCGCTACCGGCCCGTGGATGCGCGAAAGCGAGTCGTAGTAGCTCGCCAGCCAGCCGTCGTCCTTGGTGACCAGCTTCTCCACGAACTTGACCCCGTCATCCGGCGAGGCCCCGGCTAGTTCGCTCCACGCCGCCGCCGAACGCGCACCGCCAGGCGCTCCCACCTTGCCTTCCCGGATGCGGAACATCCCGCCGAAGAAGTCGAAGACGTGGGCGAAGGCGCGGATGCGCGTCACCGGCAAGGCCTTCTTCATCTCCTCGGCCGTCTCGGGATCCAACTTGGCCAGCCCCAGGTAGAGCCGGCAGAGCGATGGATCGTTCAGGAATGCGTCGATGAATACGCCGCTCTGCTTCTCCTTCGCCGAGAGCCAGTACTCGGAGGAGTACAGCACGGGCACTCGCGTCGGCTTGTAATCCAGAGTGAACGGCCGGTTGGTGCGCAGCGCCTGCTCCAATTCCGCCAGCGGGAAGCCGGAGTCCATCGCCAGGAACGCCCGGGTGGCGTTCACCGTTTCCAGCACCACGTCGCTGCCGCAGCCCCCGCGCATGCGGAAGCCCAGAATTTTGAGCAGCTCTCCGGTCCGCGTGGAGTTGCAGTTCTCCAGTTGGATCACCTTGGACTCGCCGGCGAATTTGAGGTACTCGGTGGGCTCCAGGGAGTCCGAACCGCTTACCGCCTGGTAGCCGTTGGTCACCACGTTCCGCGCCAGCGCCAACAGGGCGTCGCCGGGCGGCAGGTCCGGGCTCAGCGCCGCCATCCGCGCGAAACTGCGCATGGGGCCTGGGATCTCCACACTGCCCGTGGGCAGCCCCTTCACTGTGGCGGTCCCCGCGGCCAAGGCCACTTCAGGGTCGTTCAAGGCCGCCAGGCGCTTCGCTGCCGCGGCACGGTCGCCCGCCAGCAGGTCCAGTACAGCCAGACGGCGCAACGCCGCCTTGCCCTGCGCGCTTCCCTGGCCGGCCGCCGCCAGCAGCCGCTCATAGGCCGCGCGGGCTCCTGGATCGCGCCGCTGATCCAGGTAATCGGCGTGCAGTGCCAAGGTGGCCACATCCCGCGGGTTGCCCTTGACCGCGTTTTCCAGTTCCTGCCGGACCTGTCGTGCCTCGCCGCGCACCTCAGCTTCCCGCAGTCGCGCCGCCAGGTCCTGCGCCGGCAATGCCGGCGAAACCGCCAGTACCGCCAGCAACAACCCTTCTACCCTCTTCCAGCTCCTCATAATGCCTCCCGGGAATGCCCGATCTCAGGCGATGGTGAATGACTGTACCACAACCGGCCGTGCTTTATCCTGGCCGGCGCCTGACAGGGCCGCCCACACCGGGTCTTCGAAGACGCTCTTCGAAAATGGATGCGCCAGCCGGCCAAGCGATGCAGCGCACTCGACTGCAGATCTGACTCGGACGAGATCTGCACCTTTAGCTATGACTTGCCGGAGTGCGGCTGCGGAACAGGCATTTATCGGGCCGGCCGGCGAAGAACTGTGAAAGTTCCCCGCCAGAGCGGGAGTCCGCACACCGCCAATCCCACTGCGATCCACTGTGTCCAGGTCAAGGGCCCGCCAAAAGGCAGCGCTTGCTCGTGGAACCGGAACGTCTCCAGGATGAGGCGGGCGATGCCGTACAACACCAGGTACATCCCGAGAATGCGCCCCGGCGCATGGCTCTTTAGGCTCTGGCGGTAGAGCCACCACGCCAGCAATCCAGCCGCCACCGATTCATACAGTTGCGCCGGGTGCAGGGGCAGGTTCAGCGGGACTCCGGTCAGTTCGTGGGCCTCCGGGCTCGTAAACGTCACCGCCCACGGCCGCTCGCACAAGGCGCCCCAGCAACACCCCGCCGCAAAGCAGCCTAATCTGCCGACGGCGTGCCCCAGCGCCACCCCCGGCGCGAACACGTCCGCTGTGGCCAGCCATGGCAGCCCTTGCCGCCGCATGTAAAACCAGGCGAAGATCAGCGCGGCAAGAAAGCCGCCATAGTACACCCCCGCCGACAGTAGCGTGCTGATGGAGAAGATCGTCCCCGGATTGCGGCTGTAGTAGTCGAAGTCCATCACGAACATCAACAGCTTCGCGCCGGCCAGCCCCGTCAGCGCGCAGTAAACGGCCAGGTTCATCACCTTCTCGCTGTCCAGCCCGGCCCGCCGGGCCAGCCTCAGCGTCAGGGCGATGCCGGTCAGGAAACCCAGCGTGACCAGCAGCCCGTAAGTGGGCAGAAAGAATGATCCGATGGAAATGACTTTGGGAAACATGTTTCAGACGCGCTTTCGGGCGGCCATGCGCAGCCGGCGGTAGTCCACGCTCCACCCGGGCTTGTCCGGATCGAACAGACGCGGCCGCACCGCGTTCTTCACTCTCTTGAGCACCGATGCCCGCCACTGCGGTTCGCCCTCCAGGAGCGGTCCGCCGAAGACCTCCAGCCAGTTGTCCAGTCCCTGCTCACCACCCTCCAGCGGGGTCATGCGGTCGAACAACATGGCGTAGACCACCTCGAATCCCGCCTCTTCCAGCACGCGCGAATACTCGCCGATCCCCGGGAAGTACCACGGGTCGCGCGGCGGCTGACCGTCCTCGGCCAGGATGCGATTCACCGCGCCGCGCAGGGTGGCTGCGTTTCCCGTCCCGCCCATTTCAAGCACCAGGCGCCCGCCCGGCTTCAAGGCATCACACATACGGCGCGCCGCCAGCTCCGGCGGTTTGATCCAGTGCAGCACTGCGTTGGAGAAGACCCCGTCGAATTCCGCCCGCCCGTCGAATCCCAGCAGGTCGGCTTGAATGAACTCGCCCTGCGGGCAGGCAATGCGCGCCTGTTCCAGCATCGCGGCCGAGCTATCGATC
>JACRKW010000011.1 GCA_016215215.1 Acidobacteriota bacterium
CGCCCGTGTAGAGGAGGACGACGCGGTCTCCGGTGACGCCGAAGTTCTTCAGGTGGGCGTCAACCGAGAAGACGCCGCGCCCCCAGCCGGCCTGTCGCAATTCGAGGAAACGCTCGAGCCACACCTCGATCTCGTCAAAGTGGCCGAGTTGCGCAAGCTCGGTGAGGCGATGGTAGAGGGTGTTTTCCACGCGCTCGCTCGCTTCCGACACGGTGAGCCACCCGGGCCAGCCACCAATCTTCACACGCATAGGAGGAAAGGTAACGCGGCGAGGCACAAGCCCGGTGTCCTCCAGATGCTGGCGGGCCAGACGGTCGCCTTCGGCGGCCCTCTTGCGGTAGAGGCGCCAGACGTCACCGAGGTGGGAGGAGAACCACAGGCCGCGCGGCAACACCAGGACGACGGCGTAGGCGATGGCGCGGAGCAGGCGGATCTGTCCGGCTGGCCGCGAGCGCAAGCGGCGGCCTAAGGCTCCGGGCAGGAAGCGCTCCAGGCGGCGAAGGAGTCTCCAGACGGCGATGATGGCGATTACTTCAAGGCGGGTCCGCTCCCTCTTCACCACCCAATGGCCAGAGGTGTAGGCGACTTTGCCGACGCCCTCTCCCAGGCGGCGCAACCGGACGGCGGCCAATTCATCCGGCGCGTGGGGCAACACACGCGGGATGCTCTGGGCGGTTGCGCTGTGCTCGCTGCGCGGCATAGACGTCCCAAGCCGACTCTACATCGGGACTCTCCGAATTGCCAGCCCGAATCCGAGAGAGAATAGTCGCATGAAATACCTGCTCTGCGCGGCTCTCGCCGCCCTCACCCTGCTGGGCATCGTCCTGCTCGCCCAACCCTCGGGCGATCCACTGATGGAGGGTTTCCGCCTGGTGGAGGTGGCCTCGGTCGCCGACGCCACTGAACAACTCTACGGCCAGCGATCGTACATGTCGCACGAGATGCGGCCGGTGTTCACCACGAAATTCGCCGGTCCGGCCGTGACCGTACAGATGGAGAAGGGAGAGCACAAGGAAGGCAGCGCCGTCTCCAAGGGGATGCTCGACGCCATCGACAGCGCTCCTGCCGGATCAGTGTACGTGCTGGTCCTGCCGGACGGAGTCGACATCGCCGGCATCGGCGGCCTGATGGCGACGGCAATGAGGTTCCGCGGGTTGGCGGGGGCGGTGGTGGACGCCTCAGTCCGCGACACGCCACAGATCAAGCGCATCCAGTTCCCGGTCTTCTCGCGGGGCACCGTACCCTCGACTTCGGTGAACCATTACCGTTTCAAGGCCTCGAACGTTCCGGTGATGTGTGCCGGCGTCCAGGTTCGCCCCAATGACATCATCGTGGCCGATGAGGACGGCGTGGCCGTGGTGCCGCGCGAGAAGGCGGCCGAGGTGCTGAAGAAGGCGCAGGAACTGGACGACACCGAGCACAAGATGTACCCGTTCATCGAGAAGTTCAAAAGCATCCAGGAAGCGGTGGCGAAGTTCGGGCGAATCTAGCGCGGCGCCCAACGGTAGGCGGCTTTCGAGTTCTCGTGGAAGAACCTGCTCCCGGCGGCGGCGCCTTTGGATTGGAAGTACTCACGCACGACGTCGAGGACGGTGGCGTAGGGCGCCATGCGGTCGCTGACCGGCCAGTTGCTGCCGTAGATAAGCCGGTCCTCGCCGAAGGCATCCCATAGGCGGTCGAGCGATTCGCGGTAATAAGCCGTATTGGCGGGCACGCGCCCGTTCACTCTTCGAAGTACGCCGGAGACCTTGGCGAAGATGAGCGGACGATGGCGGAACTCCCCGAGCATCGGTTCGGAGCCGTCCACCGGCAAGTGGTTGATGACCACGCGGAGGCGTGGAACGCGATCGGTGAGACGCAGAATGTGGGAGAAGCTGGCGGCGTCGCCGAGCACATCCAGCGCGAGACCGGCCTCGGAGAGAAGCTTCACGTCGCCGAGAAACTCGGGCCGGGCGAGGCGTTCGGCCAGGACGGCGCCGGCCAGCCGGATGCCGAGGAACAGGCGGTCGCGGCGGAAGCGCTCCAGGTTGGCGTCGAAGCCGGGTTCACCGGCCTCCAGCCGCCCGGCCACGCCAACAATGAACGGCGTGCTCGCGGCGAGGTCCAGCAGCCACTGGTTGTCTTCGAGCCACGCGCTGGCCTCCACCACGATAGTGCCTGTGACGCCCAGCGGCCGTACCATGCGAATGTACTCGTCCGGCAGCACCTTGCGGTAGAGCGAGGGCTCGGTCCTGGGAGGCCAGGGGACTCCCTGGGGCCGGGATGGATCGTAGAAGTGGGTGTGGGTGTCGACGATACCCACACCGGCGGCGGCCGCGCTGGGAACCGTCGCGCCAATGGACGCGAGGAATTGCCGCCTGGTATTCACGTGGCGCGCCATGCGGGAAGGATAGCGGCTCTGCGCGGGCGCCTACAAGCCCAAGAGCCATGAGGGTGATGTTTCGCGCCGCCACGTCGCGCGCGCTTGCTTCGGACTCGACATCCTCCAGGAATGGGATAATGGGTTGGGTATGACTGTCAGACTGGAGATCAGGCCGGACGTCGAAGCGAACCTGGCCGCCCAGGCGCGCGCTAGAGGTGTCCCCCTCGACGCTTATCTGACGAGCGTCATCGAAGATCTAGCCCGGACCGAGCCCGCTCGCCCGGCAAGTCCTCAGGATCTGCGGGCCACCCTCGACAAGCTGGCGGAGTTGGGACGAGATCTCCCGCCACTGCCCTCAGATGCTTTGACTCGCGAGAGCATCTACAGAGATCGGGGCTGAGGCCAGAGTGCGCGTCCTCGCCGATACAAACGTTCTTTTGCGGCTGCTGAATCCTAACGACCCTGAGTACGCCACCGTGCGATCGGCGATTGATACTCTGGCTGCTCGCGGCGATCAGATCTGCTATGTGTCGCAGAACCTGGTTGAGTTTTGGAACGTCTGCACTCGCCCTACAGACAAGAACGGACTTGGGCTGACCAGTAGCCAGACCGACACGCTGGCAAGACTGATTGAGAGCAAGTTTCTGTTTCTGCCCGACACGGAGACCGTCCACGCCGAGTGGCGCCGGTTGGTGCTGGATTGCTCGGTCGCAGGCGTCCAGGTTCACGATGCCAGACTGGTGGCGGCCATGGTGGCGCACGCTGTCCCGCTGCTGCTCACACTCAATGATCGGGACTTTCGACGGTATGCTGGCATCTCTGTGCTCCATCCGCGCGACGTCCTGTAAGCCGGCTCTGTTCACGGAGGTGTCGCGAAAACGGAAAAGGGCCTCTGGCTCCCTCCGCCATTTCCCGCCATCTGTGATGCAATGGGGGGCGATGTTCCGCGCCTGCGTGCTCGCCTTCCTGGTTCTGCCCTCGGCGATGGCTTCCATCCGCCCCTACGCGCTGGAGTGCGAGGCGCGCCGGAATCCTGTTGGTATCGACGTGGAGCGGCCGCGGCTGAGCTGGAAGCTGGTATCAGAGGAATCCGATCAACGGCAGTCCGCGTATGAAGTTCACGTCGCGTCGTCGGTGGCGCTTCTGGGGGCCGGACGAGCGGACATATGGCAATCCGGCCGGGTGGCCTCTGTGGAGAATGCCTGGATCCCGTACGGCGGCGCCGGCCTCAACTCGCTCACCCGCTATTGGTGGAAGGTGCGCGTGTGGGATGGCGGAGGCCGGCCTTCGGAGTGGAGCGAGCCGGCCGAGTGGACGACAGCGCTCGTGAATCCCGCAGGCTGGCGGGCGGCCTGGATCGCGCATCCCGACCACAGCCTGCGCTCCGGGCCGCTGCCAATGTTCCGCAAGGACGTGACAATCGACAGGCCCGTGCGGCAGGCGCTGGCGCTGATCGCCGGCGTGGGCTTCCACGAGCTGCACATCAACGGCGCGAAGGCCGGCGACCACGTGCTGGCGCCGGCGTGGACCAACTACCGGGCCACGGTGATGTACGAGACATTCGACGTCACCACGATGGTGAAACCCGGGACCAACGCAATTGGCGTGATGCTGGGCAACGGCTTCTATAACGTGGCCGGCGGCCGTTACACCAAGTACACGGGCTCGTTCGGCCATCCGCGGCTGTCGATGCAACTGAACGTGCAGTTCGAGGACGGCACATCGCTGAACGTGTTCACGGACGGCACGTGGAAGACGGCGCACGGTCCGGTGATCTTCTCGTGTATCTTCGGCGGCGAAGACTACGACGCACGGCTGGAGCAGCCCGGTTGGGACCGCGCGGGCTTCGACGACTCGTCCTGGCTGCGCGTCACCTCCGTGCAACCCCCGGGCGGCGAGATGCGCGCGCAAGCGAGCCCGCCTATCCGGGTGCAGCAGACGTTCCAGGCGGTGAAGGTGACAGAGCCCAAGCCTGGGGTCCGTGTCTACGACCTGGGGCAGAACTTCTCCGGCTGGCCCGCCATCACGGCCAGCGGGCCGGCGGGCGCGAGTGTCAGGATGATTCCCGGCGAGTTGCTGGATGCGCGCGGGATGGTTTCGCAGGGCTCGTCCGGAGGGCCGGTTTCCTTCACGTACACGCTGAAAGGCCAGGGCCGCGAGTCGTGGGCGCCGCGTTTCACCTACTACGGCTTCCGCTACGTGCAGATCGAGAGCGCCGCTACGATCCACAACGTGGAAGGACAGTTCGTCCACCTGGACGCACCCCGCACCGGGAGCTTCAAGTGCTCCAACGAGCGCTTCAACCGCATTCACGCGCTAATCGACGCGGCCGCGCGCAGCAACCTGCAGCACGTGCTCACCGATTGCCCGCACCGGGAGAAGTTGGGCTGGCTGGAGGTGAGCTACCTGATGGGCCCGTCGCTGCTTTACAACTGGGACCTGCGAACATTCTTCCCGAAAATCGCCGGCGACATGCGCGAAGCCCAGCTCACCAGCGGGTTGGTTCCCGACATCGCTCCGGAGTACACGACCTTCCGCGGCGGCTTCCGCGACTCGCCCGAGTGGTGGAGCGCCTCCGTTTTCATCCCCTGGTACTCCTGGAAGTGGTACGGCGACCGCGGGCCGGTGGAGTCCTCCTACAAATCCATGCAGGCCTATGTGGCGTACCTTGCCACGCGAGCGCGCGACGGCCTGCTCTGGCACGGGTTGGGAGACTGGTACGACATCGGGCCGCGGCCGCCGGGCGCATCGCAACTGACACCGCTGGGACTGACGGCGACGGCGACGTGGTACATGGACCTGGTTGTGCTGGGGCGCGCCGCGGCGTTGCTGGGCGACGAGGAGGGCGCCCGCCGCTTCGCGGCGCAGGCCGCGCAGGTGCGCGAATCCTTCCAGAAGGCCTTCTTCAAGCCCGCGCAGAACAACTACGCGACGGGCAGCCAGACGTCACTGGCCATGCCGCTGGTGGCGGGCCTGGCGCCGGAGCAATCGCGCGCGGCGCTGGTCGAGAGGCTGGCCGACGACATCGCCGCCCGGGGCAATCACACCAGCGCGGGCGACGTCGGCTACACCTACGTCATTTCGGCGCTGCTGGAGGCCGGCCGCAGCGACGCCGTGTTCCGGATGGCCAATGAAGAGACGGCGCCGAGCTATGCGGCGCAACTCGCCGCAGGCGCAACTTCGCTCACCGAAGCGTGGGACGCCGGCGCGCGCAGCTCGCAGAACCATCTCATGCTCGGGCACGTCGAGCAGTGGTTCTACGCCGGGCTGGCGGGCATCCGGCCGGACCCTGCGGCGCCCGGGTGGCGCCACCTGGTGATTCAGCCCGAACCCGTCGGAGACATCCGTTGGGTGAAGGCATCCGTTGAAACGCCGCGCGGTCCGGTCACGGTGGACTGGCGCGTCGAAGACAAGAAGTTCATCCTAAACGTGAGCATTCCGCCGGGGGTGAGCGCGACGGTGCGCCTGCCGTCCGGGGCGGCCCACGAAACCGGCTCCGGCCGGAGGCAGTTCAGCTCAACGATTCCATCCATATGAACCGCAGAAGTTTTCTTCAAAGCGCGGCCCTTGCGTCCCTGGCGGCGCAGGCTGCTCCACGCCGCCGCACGCGGGTTTCAATCCAAGGCGACAAGTTCTTCATCAACGGTAAGCCGGCCTATGCCGGTCGCACGTTCAACGGCATGAAGATCGAGGGCCTGCTGATGAACGTCCGCGCGGTGCAGGCGACGTTCGACGACCTGAATCCGGAGACGCGCGGGAGGTGGGCCTATCCCGACACGGGCAAGTGGGACCCGGAGCGCAACACCAGCGAGTTCATCACCGCGCTGGCGGAGTGGCGGCGGCACGGACTGCTGGCGTTCACCGTGAACCTGCAGGGCGGGAGTCCCGAAGGCTATTCGAAGAGCCAGCCCTGGGAAAACACGGCCATCGACCCGGACGGCAACCTGCGGCCGGCCTACATGAACCGGCTGGCCAGGATCCTGGACCGCGCCGACGAGTTGGGCATGGTTGCGATTGTCGGGTATTTCTACTTCGGCCAGGACCAGCGGGTGCGGGATGAGGCGGCCGTGCGGCGCGCCGTGGTGAACGCGACGCAGTGGCTGCTCGATCGTGACTATCGCAACGTGCTGGTGGAGGTCGACAACGAGACCGACGTGAAGGCGTACGACCACGAGATTCTGAAGCCGCAACGCGTGCACGAACTGATCGACCTGGTCCGCGGCATGAAGAAGGGCGGGCGCCGGTTGCTGGCCGGCACCAGTTACGGCGGCGGAACACCGGCGAGGTCCAATGTGATCCAGTCGTCGGACTTCCTGCTGTTGCACGGCAACGGACCGGACAACCCCGAACGCATCCGCAAGATGATCCGTGCCAGCCGCGCCGCGGCGGGGTACCGACCGATGCCGGTGATGATCAACGAAGACGACCACTTCCGCTTCGATGAGTCCGACAATCACATGCTGGCGGCGCTCGGCGAGTACGTCTCGTGGGGCTACTTCGAGCCGGGGAAGAGCAACTATGTGGACGGTTACCAATGCCCGCCGGTGAACTGGGGCATCAACACGGAGCGCAAGCGGCAGTTCTTTGCGAAGGTGAGAGAGGTGACCGGCGCATAGCCTTGGAACGGCCCGTCAGGCGCGCGCGGCGCGCCAGCCGGCGTCGAGAACGCGGCGGTGTTGCTCGAGCGCCTTGCGGCCCTCGGCGCGGCCGGCCAGGTTGGTGAGCTCGCGCGGATCGCGCTGGTGGTCGTAGAGTTCCTCGCCGCCGCCCGCACCCGCCCATCGGATGTATCGATAGCGGCTGGTCCGGACGCTGCGTCCGGTGAGCTTCTCGAACTTGAGTTGCGTGAAGGCGGCCTTCTTCCACCGGCGCGCCGGGTTGTCGAGGAGCGGCGCCAGGCTTTGGCCCTCCAGGTTGGCGGGGGGAGTGAGGCCGCAGAGTTCGGCAAGGGTGGGGTAGACATCGACGAACTCCACCAGCGACGCGCAGCGC
>JACRKW010000012.1 GCA_016215215.1 Acidobacteriota bacterium
GGTGCATGAACTCGATCACTGTCGTCATCGCCGGCGACGGCGACAGCACCGCCCCGTTGCACAGCGGCCAGTGCTCGCCGCAACCCGCTCCAGATCCCGTCGCCCGCACGAAGGCCCCCCACAGCACCACCAGCACGTTCCACCCCAGCACGCCCCAGGCGTACCGCTCGAATCACTGTATGCGCTTGTCCATCGGCTGTTACCACCTTCTACAATGTCACTTTATGCCTCAATCGTTGCGCGACGCCTGGACCTCCTGCATCACAGCCCGGGATTACGAGACCCACATGGCCACCATCGGCCAGGCGCAGGCCAACGCGTTCCACATCGCCGAATTCCTCGCCCGGATCGATCCTCCGCCCGCTGCGCGCATCCTCATCGCCGGCGCAGGCACCGGTCAGATGTTCAACTTTGTCTCGCCCGCTCTCTTCGAAGGCCTCCGCCCCGTCTTCTCCGATATCAACCCCGCCTTCCTCGCCTGCCTCCGTCAGAGACTGCCCGGCGCCCCATGCGTGGCCGACGACCTGGAGCGCTCCGCCCTCCGCGGTTCCTTTCTCGCCGCAGCCGCCGTCCTCGTCCTCGAACACATCAACTGGCGCATGGGGCTCGACACCCTCGCCCGCCTCGCGCCCGAGCACCTCTTCCTCGTCATCCAGTCCAACCCGCCTCACATTGCCACAGCCGTCTCGCCCCATCGCACCCTACCCGGCACCATGTCCGCGTTCTCGACGGTGCACCCGAACCTCTTGGATCAGGGCGAAGTCACCGCCCACCTGCGCGCCCTCGGCTACGACCTCGCAGCCGAATCCCCCCGCCCCGTCGCCGACGGCAAGGTCATGCTGGGGCTGAGCTTCCGCCGCCACCCCTGATCGCCCACCACGTGCACCCCGCCGCCATCGCCACAAACGACGCTTCCATCACGAATCCCCCCACCGACCAGTGCCCCGGTGGCAACGCCACTTTCAACACCGAGACCCCCACCGCGCACCAAGTCAGCAGCAGAAACATCTCCCGGGCGCGCGCTTGAAGCGCGGTCACCCACGCCACGACGGCCGACGCCACCACCACTGCCACCCAACCTGCCCACACCCCCACCGCCGGCTTCGCCTCGTGCAGGTCCATGAAGAACGCGCAACACGTCACTGTGATCGCAGCCTGCCAGGAGATCAGTTCCGACCACAGCGCCGCGGCCAGCAACAGGCTCCCCGCCACCGTGTAGCCGAAACGGATCTTCAGGCTGTACTCCAATCCGATCCCTACCAGCGCCAGGACAACGGCCGCCACCAGCGACCAGGGCACGTTTAACCTGGGGACCTTCCCTTGGGAAGCCCCCAACTCGGTCCGGCTCCGGTGGGCCGCCCACCCATACGCCATCCCCAACAGCGCGCCAAATGTCAGTTCCATGATCTTCCACCAGTCGATCCACGGCTTCATCCCCGTGGGCCGCCCCCAGGCCTGGATCGCCGCGCCAAGCGCGAATCCCGCCCCGCCGCCCAGCGCGCCCCAGCCGGCGAATCGCCATAACAGCCGAGCCCCGCCCCGCCGGCTCATCCACAAGAGCAACAGGAGCCCGCCCAGCAGCAATCCCGCCCACAGTTCCTCGCGCGGCTTGTCCACGCGGTTGGAGAAGTAGACCAGCTTCGGGTGGTTGATCGTGATCCACCCCGCCCACGTTCCCGCAACCATCAGGCCGAGCCCGGCGGCCAACTCCCGCCGTGCGGGCCGACGCAAAGCCATCGCCAGGAACGCCCCGCCCAGCAGGCCCCATGCCGCGCCCTTGATCGCGAAGCCCGTGATCGCCCACCAGAACGTCTCCGGCTGGAATGATAGTCCGACGGTCTGCCCGTAGGTCTCCTGCCCGCCGAATCCGACACCCACCGCGCCGAACGCCGCCAGCAATCCCGCCTCGCCGCCGTCCCGTTTGAGCAGCAGCGCCAGGCACAGCGCCAACATCGCCCCGGGGATCATCGCCCCCAGCGGACCGCCGCCGATGAAACCGCGCAGTCCCCACCCCAGCGACATCGTCAGCGCCGGGAATAGGAGCCAGCGCAGCACAATCACCCTGCTCCGCCGGCCTGCGACTCTTCCCTGTACGTGAATGCGCTCTTCAGGTAGTCCCGGTGCATGCGCGCGATGTTCTCGATCTTGATGCCCTTCGGGCACACCGCCTCGCACTCGCCCGTGTTGGTGCAGTAGCCGAAGCCCTCCTCGGTCATCTTCATCACCATGCGCATCGCCCGGCGGTCGCGCTCGGCCTGTCCCTGCGGCAGCAGCCCCAGGTGCGAGATCTTCGCCGACACGAATAACGACGCCGATGCGTTGGGGCAGCTTGCCACGCACGCTCCGCACCCGATGCACGCCGCCGCGTCCATGGCCATATCCGAGCACTTCTTCACCACCGGCAGCGCGTTGCCATCCGGCGCCGAACCCGTGTTCACCGAGATAAATCCGCCCGCCGCAATCACGCGGTCAAACGCGCTGCGGTCCACCATCAGGTCCTTCAGCACCGGGAACGCCTTGGCCCGGAACGGCTCCAGCCACAACTCGTCGCCGTCTTTGTAGTGCCGCATGTGCAGCTGGCATACCGTCGTCCCGCGCTGCGGGCCGTGCGGCACGCCGTCGATCATGAAGCCGCAACAGCCGCAGATGCCTTCGCGGCAGTCGTGCTCGAACGTCACCGGGTCCTCGCCCTTCCGCGTCAGCTCTTCATTCAAAACGTCGAGCATCTCCAGGAACGACATGTGCTCGCTCGCATTCGGCACTTCGTAACGCACCATCTTGCCCGCGCTCTTCGCGTCCCTCTGGCGCCAGATGTTCAGGATGATCTTCATGTCCGGTTGCCTCTTACTTGTAGTTGCGCGTCGCCAGGTGCACGTATTCGAAACTCAGCGGCTCTACGTGGCGCACCGGAGGCTTGCCCTCGCCCGAGTGCTCCCACACCGCCGCATGGCAGAAATTCGCGTCGTCCCTTAGCGCCTCGCCTTCCTCCGTCTGGTACTCTTCGCGGAAGTGGCCGCCGCAGCTCTCTTCCCGGATCCGTGCGTCGCGGCATAACAGCTAGCCCAGTTCCAGGAAGTCCGCCACGCGCCCCGCACGCTCCAGGCTCTGGTTCAGCTCTGTTCCGCTGCCGGGCACGTTCACGTTCTTCCAGAACTCCTCGCGGATCTCCGGGATCCGCTCCAGCGCGTGCTCCAGCCCCTGCGCCGTCCGGCCCATCCCACAGTCCTCCCACATCACCTTGCCCAGTTCGCGATGGAGGTCGTCCACCGTCTTCTTGCCTTTGATCGACAGCAGTTTCTTCGTCCGCTGCTCCACTTCTTCCCTGGCGCCGCGGAACTCGCCGTGCGTTTCGTCCACACCGCCCGGCTTCACGCCGGCCAGGTAGTTCCCCATCGTGTAAGGGATCACGAAGTAGCCGTCGGCCAGCCCCTGCATCAGCGCGCTTGCGCCCAGCCGGTTGGCCCCGTGGTCGGAGAAGTTGGCTTCGCCCAGCACAAACAACCCCGGGATGGTCGACTGCAGGTTGTAGTCCACCCACAGCCCGCCCATCGTATAGTGCACCGCCGGGTAGATCCGCATCGGCGTCTTGTAGGGATCCTCACCCGTGATGCGTTCGTAGATCTCGAACAGGTTGCCGTACCGCTCCGCGATCGTATTCTGTCCCAGCCTTCCGATCGACTCACTGAAGTCCAGGTACACGCCGCGTCCGCCCGGCCCCACGCCGTAGCCTTCGTCGCAGGCCACCTTCGCCGCCCGCGATGCGATGTCTCTCGGACACAGGTTGCCGAACGCCGGATACCGCCGCTCCAGGTAGTAGTCGCGCTCCCCCTCGGTGATCGTGTTCGGATCCCGCGTGTCGTTCTTCGTCTTCGGCACCCAGATCCGCCCGTCGTTTCGCAGGGACTCCGACATCAACGTCAGCTTCGACTGGTAGTCCCCGCTCTGCGGAATGCAGGTCGGATGAATCTGAGTGAAACACGGGTTGGCGAAGCCTGCGCCCTTCTTGTACGCCCGCCAGATCGCGGTTGCGTTCGAGCCTTTGGCGTTGGTCGACAGGTAGAACACGTTGCCGTAGCCGCCCGTGGCCAGGCACACCGCGTCGGCCACGTGGCAGTCGATCGCGCCCGTCACCATATCGCGCGTGATGATCCCGCGCGCCCGGCCGTCCACCACCACCAGGTCCAACATCTCGTGGCGGTAGAACATCTTCACGCGGCCCGCGTCCACCTGGCGTTCCAGCGCCTGGTAGCAGCCCAGCAGCAACTGCTGCCCCGTCTGCCCTCGCGCGTAGAACGTTCGCGACACCTGCGCGCCCCCGAAACTGCGGTTGGCAAGCACGCCGCCATACTCGCGCGCGAACGGCACGCCCTGCGCCACGCACTGGTCGATGATGTCCACGCTCACTTCGGCCAGCCGGTAGACATTCGCCTCCCGCGCGCGGAAATCGCCGCCCTTCACCGTGTCGTAGAACAGCCGGTACACGCTGTCGCCGTCGTTCTGGTAGTTCTTGGCCGCGTTGATTCCGCCCTGCGCCGCAATCGAGTGCGCCCGCCGCGGGGAATCCTGGAAGCAGAAGCATTTCACGTTGTAGCCCAATTCGCCCAGGCTCGCCGCCGCCGCGCCGCCGGCCAGACCGGAACCCACCACAATCACCGTGTACTTCCGCTTGTTGGCCGGGTTCACCAGCTTCATCTCGAACTTGGCCTTCTGCCACTTCTGTTCCACCGGGCCGGAAGGGATCTTTGCGTCCAGATTCAATGCCATTTCCTTGCTCCCTTCCTCTTACTTCACTGAGGCGCCCACGACGCCCGTCAACACCGCGATCGGGATCGAGACGTTGCCCAGCCCCACCACCCAGGCGTACGCCTTGGCCAGCAGTTTCAGCTTCGGCGTGTACTGCGGGTGGTTCACGCCCAACGATTGGAACATGCTCCACACGCCGTGGTAGAGGTGGATCGCCAGCAGAATGTTGGCGATGATGTAGAACACGCTCGCGGCCGGATTGCGGAAGCCGGTGACAACGTTCCGGTAGACCTCGCCGGCTCTGAAATCGGGGTGCGCCCCGCCTGTCGTGAAGTGCAGGATGTGATAGACCAGAAACGCTCCGATGATCGGCCCGCTCCAGAGCATCGTCCGCGCCGCGTAAGTCGTGGCAATGCTCGCCTTCTTGACGTAGGGCTGCGGCCTCGCGTCGTTCTTCAATCGCCACAGCTGGAACGCTGTCCAGCCGTGCAACACCGCGCACAGCAGCAGCACCCCGCGTATCGCCCACAATCCCCCGCCCAGCCCCTGCAGCAGCGCGGCGTAGTGGTTCAGCTTCGCCTCGCCCTGGTACACCTGCAGGTTCCCGGCCATGTGGCCCAGAACGAATCCGCATAAAACAAAGCCCGTCGCGGCCATGACTGCTTTCTTGCCGACGACGGACTCATAAAAAGCGGCGGTGCGATTCGCGCCGCCATTGATTGCGATTGAACTCATCGAGGCTCTCCGTCTTCCCCTCGCTTCTGCGGGGGAATGGTGGGGCGGGTCGCCGCCCGGAACCCACCATTGTATTCAAGATTCGGAGTGCCCGGTGTGATTGACTGCTACCCGGTGGGACAGGCCTCCTGGCCTGTCTTCTGTTACCGCGCCAGGGCCACCACGATCCGCTCGGGGCTCTGACGCTTCGCAACCAGCAGTTGGCGCTTCGTCGCCGGAATCCCTGCGCCCGAATTCATCCCGGCCATGTACACTTCGGCCAGCCGGTACGTTGCCCCGCGCTTCTCAAAGACCAGCCGCGGTGCCTGTGCCTGATTCGAGTTGCCTACCGGCACCGTCATCATCACTTTCGTCTCGCTCTTCTCGCTCCTCAGATACATCAAGCCGCTGGTGAGCGAGCGCTCAATCACGTACTGCCCTGCCGGCAGGATGCTCTCCGCCGCGTCGAAGGCAAATGGAATCTCCACCCGCACCATCGTCGCCGCGGCCGCTGGCACGGCCAGCGCCACGCAAACC
>JACRKW010000128.1 GCA_016215215.1 Acidobacteriota bacterium
CACCGGCATCGAGAAGATCTTTGAAGTGAAGCTCGAGCCCGCCGAAAAGGCCATGCTCGACAAGAGCGCCGCGGCCGTGCAAGAGCTCATCGAGGTCCTCAAGGCCAAGGCCGGGATGTAAGCCTGCCGCTACTTCAGTCTCAGCTCGATCACCGTCGCGTGTTCGCCTGCTGAGTGCCCTGCCAGATCCAGCGTGAGGCCCTCCGGCTTTTGCGAAAACCGGACGGGCCTCCCGCCCGCCAGCATCCGCGCCGAGGCGATCTTCTCCGCCGCCCCCGGCACCGCCAGCAGCCCGGCAGGCCACTCGAACACGTGCAGGTAGACCCTCTTGCCCTTGGCCGTGCTCCTGCCAAAGGTGAGGTTCTGCCACGGGCCGTAAGTCGTCCCGTAGATGGAATCTCCGTTGAGCTTCAGCCACGCGCCGATTCCCCTTAGCCGCTCCACGAACTCCGGCTGGATGGTCCCCTCCGGCGTCGGACCCACGTTCAGCAGGAAATTGCCACCCTTGCTCGCCACGTCCACCAGCATCTGCACCAGTTGCGTCGTGCTCTTGTAGCGCTTGTCGTTCTTGTTGTAGGCCCACGTGCCGTTGATGGTCATGCACGTCTCCCAAGGCCGGAACTCCTCAGGCCGGGGCGCGGTCGCCGCCACCCCCTTGTCTTTCGAGCCGTCGGTGTTGCCCACCACCGCGCCCTTCGTCGGTATCCCTTTCGGAATCCGCTGCTCCGGCGTGTCGTAGTCCCCCGCGAGCCCGATGCGGTTGTTGATCAGCGTATCCGGCTGCATCTCGCGAATCGTCCGGTGCAGCCGCCAGCCGTCGTACTTGCGCTGTTCGCCCAGCCCGTCGAACCACACCACTGCCACGTCGCCGTAACGCGAAAGCAGTTCCCGCACCTGCATCTCCATGTAGTCGATGTATAAAGGCCACTGTGCCCGCCACGGCTCCCCCGTCCAGTTCGCCGACGACGGCTTGGACGTATCGCGGAACCCGGGGTGGTTCATGTCCGGCGGCGAGTAGTAGAAGCCCAGCGGCAACTTCTCCTCGCGCGCCGCCTCCGCCAGCATGGCCACGATGTCTTTCCCGTAAGGCGACTTGGTGATCTTGTAGTCCGTGTAGGCCGAGTCGAACATGCAGAAGCCGTCGTGGTGCTTCGAGGTGAACACCATGTACCTCTGCCCCGCCTCCTTGGCCAGCCGTACCCACGCCCGGGCATCGAACTGAACCGGGTTGAACGTCTTGGCCAGCGCCCGGTAATCACCCTCGCTGATGCCCGCGTACTGCGCCGGCCTCATCAGCGGCCACGACGCCTCCACGCTCGCCTGCGAGTACGGTCCGACGCCCGGGTCGCTCCCGTACGCCATCGCCGCCATTCCGGCAGCCGCCAACAGCACTCGATACAGCATCTGTCACTTCCTTGCCGGGCACTTACATTCCCGTGTGTCGATCATATACAATACCTAATCCATGGAGGTCCGATCTTGGACGAAAACACAGTCAGAATCATAAGCGGCGTTCTCGCCGCCGTGTGCGTCGTGGTCATCATCATGCGGCGCAAGTCGAAGAAGAAGAATACCTCCCAGGACGACTTCTAGACAGTCCTGGCCTCGCCTCAGGTGGGCCGGCTCCAGCCTCGACGCGCGCCGGCCCTCCCACGCATACCGTCTTCCGGAAACTGAACTTCTGTCAATGCCGTCCTCACCCTCCGCCCAACAGCAGACCCCCTCCATCGATCCCAGGCACACGCGCTTCAAGATGGTGGTGCGCCCGTCGCCCATCCACCGCTGGGGCGTCTACGCCGGCGAACGTATCCCCAAGGGCCACAAGGTCATCGAGTACACCGGCGAGCGAATCAGCCGCCGCGAAACCGCTCGCCGCTCAGACGGCCCACTGAACTACCTTTTTACCCTGGACGACTACTGGACCATCGACGGGAACGTTGGCGGCAGCGGCGCCCAGTACATCAACCACTCCTGCGACCCCAACTGCCACGCCTGCATCGTCCGCGGCCACATCCTCTACTTGGCGCTCCGCGATATCCGCCCCGGTGAGGAACTGACCGTCGACTACCGCTTCGACCACAACGTTCCCAAGGTCCCCTGCTCTTGCGGCGCTGCCGCCTGCCGCGGCACCATCAACCTCAAGAAGGAACCTCGCCAGCCCCGCAAGCTCACCCGGGGTAAGAAGTCGAAGCGCACCACCTGAGCTCGCCGTCCCGCTCCAGTCCCAACAGCCGGTTGTACTTCGCCAGCCGCGACGAGCGCGTCACCGAGCCCACCTTGATCTGCCCTGCACCCGACGCGCACGCCAGGTCCGCCAGGAAACTGTCCTCCGTCTCCCCGCTCCGCGCCGAAACCACCGCCCGGTAGCCCGCCTTCCGCGCCATCTCCAGAACCTCGAACGTCTCAGACAGCGTCCCGATCTGGTTCATCTTCACGAGCACCGCGTTCGCTGCTCCCAGCTCAATCCCCCGGCGCAACCGCGACGGATTCGTCGTGAACAGGTCGTCGCCCACCAACTGCAGCCTGCTTCCCAGTTTCCGCGTCAACGCCTGCCACCCTGCCCAGTCGTCCTCTTCCAACCCGTCCTCCAGCGAACGGACCGGATAGGCTCCCGCCCAGCGGGCATACAACTCCACCATCTCCTCTGCCGTCAGTGACCGGCTCTCCGATCGCAGTTCATACCGCTCGCCTTCGTGGAAGTGTGAAGCCGCCGCGTCGATGGCGATCGACACCTGCTCCAGCGGCCTGTACCCGGCCCGCTCGATCGCCTCCGTCAGAACTCTCAGCGCCTCCTCGTTCGTCCTCAGCGCCGGTCCCCAGCCGCCTTCGTCCGCCACGCCGGTCAACGTCAGCCCTGCCCCGTCCAGGATCTTTCTCGCCTCTCTGTGAATGTCGGTCACGGCACGCAACGCCTCGGCGAAACTCCCGAAGCCGTGCGCCACCGCCAGGAAATCCTGAAACTCCAACTGCCTCCCCGCGTGCAGCCCGCCCGAAAGGATGTTCACCATCGGCACCGGAAGCCTTGCCGCTCCGGCGTTGCCGCCCAACGCCGTCAGCGTTCGCCACAGCGGCTCCCGCCTCGACACCGATACCGCCCGCGCCACGGCGCAGCTCACGCCGAGTATCGCGTTTGCCCCCAGCCGGGATTTGTTCTCCGTCCCGTCCAATTCGACCATTCGCCGGTCCAGCGCCGCCTGGTCCTCGGCGTCCATTCCAGCCAGCGCGCGCGCGATTTCCCCTACCACGTGCCCGCACGCACGCCTGGCGCCCTTGCCTGCGTAACGTTCCGGCTCGCCGTCCCTTAGTTCCACCGCTTCGTGCTTGCCCGTCGACGCGCCCGAAGGAGCCTGCGCCGTTGCTGCCGCCCCGTCGGAAAGTGTCGCCTCCACCTCCACCGTCGGCACGCCTCGGGAGTCCAGAATCTCCAGCGCCCGCAGCCTTGCGATCCGCAGACTCATGCTGCTGCCCTTTCAAAAGCCTCACGGTGCGTCTTCGCCGGGTGCTCAATCAATC
>JACRKW010000013.1 GCA_016215215.1 Acidobacteriota bacterium
GTGGAGAACTGGCGCGTCATCTCGGGATCGAGATCCACCAGTGTGATGGACTCCAGACCGGGGTACTTGAGCATCTCCCGCACGGCCAACCCGTCGCCGCCGCCCAGCACGAGCGCCCGCCGGGCGCCTGTCACCGAAGCGAGCCCGGGATGGACCAGCGATTCGTGGTAGCGGTATTCGTCGCGCGAGCTGAACTGGAGATGCGAGTTGAGATAGAGCCGGTAGTCCTGCTTCCACTTGGTGAGGACGATGCGCTGATAGGGGGTGGTTTTGGCCAGGATCACCTCGTCGGCGTAGAGGGCGGAGTCGGCCGTGTCGGTGATGTGATCGGCCACGGCCATGCCGCCGGCCAGTACCAATACGACAGCGGCGCAGGCGGCGCGCTGGATCAACGGCGAGGGCAGGTGGCGGCGGAAGAGGAACGTGGACCACAGCGCCACGCCGGCGTTGATCAGGCCGAACAGAATGGCGCTCCGCACCAGGCCCAGCTTCGGGACCAGCAGCAGCGGGAAGAGCAGCGACGCGCCAAGCGCGCCAAGGTAGTCGAAGGTGAGGACGTTGGCCACCAGCCCCTTGAAGCCGAAGCGCTCCTTGAGGATGCGCATCAGCAGCGGGATCTCCAGGCCCACCAGCACGCCGATGGAGATCACAATCCCGTAGAGAAGGATGCGGAAGCCCGTGGTGTAGGCGAATGCCAGGAAGAGAATGGTGGATGAGAAGCCGCCGAGCAGTCCGACCATCAACTCGATGGTGATGAACCGGGAGACCAGGGCGCGGTCAATGAAGCGCGAAAGCCAGCTTCCTATGCCCATGGCGAACAGGTAGCTGCCGATGATGGTGCTGAATTGCAGCACGCTGTCGCCGAGCAGGTAGCTGGCCAGCGTTCCGGCGATGAGTTCGTAGATCAGCCCGCAGGCGGCGATCAGGAAGACGGACAGAAAAAGAACTACGGCCATGGTGGGACCCCGCTAACCCGGTCGCCTGCGCGATGTGGACCCGCTCGCTACCGTCCGCGGCTCCACGTGCATACACGCCGGCGGGTTAGTGCACAGCGGAGGCGACGATGATGGCGATGCCGAGCGCCATCAACCCGGCGAAGATGGCGAGGGCCGTGTTCTGCTTCTCGACGATCTCCTTCCAGAGATCATAGGGCGTGATCTTGTCCCAGGCGACGAAGGAGATCACCAGGATGATGACGCCGAAGATCGCATAGATCAACGCGTTGAGCATAGAGCCGAGATGGAATTCGAAGCCCATGAGTGTTTACTTTCCTCCAAACCAGCGTGGCAACCAGGAGTAGTGGGAGCGATAGACGCCGGGGTTTTCGCGGACGGACTTGGGAACGTTCTTCACTTCATTGATGGAGGAGCCGCTGAAGCCCATCCACTGGCCCAGGGAAGCCAGGCCGAGAACCAGCGAACCGAAGATGCCATAGGGGGTGAGTTTCATTCGTCGTCATCTCCTCCCGAGGATCCGGAACCGGAGTTGGTGCCGTAATCGCTCTCCGCCCAGCGCTGCGTCTCAAACGCCGCGGCGCGAATGGAGGTAACGACCGGCGGCAGAATCAGGAACGGCAGCGCCAGCCAGAACAGCCACGAAGAAGGCACGTCGCGGCGGAGGACCACTTCATAGTTCATGGACATGCCCGACGCGGCTTGCGCCGAGGCCTGCGGGTCCATCTCCGGCTCGATGCGCAGATAGTAACGCCCGGCGGCCACGCGCGGCAGGGTGACCGAGTCGCGGGCCTTTCCTTCCGACCAGGCTCCATCGCTGTCGCGTCCGGAGTAGTAGCTGACTTCGCGGCCGAAATCGAAGCCCTGGGATCCGTCCTCGCGCAGCAGCGCGAGATTGAAGTAGGCCCAGTTGTTGTTCAGGTCGGTGCGCAGTTCCACCTCGAGGTTCCCGCGCCCGTCTATCTGGAAGACATCGGTGACGAAGGAGTGTTCCCCGGGACTGGTTTGCGCGAAGTGGTAGGCGTGGCGGAAGACCTCCCGATTGGAGGCGCTGAAGACAAACCATGCCAGCAGGACGCCCCATACCAGCAGGAGCTTGATGAACGTGGACCACGCCTTGCCGGCCTTGCCCGCGTAGGGCGATGGCTGGTTGACGTAGATGCCGCGAGCCGGCGGCGGCGCGCCCTTCAATCCGAATGCGTGCCAGATGGTGTCGGCCGGAACGTAGGTGCTGAACGACCAGTTCACCTCGTCCTCGGTGACTTCCGAGGAGAGCAGATAGGGCGGGGCGGTGTAGTCGTCCACCACGTTGGTTTCGCCCACGCGCACGGCCCAGGGAAACTCGCCCATGACGAACGTCGTTTCCGCGCGGGCGTTCTGGAAGTGCGCGTAGACTGTGCCGTTGTAGCTCGCCGCTTTGCGCCCGCTCATGGTGGTGAAGGCGGGCAGGCCGTGGACGGGGATGACGTCGCTCCAGTGGCCGTCGTACTGGGTCAGGTAACGGAAGCCGCGATAGGGATTGAAGAGCAGGTACTCGTGCCAGGAGTAGTCGACGCCGTCCGAATTGATGGTTCGGACCTGGAAACCGATGACCTCGTAGAGCGTTCCCTGCCACTTGCCGCGCGTGCCCAGGGGGATGATGGGCTGCACGCGCATGCGGTCGTCGAAGCGCTGGAGGATGGTCAGCTCCGGCGTGGACGGGTCGATGATGGTGGAGCACTGCACGCACACCGCGCTGCGCGTGTGCGAAAAGCCGCGCAGCTCAATGTTGCCGCCACAGCCTGGGCAGCGGATGGCGGCGGGGGTAGGAACTCGCGGCGCGGCTACCATCCTTCAAACTCCCTGAGGTTGGACATCTTCAAGCTGTCGAAGTCCACGAAGCGGCCGAGGAACAGCAGCGGCGGCTCCTCGGAATAGTCAATGGTGGCGAAGCGGGCATCCTGCGTGCGCAGGTCCGCGGAGAGAAACTCACTGCGGTCCGTGGTGGTGAAGGGCAACTCGCCCTCGAAGCCGACGTAGTGGACTCGCGTCAGGTGGGTGACCATGAACTGCGCCCCCTGCAACTGGAAGACGCGCCCGCGCGGCAGTTCCTCGCCGGCGGGGAAGCGCTCGGCCGGCGGCTGGGCCAGGAAGCTCACCGCGTAGTCAGCCTGGGCGTCGGAGAGCCAGCCGCTGGTCTGGTCCGCGAACAGGATGTGCCATTCGTTCCACGCGCCCTGCTCCCACTCATAGCGGATGCGGCCGATGACGGTGAAACGCTTGTTGTCGAACACGCCCTCGGAGAGGATCTGGATGGGCGACGCGTCGGGCGGCAGGTCGGCGACTTCGCCGACTTTTTCCAGATCCACGTCGTGCCGCACCAGGATGGCTTTGCAGTACGGGCAAGCCGTCTGGACCGCGCTGGACCAGGCGAACTGGACCGGTGCGCCACAGGCGGGGCAATTGGCAGCGCGGCTCATGCGGGGATGCGCTCCTCGCTCGCCGTCAGCGCCAGGACTCGCTCGAGCATGCGGACCTCCACCCGGGCCGCCCCGAAGCGCCGCCCCAGTTCGTCCTCGAAAGCCCAGGTGGGACGGGGCTTGCAGCAAAACAGGTTCAGTGAGAGGGCGCCGGTTTCCGGAAATGTGTGCACGGCCAGGTGCGACTCCGACAGAAGACACAGTCCGGTGATGCCGCCCGGGCCGGGAAATTGGCGCCACTGCGCCGGCGCCACCGGGTGCAGGTCAAGCGCGGCCACCATGTCATCGAACAGCGCCGCCAGCACGGGCAGCGAGGCGAGGGCAGCCGGGTCGCAGCCCGCGGCATCGACCACCCATTCGCAGCCGGAAGTCATCGTAGTGATAGTAACGCGCTTTGGGTTACTGTTGCGGCTTGCCGCATTCGGGGCAGAACTTTGCCGGACGCGCGATCTTCTGGCCGCACTCGACGCAGAACTTCGTGTCGGCCACCGCGGCGGCGCCCACAACCCCGCCGGCAATTGCCGCGGCGGGAGCGCCCGGTGCGGCTGGAGCGGTAGGCGGCGCCGGGGCCGGCGCGGGAGCCGGAGGAGGCGCTTGCGGAGGCTGCTGCTGTTGAGCTTGCGGATTCATCGCCTGCGCGAACTGCTGGCCGAAGCCCAGCCCGGCGCCAAGTCCGACGCCGATGCCCGCGATGCCGCCTTCGTTGGCAGCCGCGATGGGCATGGACTGCGCCACCTGGAACTGGGTGTACTGCTGCATGTTGCCGATCATGTTCATGCCGACGCGCGTGTCGAGGAACTTCTGCAGCTCTTCCGGCAGCGAGAGGTTTTCCACCACGAACTGGTCCAGACAAATGCCGAGTTCAGCGAAGACCGGCAGCACCGATGCCTTGATGCGGTCGCCCACCTCCACGAGGTTCGCCGCCATGTCCAGGAACGGAATCTGGCTCTCGGCGAACGCGTCCGACATGCGGCCCACGATGGTCTGCCGGAGCTGCGGTTCCACATCGGCGACGTGGTAGGCCTCGCCGAAGCCGCTGACCTTGGTCAGAAACATCTTCGGATTCTCGATGTGCCACGAATACACGCCGAACGCGCGCAGCCGCACAGCGCCGAAGTCCTTGTCGCGGATGGTCACGGCCTGGGCCGTGCCCCAGCGTTGCGCCACCTGTTGGCGGGTGGAGAAGTAGAAAACGTCACTCTTGAACGGGGATGCGAACATCTTGTCCCAGTTCATGAGGTTGGTCAGCACGGGCAGGGTCTGCGTGCCGAGCGTGTACAGTCCCGGTCCAAAGACGTCGGCGCAACGGCCCTCGTTGACGAACATCGCCGCCTGCGATTCGCGCACCGTGAGTTTCGCCCCGTTCTGTATCTCGAAGTCCTGCATCGGATACCGGTAAGCGAGGAGACCTTCCTGCTGGTCGGTCCACTGAATAACGTCGATGAACTGTTTCTTGATGAAACTCTTGATCTGGTCGCCTAAGGCCATTTGGGCCCTCCGTGTTACCTGAGTATACGGGAAGGCGCCCTGGGTTGTTCCTGAAATCGGCCACCGGCGCGGTCGCGCGCGACGTGCTCTTCCGCCGTTTGACATCCCCTGTTACATCACGGGAAGCCGGGCCAGGGAGAAGTGCCTGCATTCAAGAAGACTCAATACACGATCCGGGGCGTCCCGCAGGACGTGGACGCCTCCCTCCGCCGGCGCGCCAGGCAACGCGGGATGAGCCTCAACCAGTTCCTTCTGGAGGAACTCCGCGCCGCCAGCTTTGGGGGATCAGACCGCAACTACCGCGACCTCGGCGGCATCGCGGGAGCCTGGCGGGAAGACCCTTCCTTTGAGGCGATCCTCGCGGAACAGAGGCAAGTTGACGAGGATTTGTGGAAGTAGCCCTGCTGCTGGACACCAACCGCCTGACGGACGCGCTGAAGGGAGACCCGGAGGCGGTCAGGACAATTCAGTCCTCGGCAGTTGTCCGGCTGCCTTTCGCGGTGCTGGCGGAGATGAGGGCAGGTATCGCCGGCGGCGAGCCTGTTCGTCCGTTTTCTCGGGCTGCCGGGCGTTGATGTCCTCTATGCCGACCGGGAGACGACTGAGGTCTATGCCAGGCTGTTCGTGGAGCTCAGACGGGCCGGCACACCCATCCCAGCCAACGACCTCTGGATTGCCGCGCTGGCCGTACAACACCACTTGACGTTGTACACGCGGGACCAGCATTTCCGCATGGTCCCGCAGATCGCGCTGTACTGAGGGCGTCTTCCGCCGGGGGGCCGGCAACCGCGATTTCGCTGTTAACTGTATGGCAATGCGGCACTTTAGTGCATTCTCAGCGCCCCGGCGGCGGGTGAGGACGGACGAGGGTCACAATCGGCGCCGGCTGTGCGATGATCAGTACTGATGCGCCGGGTGATCACCGAACAGGACGTGCCTCGGCAGGGTGTGCTGCATGTGGAGGCGGGCACGATTTTCACACCCTCGGCGCGGGATCTCGCTGAAGCGCGCGGCGTCCGTGTGGTAGAGCTCCAAGCCCATGAAATGGCTGGGCTTGCAACGCCGGAGAAGACCGTCGCCGTGGGCGCCGATCACGGCGGATTCCGGATGAAGGAACTCCTGAAGCCCATCCTGACGGAACTGGGCTGGTTCGTGCGCGACGTGGGGGTGTTTGAGGAAAAAGCCGTCGACTACCCCGACATCGCTCACGCGGTGGCCGTGCTGGTGGCCGGGGGTAAGGCCGCACTCGGGGTGGTTGTGGACGGCGCCGGAATCGGCAGCTCCATGGCCGCAAACAAGGTGCCGGGAATCCGCGCAGCCCTATGTTATGATAGGGCTTCCGCGCGCAACAGCAGAGAGCATAACCACGCCAATGTGCTCACTCTCGGGGGACGCATGTTGACGGAAAGCCAAGCCGCGGATGTGCTGAGAACCTGGCTGGCGACGCCCTATGGGGGAGGGCGGCACCAGGCGAGAATCGACAAGATCACGGAAATCGAACGGCGATACGCGAATTGGACCCCGCAGAACTCGAAAGAATAGCCGCGGAGATCGCGAACCAAATCCTGGCCGGCGCCGGGCGGGGGGAAGTTGCGCCCGTGCCCGTGGCATCCCCAGTTGCCGCCAAACAGGTTCGCGGGCTGGAAGGGCTCAACGATTCCGACGACGTCTGCCCCGGATGCGTGCAACGTTGCGCGCAGATGTGCCATTCCAAGGCCAAGCGGATTGTGGGCGCGGGCGCGGACCGCATCTCCGCCAGCGAACAACTGACGAAGATCGATCCGGCCATCGCGGCACTGATCGACCACACGATCCTGAAGCCCGAGGCCACGCGGGAAGAGATCCGCAAGGTCTGCGCCGAGGCCCGGCAGTACGGCTTCGCCAGCGTGTGCGTGAACCCATACTGGGTGCCGTTGGTGGCCGCCGAACTGAAGGAGACGCCGGTCAAGGTCTGCACCGTGGTGGGCTTTCCGCTGGGCGCCACATCCACCGCCGCCAAGGTGTGTGAGACCGACATGGCCGTGCGCGTAGGCGCGCAGGAGATCGACATGGTGATGAACGTGGGCGCGCTGAAAGGCGGCGACCACGACGCGGTGAAGAGCGACATCCAGAGCGTGGCAGAGGCGGCCCACAAGGGCGGCGCGATCCTGAAGGTGATCCTCGAAACCGCGCTGCTCACCGACGAGGAAAAGGCCGTGGCGTGTACGCTCTGCAAGCTGGCCGGAGCGGATTTTGTGAAGACCTCGACGGGCTTCTCCAAGTCCGGAGCCACGGCGCAGGATATCGCGTTGATGCGCCGGGTGGTGGGCCCGGAGATGGGAGTGAAGGCATCGGGCGGCATCCGGACGCTGGAGGACCTCCAGAAGATGGCCGGGGCCGGCGCCAGCCGCATTGGCGCCAGCGCCAGCGTGAAGATCGTCGAGGCCACGGCCCGATAACGCCATGGCTACCCAGCGCAAGACCCGGGTTCGCTTCCGGGAGCGGGCAGAATTGCTCGACTTCCTGCTGGAAGTGTCGGCCATCACCACCGAGACACTGGACCTGGACCGGTTGCTTGAAAACGTGGCCAACATCGTGCGCCAGGTCATCCCCCACGAACTGTTCGCCATCCTGCTATACAGCGAGAAGCAACAGGGCTTGGCGATTCGTTACGCCCTGGGCCACCGCGACGAGGTGGTGAAGAACCTGGTGGTCAGGCTCGATGAAGGCATCACGGGGATCGCCGCCGCGACGAAGCAACCGGTGCGGGTTGGAAACGTGAGGGACGACCAGCGCTATCTGAACGCCTTGGACGCGGTGGAGAGCGAGCTGGCCGTGCCGATGCTGGCCCGGCAGAAGCTGGTGGGGGTGCTTGATGTGCAGTCGACCACTGCCGACGCCTTCTCGGCACAGGACCAGACGCTGCTCCAGTTGATCGCCGCTCGTGTGGGCTCCGCCATCGACAATGCCCGCCTGCACCGCCGCGTGGAGCGTCAGAACAAGACACAGCGCACCCTGGCGGCCATGTCGCGGGAGTTTTCTTCCATCCTGAACCTCGACGCGCTGCTGGTGAAGGTGGCGCGCAGCGTGCGGACGTTGATCAACTACGACGCCTTCATCGTGCTGCGGGTGGACGAGGACGAGAAGCTCATGAAGAGCCTCTTCAGTCAGCGCTACGACCAGAAGGTTCAGTTGGCCAGTCTGCCGCTCGGCCACGGGCTCACCGGCGCGGCCGCCCAATCGCGTAAGCCCGTGCTGGCCAAGGACACCTCGGCCGACGCGCGCTACATCGAATCGCATCCGGGCATCCGCAGTGAGGTGGCCATCCCGCTGATCGTGAAAGACCGCGTGATCGGCGTGATGGACCTGGAGAGCGAGCGCGTCGGCTACTTCACCGAAGACCACGTCCGGACCCTGTCGCTCATCGCGCCTTCCATCGCCATCGCCATTGAAAACGCGCGCCTGTACGAGGAACTGGAAAAGCGTGAGCGCGCCATCCAGGAGGACCTGGAGGCGGCGCACAAGCTGCAGGAGATCATGATGCCGCGCGAAGCCCCGCCGCTGATGGGCCTGGACGTCGGCATCCGCATGAAGCCCGCCCGCCTGGTGAGCGGCGACATCTTCGACTTCTTTGAGTACACCGACGACCACGCCATGCTGGCTTTCGGCGACTCCAGCGGCAAGGGCGCGGCGGCCGCGCTTTACGGCGCCATGGTCAGCGGTCTGCTGCGCGCCGCCGCGCCTCGCCGGCGCAGCCCGGCGCAATTGCTGCGCGCCCTGAACGAGACTCTGATGGAACGCCAGGTGCCGGCGCGTTACATGACGCTGCTGGTCATGCTCTGGCAGGCGCGCGAACGCCGGTTCCTCATGTCCAACGCCGGTTCCACGACACCGCTGGTGTGCCGCGGCGGTCACATCCTCCAGCCCCACGCCTCCGGCGTGCCCGTCGGCCTGCTGGAGAACATCGACTATGACGAGACTCCCTTCGAGGCCGAGGCCGGCGACGTCTTCGTTTTGTACAGCGACGGCGTGCAGGACCAGTTGAACCCCGCGGGCGAGGAGTACGGCCGGCGCAGACTGC
>JACRKW010000014.1 GCA_016215215.1 Acidobacteriota bacterium
GACCCGCTTGCTGACGCGCGCGGCTCTGGTGCGCTGGGGGACCCGCTTGCTGACGCGCGCGGCTCTGGTGCACTGGGGGACCCGCTTGCTGACGCGCGCGGCTCTGGTGCGCTGGGGGACCCGCTTGCTGACGCGCGCGGCTCTGGTGCGCGGAGGGCGGCGGCGTAGATTTCTTTGAGGGGGAGGCCGGACTGGGCGGCGAGGCGGCGGCAGTCCTCGAATTCGGGGGCGGCTGCGCCGCCGGGAGAGAGCTTGACGCGGACAGGGCCGTAGGGTGTCTCCACCTGGACCACGGTACGGGGCTGGACACGGCGCTCGGCGTGGGTGATGCGCAGGCCCAGGGTGGAGGTTTCCGAGAAAAGCACGTCAGCGAGGCGCTCCTGATCCTCGGGCCGGGCGATGACCTGGAGGAGGGTGGCTGGGCGCTGCTTCTTCATGAAGACGGGCTGGAGGGTGACGTCGAGGGCGCCGGCTTCGAGCAGGCGCTCCATGGCGTAGCCGAGGATTTCAGGGGAGGAGTCATCGATATTGGCCTCGATGACGGAGACGAGGGTGGACTCAGGAGCGGCAGTGGTCTCGCCGATCAGGACGCGGAGGACGTTGGCCATGCCGGGGAAGTCCTTGGAGCCGGCGCCGAAGCCGGAGTTCAGGATGTTCATGGCGGGCAGGGGGCCGCAGGAGCGAGCCAGGGCGGCGACGATGGCGGCGCCGGTGGGAGTGGTGAGCTCGGTTTCCGGGCCGCGGGCGAAGACGGGCTTTCCGGCGAGGAGGACTATGTCGCAGATGGAGTCGACCGCGCCGACTTCGTGGAAGTGGACCTTCTCGATGGTGGTGCCGTGGACCCGCGCCTCAGCCGCGCCGAGGGCGTTGAAGACGGCGATGGCGTTGGCCTTGACTGGATCGGGCAGAGCGGCGGCTTCGATCATCTTGACGATGTGGGGGAGGTGGCGGTGCTTCTTCTGGTCCTCGAAGGCGATGTGGAAGCTGGTGGCGGCGATGCCGGCGCGCTTGGTCTTTTCAACGGAGAAGCGGGCGCCGGTGGCGAGAGAGTCGAGGGCGGTGAACAGGGCTTGGGCATCCGCGCCGGCGTCGATGAGTGAGGCGACGGTCATGTCCCCGGCGATGCCGGAGAAGGCGTCGAAGTATGCGATTTTCATGATGCGATCAAGGCCGGGAGGATCTCGCCGGAAGGGCCCCTGAGCGAGATGTCCGCGGCGCCGCTGAGCGGCGTTTCCTCCATGTTGATTTCGATGACGCGCGCGCCGTGGCGCTTGGCCAAGGGCGCGAGGCTGGCAGCCGGGTAGACGACGGCGCTGGTGCCGGCGACGAGAAAGAGGTCGCAGGACTGGGCGGCGGTTTCAGCCTGATTCCAGGTCTGGAGCGGGAGGGACTCGCCGAACCAGACGATGGCGGGGCGCAACATGCCGCCGCAGGAGCAGTGGGGCGGCAGGGCCGGGAGGGGGACGCGGAAGTCCGAGGTGACCTTGTGGCAGGAGAGGCACTGGACCCACCAGATGTCGCCGTGAATCTTGAGGATCTTCCGGGAGCCGGCGCGGTTGTGGAGGCCGTCGACGTTCTGGGTGATGAGGGTGAAGTCCTCTTTCTGGTCTTCGAGGCCGGCGAGGGCGAAGTGGCCGAGGTTGGGCTTGCAGGCGGCGATGAGGCCGCGGCGCCAGTCGTACCACTGCCAGACGAGCAAGGGGTCGCGCTGGAAGGCTTCCGGGGTGGCGAGGTCCTCAGCTCGGAAGTTGTTCCAGAGCGGGGGGACCCCCTCCCTTACGGTCGGGGCTCTACCGGCAGGGGCTCTGAAAGTAGGCACACCGCTTTCGGCGGAGATGCCGGCTCCGGTGAGAACGGCGACGGAGCGGGCCTGGCGCAGCCAGAGCGCGGCCTGTTCCAGTTGGCTGGTGAGGGTCAAACCTCATTATGACCCGCAGCCCGCAGGGCTTGCAGAGCAAGTTGAAGGCGGGGGGCGGGGACGAGGATCCAATCGGTGTCGAAGGTGGAGAGGGCGAAGATGGGGACCTGGGTCTGGGCGAGTGGATTGAGGAACGAGGCGAGGATGCCGGTGAGGGAGAAGGGGAAGGGTCCGATGAGTTGGATGCAGGCCCAGTCCATCTCGGCGGTCTGGCCGGGGGGAATTTGGGATTGGGGACAGACGACGGAGAGCTCGTGGGGCGTGCGGGTGACGGAGGCGAGGGGTCCGGCGAGCGCCCAAGGTGGGACGGGTGCGGCGGGGTCGAGCCGGGCGACTGCCCAGCGGCCGGGGTGGACGGTGAAGGAGAGGGGCGGGGGCATTTGGAGCCAGGGTAGCAGGCGGGGCAGGGGTATTGTTTTCAGATTGTTGTGGGTCTGATCGACCGATTTCGGGGTGGAGACAATGGCGGAGCCAGGCGTCCATGGCGCGGCCTTGGCGGCCGAGGAGGACGCAGAGACGTTTGGTGTTGGCGCGCCAGAGGGGGTTGGCGGTGCAGAGCCAGTGGAGGGCACGGTTGGGGTCACGGGGGAAACGGGCGTGGGCGGCGAGGGTGAGGTAGTCCTCGAAGGCGTCGTGCTGGCGGATGAGGGCGCGGAGGAGTTCGATCTGCTGATAATGGTGGCGGGCGAGAGGGTCAGGGAACTGGGCGGACTTGCGGCGGGCTTCATCGAAGACGGCGGCGGCCTGAAGTGGGGGGAGGGGGTGCTTGCGGGCGTAGATGCGATGGCGGCAGGCGTTCTGGGAGCAGCGGAGCTTGCCGCCGAGGGTACGGGGGCCGGTGGACTTGAGGGCATTGGCGCGATTGGCGGCGAGCTTCCCGGGGGTCATTTTCAACAGAGCCATGGTTCCAATTCCTTGTGGGCGCGAGGCGCCGATTACGGAGGAGGTATACACCATGGGTCCAGCGAATCTGACGGCGGGGAGAGGAGAATGGCTGTAAGTGGTTGAGGGGATGGGTGAAGAAATACCTTTGTCCGCTGTCACTGAAGATGGTTGACCCGGCCGGCGGGGGAAGGGCAAAGGGGGAAGGTGACGAATTACTTGAGAGCGGCGTGCCGCTTACTTGAGCGCGGCACGCCGCGCCGGTTTCCGGGCTTCGGACGCGGCGACCTTTATCAGAAGACGGAGGGCGTCGTTGACGGAGTCAGAGTCAGGGAAGGCGCGGGCAACGTCGGGAGCGAGAAGGACAAGGTTCGTACCTTTTGCGAAGCGCTTGGCGTAGCGTCCGCGCTGGCCCTTTGAGAAGTCATACTCGGCGCGCAGTGTGTCGCTAGCTTTCTTCATATTGCTTCTTCTCCATTCTGGAGGCTTTGCGGGCGCTGCTTCACCCCAATCGAAGGCTGCCTCAATCGAAGGTCACGCTGAGAGTGGACTACTACGATGAGCAACCTGCTTGGGGCCGCTGGTTTCAGTACAGGTGCAGTGGTTCTCTTTCCACGGTCAGGCGAGGAAAGCGGCGTAGCGCCGTGACCGGCTGGGTTTTTCTTCTTGAGGAGAGCCTGGGGAACTTCATCCTGCAATAGACTACCTTGGAAGGCTCCAATGGCCGGAGGCGTCGTAGTGAGGCGACTTGGCCTCACCAACGGCATTCCAGAGTGCATCGAAGACAGGCTTCATCAAGGCCGAAAGGTCGACTCGACTTGGAGGGCCCTCGGTTACGAGGACATCAGGTAGAAGCAAAAGGTCGCGGTCAACGGGTTCGGACATGTCACCATGGGCGTTCGACCCACCCCAGAGGCACCAGCCCTTCACGTTCAGCAAAGACACGGAAAGTGCGATGGGCAATTGAACATCCAGGGTCTCCTGCAACCTCAAGAGACGTTCAGTCTCAACCAGCAGTGTGGGTTCAAGAGTTTGCCTGGGCAGAGTATTGGGCGGTTTCGGGATGGCATGCGAGCGACCTGGAGGGTGAATGAAGAGTGAGCTGTCAGCGGATTCAATCGCTCCATCACGAAACACCTGAAGATAGCTGGATGGGGCACCTCCGGAGATCAAAGCCTGGGAGCTGTACCCGTCCAGGTTGTAGCGACCCCTCACCGAGCCTATTTGTTGCCGGAGGCGCAATGGCCTAATCTGTCCCCCTGTCAAGTCCAACCTCGACAACAGGTTGTGGTCGAATGGATGCGGGTGGATCGGTATCAAGTGAAGCACTATGCAGGAGTTTCTGTGGAGGAGTACTGGTGTCTCTCGGGCAAGGATGGCGGAGATACGCTCTGCGCGGAAACGACGGACTCGCTCTGCGGCGGATTCAGACAGCAGAAACGCATTGCGAAGATCTGGGACGTCCAGGGGTTGTTTGCCGGGGCCTGTTCGCGTGAAGGCGTAGAAGCGACCGGCACCACCATGGGTGACCAGGTAAGGCCGTTGCCAACTCGCAGGGATGTGGATGGCGAGGAGATGCCTCCCACCGTTGATATCAAACCGACGAACAACAACTCGCAGGCGAGGGGCGATTCCGTCTCTAATGAGGTTCTCAATAGCAAGTTGACTCGCGTCAGGGTTGGACAGTTCGACGCCAGGGAACGAAGTAGGGACGCCTTGCGACTCGTCAACACCATAGAGAATATAGCCGCCGGATGCATTTGCGAATGAGGCAACATCTTTGAGGAACTCGCGCTTCTCGTCGCCCGTGTTGGTGGAGATACTACGCTTGTACTCGAGGGTCCTGCTTTCCGGCTCCTGGGCTTCGAGCAGGGACTGGATGTGGTCGAAAGTAAGGGCGGAAGGGTGAATGGATCCAAGAGACATGGCGCTTCATGGCTGATTGGCCAGATCGGAAAGAGTGGCTGTTAGCTTGTTGGCGCTGAGGGGGACGCTGGCGTGCTGGTCGATGAGGCGGAGGACGTACTTGGTGGAGGCGGCGCCGATGACGGCTGAGGTAATACTGCCAAGCCGTCTCCGCCGATTGACAAGGAGGCATTGCACGAGGAGATTCTACCTCTCCTGAGTAGAGAAAATCTCCTCGCTGCTTGAGCCGGTGAGTGTCGGCGCCGTTTGCCACCTTGCTATTGCTTCCGTAGCTTGTCAACCTTCTGTAGGACATCACCGAAGGCCTTAATGACACCCTCTGCCGGCGACGAATCCTTGGAGTGATCAAACGCCGTGTCGGTTGGCGAGGTGAATACTCGCCCTACGGATTCAATGATGAATGTGGTGTACTTCGCGAGTTCCTCAGGTTGGTCTTTGGAGATAAGTCTCTCGACAAGCTCCCGATAGGGCTCGAGAGAGATAGAAATGTTGCTCTTGAACGCGTACTCTTCCTCCAGTCGGCGCTCTCGGGAATACTGAACGCTGCAAAACCAGATCGCGTAGATGATTGGGAGGGACACGGACAACTTGAGATAGAAGGCCGGCCCGAAGTCCTTAACAAAGTTGACATAGAAGATGAAGCCGATCGATAAAGCCAGGGAGATGCCGACCACGTATGCGAGCCTCTTCGCCCAGTACTTCTTGGAAGACACGAGGTCTTCCTGGCGCTTCTGAAACGAGTGGAAGAGGGTAAATCCAGTAGCGCGCAGAATGGAGCCTTTGATCTGGCCCTCCAGCTTGTCCAGTTCGGAGACGAGGCGGTCGTATTCTTCCTTCGCTTGCGTTCGATGGTCTTCGTACTTCGCCTCTTGTTCCTTGAGGGCTGCTTGAAACTCTGAATTCAGCTTCTCAATGGTTACACGGGCAGTTTCGTTGTTAGCGGCGCGGTTCGCTTCGAGCGCTGTGTCGTGACCGGTCTGAGACGTCTCTAGTTTGGCAGCGGTGTCCTTGAGCAACTTGTCGGCGGAAGCCTCCTGTGTTTCGGCTAGTCTGGTGATCTCTTCTCGGAGTTTCTGGGTTGCCGCTTCTGTGGTGTTCCTTAGCTCATGGGCGCTCGTTTGAAAGCCCGTGAGGGCCGTGGAGGATGAGTTTTCAAAAGTCGACAGGAGGGCACTGATCCTGATCTCCTGCTCTTCCAACCTGGTCTTTGCAGTCTCAATCTCCGCTCCTAGTTGTGAGAGTCTGTCGGCGATCGTCTGAGCCGTAGCGGAAGCTGTCAGAGCACTAGCCTCGTGGCGTGCGGTGGCGGCATGGTGCTGTTCTGCTTGTAAGGCCAGGCTTGTGGCTGCTCTTTCGGCCTCAGTGGCCTTGGTGAGTGCCGCGGACGCCTGCTCCGAGATGGTGTGGATTGTTTCGCCGCGCTCCTTTGCGTTCGTGAGGAGACCTTCAATCTCCTGAAGCAGGCTTCCGGCGCGTTGGGAAGAAGGTTCAAAGTCCTGTGCCTTGCGGTACGCTTCCCGAATCAGGACTTCCTGATTCTTGAGTTGATTCATCTTTTGCTGGAAGCCGAGCACCTCCTCGGAGAGATTGTGCAGGTTATACTGCCAGGCGCTGGACGTGAGTTCGTCCACGACGTCCTCAAGGGCCAGAACAGCATCCGTTCCGTTGACGAGGCTGGTGAGGGTTTCCGAGACTTGAAGTGCTTGCTGATACAGCGTGTATTGGATTTTCAGCGGCAAGTGGATCAGCTTCCTCTTATCCGTTGCATCCAGCAGGACGTCGCGGATACGGCTCAAGTTGATGAGCGTTTCGTTAAGGGAGAGTCTTCCACGTCTGAGGTCAAAGCCGTTGTCTCTGGCCTTCTTTAGCGCCGCAGATTGCATGTCGTCGGTTAGAGTACTTGCAACCCGCCCAATTTCTTTGGCCACGTCTTCTTTGGATGGGAGTGAAGGTAAACTGCTCATATTCCTCCAGTCTCTACCTGTACTCTACCGCAATTATGCACCGCGTGAGTACTGAACTTGTCCCATTCGACGACGAGCGCTTTTTGAAAGCGAAGAGCGTGAGATAGATTCTGCGAAGTACCGCGGTTTTGCGTGCGAGTTGTGGGAGGAGACAAACAAGTTCATTGCGCCGGAAGTTGACTCCAGCAGAAACAAGGCAGGAGGGGGATCTATAGCGCTTATACCTTGGCGTGGTGTCCGAAGGGGATTCGTAGGGTCAGGCTGTGAGGCGGCTGGTTTCGAGGGAGACGGTGATGAAGTGGCCGATGAGGCGGAGGATGTATTCGGAACCGTCGGAAAGGTTGGGGTCGGAGGTGTTGTTGCCGGCGCCGTGGGGCGCGGCAGGGGTGGAGATGGCGCTGGCGGGCGGGTTCGGGTACCTGCTGTTCACGGGACGGTTGTGAGGAGGGGGCTTCAGACCAAGACTGCAACTTCGCGGGTGGTGACGGTAGATGGAAGCCCGAGTCCGGCGCGGACGGCGCGGCATGCAGGAAAACCAACCGGGCAGTACAGCATCCGGGTGAACGACCAGTGGCGGATTTGCTTCGGATGGCGTGAGGGAAACGCATACAATGTCGAGATCGTCGATTACCACTGAGGAAGGGAGAGGGAGAGAGATGGCACAACGAAGGAAGCTGCCGCCCATCCATCCGGGCAGTCTGTTGCGGGATGAACTGGAGGAGATCGGCGTCAGCCTGAACGAGCTGGCGCGGGCGCTTCGGGTGCCCATGAACCGGATCAGCGCGATTGTGAATGGGCGGCGGGCGATCACGGTGGACACGGCGATGCGGCTGGCGCGGTATTTCGGAAACTCGCCGCAGTTCTGGCTGAACTTGCAGAACGCCTATGACCTTGAGGTTGCCGGTGTGGAGATGCAGCCCCGAATCGCGCGGGAAGTGCTGCCACGAAACGCGGCGTGAGGGGAGGTGCAACTGTAGGCGAAGCGCCGTTCGGACAGACCAGGAGGCCCGACGTAGCGGGCTGGCCCGGCGAGTGGCGGATGCGGGAGATGGGGATGAGCGGCTGGGGGAACTAGCGGACGTCGATGAGTTCGTCCCAGGCCAGGGCGTAGCCGAGGGCGCGCTTGGCCTCGGCGTGGCGGGCGGGGGTGAGGGCTCCAGCGCGGATTTCAAGGCAAGGGCGAGCGATGGTGCGGATGTTGTCGAAGTTGGCGACGCAGCGCTGGCGGAGTCCTTCCTGCCTGCCGAGGGGGACTTCGACGGGGATGGACCGGATGGTGGTGGTGATTTCGGCAACGACGAACTTGGACAGGTACTGGTAGGCGTCGTCGCGGCTGAGCAGAAGCACCGGCCTGCGGCCGGCGGGGGCAGGGAGATTGGCCCACCAGATTTCGAATTGCTTCACGGGCGGAAGGCCTCCGCGGTGGACCAGTCATCCGGCGGACTGGAAGAGTCGGGCTGTTTGGCGTAGGCTTCGCGCATGGCGGCATACTCGGCTTCGCGGATGGCTTTTCGAACGGCCTGACGGATGAACTCCGAGCGCTTGCGGCTGGCAGAGGGGGCGACGGCGTCGAGCGCCTGGAGGGTCTGGTCGTCGAGCTGGACGAGTATCTGCTTCATATGGTTCTACCATATGATAGTTCATATCGTGAAGTGTGCGCGAGAGGGGAGTCAGGCGTCGAGGATGGACTTAGTGTTTGGCGAGGTGGGCGAAGGAGCGGCGGGAATATACTGGGGCGAGTGAATCGCCATGTGGAAGCCTTCCTTTCTGCTGCCGTTCCTGGCGCTCAGTAGCCAGCTGGTTGCACAGCAGTTGCAGCCGTTCCGCCTGCCCTGGAACGATGCCACGGCTGGGTTGACCAACCTGCAATCGTGGCAGCCCGATGCAATTGGCGCGGCCCGGAGAGTGACCGTCACCGCAGACGGCCACTACAGCGTGAACGGCGAGCGCATCCGGTTCCTGGGCGTCAACGTGACGGCGAGTTCGGCGTTCCCAGCGGCAGAGCGGGCAGAGGGTGTGGCAGCGCGCCTGGCGCGCTTCGGATTCAACTCCGTCCGTATGCACCACATGGAGGCGCCGTGGGACAAGCGCAACGTGCTGGTGGACTATGCGGCCGGGTCGTCGCGCGAGTTGTCGGCGGAGCGCCTGGACCGGCTCCACTACTTCATCGCTCAACTGGCCGCGCGAGGCATCTACACCAACCTCAACCTGCTGGTCTCCCGCGAATTCCAGCCCAGCGACGGCCTGGGGCCCGAGATCGCGCGGATGGGCTGGAAGGACCAGCACATCCTGGGGTTCTTCAACGACACGGCGCTGGAACTGCACAAGGAGTACGCCACGAAGCTGCTGACCGCGCCCAACCCCTACCGCGACGGCCAGACGGCGGCGCAGGATCCGGCAGTGGCTTTCGTCGAGATCATGAACGAAAATGGGCTGCTCCAGAAGTGGCACGAAGCGGTAGTGGACAAGATGCCCGAGGTCTACCGTCAGCAGTTGAGAGAGCGCTGGAATCAGTGGCTGCGGACGCGCTATGAGTCCACATCGGCAATGCTCTCGGGCTGGGGCGCGGTGGACGAACCCCTGGGCGCGGAGATGCTCCGCAATCCCCAGTTCCAGTCCGGCGCGCAGAACTGGAACGTGGAGCGCCACAGCGGCGCCGCGGCCACGGTCACCACTCCGGCGGAGTTCAACGGACAGCCCTGCCTGAAGGTGGAAGTGACCACGGCGGGCCAATCGAACTGGCACGTGCAGGTGAATCAGACACAGGTCCCGATTCAGAGCGGCGCGGTCTACACGGTGTCGTTCTGGGCGAAGGCCGACGGCGCAATACCCCTGTCGGCCGGAGTTCAGCGGGCGCACACCGACTGGGCGGGATTGAGCCCGTCGATCAACGTCACCCTGGGCCGCGACTGGAAGCAGTACACGATGACCTACCAGAGCAGCGTCACGGAATCGAATGCGCGGCTCAACTTCAACGGTTTTGGCAATCTCCTGGCGACGGTCTGGCTGGCCGACGTACACTGGCAGCCCGGCGGCCAGCTCGGCGGCATTCCGGAGGGCACAAGCCTGGAGGCGGGGAACGTGGCGGTAGTGCTGAAACAGGGCGGCACGCCGACCTCAGCGCAGAGACTCGATTGGGTGCGCTTCGCGCTCTGGGCGGAGAGCCAGTACTGGAATGCGATGTACCGCCACATCAAGGAGACACTCGGCTTCCAGGGCATCGTGTGGGGCACCATCATCGCCAACAGCGCGCCGAATGCGCAGGCGGGGCTGGATGCGATGGATTCGCACAGCTACTGGCAGCACCCGCAGTTTCCGACGGGCCAGGACTTCAACACCACCAACTGGAGCGTGACGAACATTTCGATGGTGAACGACGCCAATGGCGGGGTGTTGGGCGGCATGGCCAGGCAACGCGTGAAAGGCAAGCCTCACAATGTGACCGAGTATCAGCACCCTGCGCCGAATACTTACAATTCCGAAGCGCCGCTGCTGTCGGCGGCATACGGAGCGTTGCAGGATTGGGACGGCATCTGGTTTTTCGCGTACGACGCCTCGATGTCCGAGTACACCACGGGCTGGTTCGACCATGGCGGCGACCCGGGCAAGATGGCAAACACGCTGTTGGCTGCCGCGATGTTCCGGCGCTTCGACGTGTCCCCGGCAGCGAATGAAATCAGCATGGCGTTTGTTCCAGAGACGGAGGCGCGCCTGGCCGCCACGCGCGGCGGCGCCTGGAGCGTCGCCGACGGTTCGCATCTGGGCGTGCCGGCCAAACTGGCGCTGCAGAGCAGGCTTTCTTTGTCGCTCGACGCGGCGGAAGGGGCGCTGGAAGTTCCGCCAGCCGCGCCGGGCGGCTCGCGGATCGAATCGGACACCGGCGAACTCGTGTGGGACCGGACCGACGCGAACAGAGGCGTGGTGACCGTCAACACGGCCCGCACGAAGGCAGTGATCGGCTTCCGCGCACGCGCCGAATTCGACCTGGGCAGCGTGCGCATTTCGCCCGGCGCCGCGATGCAGAATTGGAGCACCATCGGCATCACGCTGCTGGAGGGCAAAGCGTTCGACAGCCCTGCCGGCGGCGCGGCGGTGATTGTGGCCACGGGCGATCACGCCAACACGGGCATGGTCTTCACTGACAGCTCGCGGTCTTCCGTCTCCAACCGGTGGGGCGGCCCGCCGGCGCTGATTGAAGTTGTGCCCGGCACGATTGACCTGCCGGTGAGCCCGGATCGCGTCAGCGTGTGGGCGCTGAACGCGCGCGGTGAACGGTTAGGACAGTTAGCGGTGACCGAGGCCGAAGGCAAGGCGCGCATCACGCTGGGCTCAGCTGAACCGACGCTGTGGTACGAGGTGCGGATTGCCGCTCTACCGCAGGAGTAGTGGGAAGTAGTACAAGGGGTCTGGTGACGCGAGCGCCGGGAGGGCACGGCTCACGCCCATGAACATGGAGGAGGTTTCGAATGAGCACCAGAAAGAGCCTGCACGTAAGCACCGGTCTTCTGCTGCTGGCCGCTGGAGGCTTCCTTGCACCGGGAGCCGCGCAGTTGCCTGGAGCGCCCCTTGACAAGGACGGCGGCTCCGTCCAGGGGTTGCGCTGTGAGTACCTGGCGGATCCGGCGGGCATTGACGTGGAGAAGCCGCGCCTGAGTTGGAGGCTCAGCCCCGCGTCCGGCATCCGTGCTCAAGGCGCCTATCGCGTTCTGGTGGCGAGCAGCCTGGACGGCTTGCGCAAGGATCAGGGAGACCTGTGGGATTCCGGCCGTGTTTCGTCGGCGGACTCCACGTGGGTCCCATACGCCGGCAAGATGCTGCGTTCAGGCCAGAGGGTGTACTGGAAGGTGCGGGTTTGGAGCGACGCCGGCAAAGCCTCGTCCTGGAGCGGGCCAGCCACCTGGTCGATGGGGCTCCTGCAGGCGTCCGACTGGCGCGCCAAGTGGATCGGCGAACGGCGTCCGAGCGGCACGGCCGAAGGCACTCCGCTGCCATTCCCCTGGCTGCGAAAGACATTCACGCTTCCGGCCAAGCCCTCCCGCGCCGTGGCGTATGTTAATCCGCTCGGTTACTACGAGCTCTACATCAACGGCAAGAAGGTGGACGACCACGTTCTCAGTCCGGCGGTAAGCGACTACTCCAAGCGCAATCTCTACGTCACGCACGAGGTGGCGGACTATCTCGTTCCAGGAAAGAACGTTGTGGCGCTTTGGCTGGGACGGGGTTGGTATGTGAAGGGCCATCCAGGCGTGATTCACGATGGCCCGCTGGTGCGCGCACAACTGAACATCACCAACGCGGACGGCGGCGTTACCGAAGTGGTCACGGACGAAACATGGAAGGTGCGCGAAAGCCACCTGGCGCCTCTCGGCCGGGGAACGGCGTTCGGCGACTACGGCGGAGAGCGGTGGGATGCGGCGCTTGATCTGCCCGGATGGAACGCGCCCGGCCTGGACGATGCGGCGTGGCAGACGGCCGCGGTATTCGAGCCGCCGCCGGCGATCACCGCGGCGCAGATGGTGGAGCCGAACCGCATCGTGGAGACCATTCACTCGGTAGGCGTCGAGGCGTACCCGCAGGGCGGCTGGGTCATCGACATGGGAAAGAACTTTGTCGGCTGGCTTGAACTCAGACTGCCTGCGCTGGCCAAGGGCACAACGGTGAAGCTCGAGTATTCAGACCAAATGGAGCCGGACAAACCGGCTCCGGGATCGAGCACTCCCAGGCCGGCCCAGGGTGCAGTCAAGCCGCCAGCGGGGGCGGCCGCGCCAAAGCCCGGCCGCGGGGGGAATCCGACCGTATTCCCCAATACGCACAATCAACGCGACGAAGTCGTGAGCAACGGCGAGCCGATCACGTTCCGCTCCCGCTTCAACTACCACGGCTTCCGGTACGTGCGCGTGTTGGGGACCGGAGCGGCGCCGGCGGTTGGCGACGCTACCGGGTTTTTCATCCGCACCGCGTATGACCGGGCCGGCGAGTTCACCTCCTCCGATGAGCTTCTGAACCAGATCCATCAAATGATCACGAGAACCTACGAAGCCCTCACGCTGGGCGGCTATGTGGTGGACTGCCCGACGCGCGAACGGCTGGGCTACGGGGGCGATGCAGGAACCTCATTCGAAACCGGCATGCTCAACTTCTCTACCGGAGGGCTCTACAACCGCTGGCTGGCGAACTGGCGCGACGCGCAGGCTCCCAGCGGCTCTCTGCCGCACACCGCCCCGAATTATCAGAACCAGGGCGGCGGTGGTCCGATGTGGGGAGGCATGGTGGTGACGCTGCCCTGGCAGATGTACCTCCAGTACGGCGACCGGCGCGCACTGGAAGCGAATTTCCCGATGATGAAGCAGTGGCTTGCCTACCTGGCATCCGAGACCACGGACGATCTCCTGTTGGATCACAAGAGCCATGCCATGGGGATGCAGGCCTGGAACTTCCTGGGCGACTGGCTGACGCCGAAGGGGAGCCTGAGAGGCACTGTGCCGCCCGTCCAGGCCATCAACAGCGTTCACTACCTCTACCAACTGCAAACCGCCGCCAAGATCGCGAAGGTGCTGGGCGAGACGGCTGAGGCGTCCGCCTTTGATGCGCGGGCTGCGGCAGTGGCGAAGGCGATCCATGCGCGGTTCTACAACGCCGCCGACTATACCTACACCAACGGCCACTCCATCCAGGAGGCGTTTCCGCTTCTCACGGGCGTAGTGCCTCCGGAGTTGCGCGAACATGTGATGGCCAAAGTGGAACAGGTGATCCGCGTCCAGAACGGCGGCCACCTCGACACGGGCATGCACGGCACGTACTTCCTGATGAAGTACCTCCTGGAGGTTGACCGGAACGACCTGATCTACGAGATGGTGAGCAAGAGGGATTATCCGGGCTGGGGCTACATGCTCGCCAACGGGGCTACCACGGTCTGGGAGGGGTGGACCGGGCAGTCCCACATCCACGACACCCTGATCTCGATCGGCGCGTGGTTTACCCAGGGCCTTGCCGGAATCAGAACCGACGGCGTCACACCCGGCTTCAAGCATTTCGTCGTGAAGCCGGCGGTGGTGGGCGGCCTCACATTCGTCAAAGGGAAGTACCGTTCGATCCACGGGGACATCGCCAGCGACTGGCGTGTCGAGAAAGGGACCTTCAAGCTCACCGTCAGCGTCCCTCCCGGAACCACCGCCACCGTCATTGTGCCGGGGGAAGGTTCCATCCGGACGAAGGCGCGGCCCTCCGCGCGAAGCGCAGGCGGCCCGCGCAGCTTCGACGTTGCGCCCGGCACGCATTCGTTCGAGACGGTTCTGCATCCGAAGGGAAAGCAGCCCTGAGTCCTTGGCATGATCGCCCATCCGTCGGGCGGAAGAGTCCTCAGCGATGCTCCGGCGGCGTGGGCGGAGCGGGCCGGGCGTCGACGATGGACTGGTGTTTGGCGAGGTCGCGCTGGAGGGCGTCGAGTTGCGCTCTGAGGGGCTGAACGGGGTCGGAGTGAAGGGCCCGCCAGCCATTGAAGACGCAGATGAGTCCGAAGCCGACGATCACAAAGACGGGAATCCAGGAGCCGTGACTATCGTCAACGAGGGTAAAGGCGAAGACGATGGCGATAAAGAAGAGGGCGACGCCGCAGCCGAAGCCGCGCCCGATTTCGGACGAGTGGTTGGAATCGACGGTGGCGATGCGGCTTTCGAGCATCGCGACTTCGTCGAGAATGCGGGTGATGGCAAGCTGCGAGGCGATCTTGTCCGAAGCGGCGGTTGCGGCGCGCACAAGTAGAGGCGTGTCTGGTGCAAGGGCGGTGCGGCAGTAGGGGCAGACAGGCAGGGCCTCAACTGATGGGAGAAGAGGGGCGGCGCAATTTGGGCAATTGAGAGGTCGCAATTGATTGGGTTTAGTGTATCGCAAATACCATGAAAACGGTGCAACGTGGAGAATGAACGCAAAGAAGCGAAAGCGGCCACAGTCGAAAGCACGAAGAATATGGGATCGCTGAGGAAGAGATCGGGATGTGGACGTGCCGTATGCGGTTTCTGATACTCCTTTTCCTGAACGGCACGGCGAGGCCTGCGATCAACGAGGCGGTGATTGAGCCGGCCGTGGAGGTTGCTCTGGCGGAAGGCCGCGAAAGGGTGGATACTGCTTGGGAGGAGGGAGCAGAGATGACGACGAAGCTGATGTTTACGATCACGTCAATCCTGACGCTGATTCTGGGCGTGAGTTGGCTGGCCGTGACGGAGACAATGCTGGCGGGGTGGAACATGCCGGCGGACGCAGCGACCGTGTATATGTCGAAGCGCTTCGCGGGGCTCTTCTTCGGCTACGGCACGATGATGTGGCTGGGGAGGAGGGCGGAGGCGTCGCTGGCGCGAAGCGCGATGGTGGCGGGGGGGCTGGCCGTGAGCGCGGTGATGGCGGTGGTGACCGTGATGGGAGTGGTGAGCGGAGTTACAGGGCCGGCGGCGTGGGGAGCGGTGGCGGTGGAAGTGCTGCTGGCGGGCGGGTTCGGGTACCTGCTCTTCACCGGGAGGTCGTGACGAGGCTGCCAGTTAAGAGCTTGCAGCCGGTTCGCGCGGCGGCGAGTCCGGGAGGCGGCGGCGTTCGCGGAGGGCCTTGCGGAGGAGGAACTCGATCTGGCCGTTGAGCGAGCGCAAGTCGTCGTCGGCCCATTTCCGGAGGGCGTCGAGGACGTCGGCGTCGATTCTGAGGAGGAACGACTTGCGCTCGGCCATAGGGCAACTAGTGGTGCAGAGTACCTGCGTTGAGGATGGGCTGAGCGGAGACCTCGCCGCAAAGAACGACGAGCAGGTTCTGGACCATGGCGGCGCGCTGCTCGCCGTCGAACTGGACGACATTCTTCCTGGCGAGCATCTCTAGCGCCATTTCGACCATGCCGACGGCGCCTTCGACGATCTTCTGACGGGCTGCGATGACGGCCGAGGCCTGCTGGCGACGGAGCATGGCGGCGGCGATTTCGGGGGCGTAGGCGAGGTAGGAGAGGCGGGCCTCGATGACCTCGACGCCGGCCACAGAGAGGCGGTCGTGGATCTCGCTCTTCAACTGGCCGGCGACCACGGCGGTGTGGCCGCGGAGTGAGACCTGCTGCTCTTCGTGGGTGTCGTAGGGGTAGGCGGTGGCGAGGTTGCGGACGGCGGCCTCGCTTTGGACGTGGACGTAGTTTTCGTAGTTGTCCACTTCGAAGCAGGCTTCGGCGGTATCGATGACCTTCCATACGACGATGGCTGCGATCTCGATGGGGTTGCCGTCCTGGTCGTTCACCTTGAGCTTGGCGGTCTCGAAGTTGCGGACTCGGAGCGAGACAGGTTTCTTGGTGTAGAAGGGATTGGCGAAGCGGAGGCCGGAGTCGTTGACGGTGCCGACATAGCGGCCGAACAGCGTCAGGACCATTCCCTGGTTCGGCTGAACGGTGAAGAAGCCGGCGAGGCAGACGAGGTCGACGAGCCAAACGATCAGCCAGGTGATGATGGCGGCGACGGGCTTCTCGCCGTATTCGGCGGTGCGCACCGCGACGACGATGCCGGCGACGGGCACGATGAGCATGACGATGGCGAGCAGCAGGACCGGGATGCCGGGTAGCGCTCGGTAGGCTTTCTCCTTGAACATGTGTTCCTCCGCGCGGATTCCTGTTGGTGGAATCAATTCGCTATCTATCTGATATCATCTTTCGCTGGGAACAGCAAGGAAAATCGGAGTCGCGGGATTGAAGTGTGACTGAAGTCCTATCGCCCGTGGGGGCGCGTGGTTTATTGTGTACTTTGAAGTCCAGTTAATATCAGGAGCCTTGGAATGAAGAAGTTGTGGATGTTGTTTGGGGCGGTGATCGCCGTCTCGTTTGGAGTGCTGGGGTGGATTGGGACGAGGATCTACCAGGAGATGCCGCCGATTCCGGATCGGGTAGTGACGACGGACGGGCGGATGGTGATCGGCAACGGCGAGGTGGGAGCGGGACAGAACGTATGGCAGTCGATGGGCGGGATGGAAGTGGGCTCGGTGTGGGGGCATGGGAGTTACGTGGCTCCGGACTGGACGGCGGACTGGCTGCACAGGGAACTGGTGTATGTCCTGGACAAGTGGGCGGTGGCGCAGACGGGGAAGAAGTACGACCAACTGGGCGCCGAAGCGCAGGCCGGGTTGCGGGGACGTCTGGAGGAGATGTACCGGGCCAACACGTATGACGCATCGACGGGGACAATCCGGGTAGACCCGGTGCGGGCGGAGGCGTTCGAGGCCAACGCCGCGCACTTCGCCGGCGTGTTCGCCAACGGAGTATCGGGGTACGCGATTCCGAAGGGAGCCATCACGGATCCGGCACGGGCGCGGCAGTTCGCGGCGTTCATCTGGTGGACGGCGTGGTCGGCGTCGACCAACCGGCCGGGGGACACCGTAAGCTACACGCACAACTGGCCGCACGAGCCGCTGATTGCGAACCGTGCGACGGGGGAGAGCGTGATCTGGACGGGCGTGAGCATCATCATGCTGCTGGCCGGGGTGTGCGCGATGGTGTGGTGGTACGCATCGCAGAAAGAAGAGCCGGCGATGGAGACGCCGAAGACGGACCCGCTGATGGGGTGGAAGTCGACGGCATCGCAGATTGCGACATTGAAGTATTTCTGGGTGGTGGCGGCGTTGATCCTGGTACAGATGGTGATGGGGATCATCACGGCGCATTACGGGGTGGAGGGCGACGGATTGTACGGGATCCCGCTTTCGAAGTGGCTGCCGTACAGCGTGTCGCGCACGTGGCACGTGCAGATCGGGATCTTCTGGATTGCGACGGCTTGGCTGGCGGCGGGGTTGTACATCGGGCCGCTGGTGAGCGGCGTGGAGCCGAAGTTCCAGAGGCTGGGCGTGAACGTGCTGTTCGGCGCGCTGCTGCTGATTGTGGCGGGATCGCTGGCCGGCGAGTGGATGAGCGTGCAGAACAAGCTGACGGACGCGCAATCGTTCCTGTGGGGCCACCAGGGATACGAGTACGTGGACCTGGGGCGCGGGTGGCAGATCCTGCTATTCGCGGGGCTGCTGATCTGGCTGGGTCTGGTGGTGCGGAGCGTGAAGCCGGCGCTGAAGACGGCGGGAGAGCAGAAGCAGTTGCTGTGGCTGTTCCTGATGTCGAGCGCGGCAATCGGATTGTTCTACGGGGCGGGTTTGACGTGGGGACAACACACGCACCTGTCGCTGGTGGAGTACTGGCGCTGGTGGGTGGTGCACCTGTGGGTGGAAGGCTTCTTTGAGGTCTTCGCGACGACGGTGATCGCGTTCTTCTTCACCCGGCTGGGGCTGGTGAGGCCGGCGCTGGCGGCCAAGAGCGCGCTGCTGTCGGCGTCGATCTACCTGGCGGGCGGGATCATCGGCACGTGCCACCACCTGTACTTTTCGGGGACGCCGACAGTGGCTTTGGCTTGGGGCTCGGTGTTCAGCGCGCTGGAAGTGGTGCCGCTGATCATGATTGCCTATGCGGCGCTGGAGGACTTGAGGCGCGGACGATCGACGGAGTGGGCGCGGCGCTACAAGTGGCCGGTTTACTACTTCGTGGCCACCGCGTTCTGGAACATGGTGGGGGCCGGCCTGTTCGGTTTCATGATCAACCCGCCGATCGCGCTCTACTACATGCAAGGCCTGAACACGACCCCGGTGCACGGGCACGCGGCGCTGTTTGGAGTGTACGGCATGCTGGGCATCGGGCTGATGCTGGTGTGCCTGCGGGCGATGGGTCACAGAGAGGAGTGGAGCGAGGGCTGGATGAAGTTCGCCTTCTGGTCGATGAACATCGGCCTGGTGGCGATGACGATGGGCAGCCTGCTGCCGGTGGGCCTGTTGCAGACGTACGCGTCGGTGGACAAGGGCTACTGGTACGCAAGGAGCCTGGAGTTCATGCAGACACCGGTGATGCAGACGTTACGCTGGCTGAGAGCGCCGGGCGACACTTTGTTCGGCGTGGGCGCGGCGGCGCTGGTGGTGTTTGTGTGGAAGGTGAGGGCGAAGAAGGCGGCGTAGGACAACTGCGCACGACTGACCTGCCGCGGCCCGGGCCAACAGCCCGGGCCGTTTTCACTTAGGAAGCGGCGGCTTCCTCGGTTTCGGGAGCGGCGGCCTGAGACTGGATGCGGCAGGCGTCGAGGAAGGCGCAGTAGCGGCAGGAATCTGGGTCGGCGGGGCGGACGGAGATGTCGCCGGCGGAGATGCGGAGGATGGCATCGCGAGCGGCGGCAAGGGCGGTGTCGATATCGGCGCGAAGCTGCGCGGGGTCCTCAGTGCCTTTCCAAGCAGTGCCTCCGCGAACGCTGGTGAGGTAGAAGCCGGCGGGAGTGGCTCCGGAGGCAGCGAGGGCGGCGAGGTAGATGCCGCCCTGGACGAGGAGGCCGGCCTCCTGTTTCTTGTAGCGCTTGGCCAGGCCTGAGGCGGAAGTGAACTTGAAGTCGTAGGCGATGGCTTCGCCGGCGGGGGAGGTGTCGATGCGGTCGGCACGGCCGCGGATGAGGACGCCGTCGAGGTCGAGTTCCAGTTCGCGCTCGACGGAGGTGGTCCAGCCGGGGCGGAGCTTGGGGTCGCGCGAGTAGAAGTCGAGGCTGCGGAGGAGGAGGAGCCGGGAGACCTCGACGCGATGGGAGGGCGGAACGCGGAGGCGGGCGAGCATCTTCCGCCAGTGACGCTCAAAGATGTTGTCGATGGGGCCGGGGGCACGGTGCCACTCGGCGATGACGGCGTGGACGAGCGTGCCGAGAGCGAGGAGGTCGAGCCGCCCGGCGGGCAGGGCGGGCGGCTCCTTCAGGCCGAGTGTCCGCGAAGCAAAGAACTGGAAGGGGCACTGGAGGAAGACTTCAAGCGAAGTGGGGCGGTGCGTGCGGTGGAGCTCGCGGACGTGCTGAAGGACGGGCTCGGAGTGGAGAGCGGGCCGGGGAGCGAGCGGAACGGGAGACGAGGGAGAGACGCGCAGAGCGCGGGCGGAGAGTGGGGTGAGGGCGAAGCGATCGAGAGCGAACGAGCGGAGGGCGGGGCGGCCCTTGGGATCGTGAAGGGGCCAGGAGAGGAAGAGGCCGGCGGTGGCACGGTGGAGGGCGAATTGAAAGAGGAACTCTTCTTCAGCCTCGCGCTCGGCGCGTGTCTTGACGAGGATGCCGTTGGCGCGGAGGCGGAGGCGGGTCTCCTCGCCGAGGACGGGGTCGGGCTGGGCGGCGCGGGGGAAGTCGCCTTCGAGAAGGCCGCAGAGGAAGACGATGGGGAGTTCCCACTGGCGGGCTTCATAGACATCGAGGAGGTGGACGGTGTCACGGCGCGTGTCGTGGACGCGGAGGGAGGTGCCGCGGAGGGCGTCCTGGGCGTGGCGCCAGAAGGTTTCAAGGGCGAGAGGTTGATCACCGAGCAGGGCGACGAGCGCGGCGAGAGTCTCAGAGAATGCAGTGAGGGCGGAGGCGCGAGCGCGAAGAGCGCGGAGGGCTTCGGGGTCCACGGGGGCCTGCGGGCTGGGGGGAGCGATGAAGCGCGAGAGGGTGGAGAGCCGCGCAGCCCAATCGGCGGGGGGAAGAGACTCCGCGGCCCAGGGAGTGAGGGCATCGAGCTCATCGATGGCGGCGAGCAGAGGCTGCGGGCCAGAGAGCGAGGAGGCTATGCGCCGGAGGGTTGCCAAGCCCTGAGCGGGGAGGGTCTCGCGGACGGCGAATTCGAGGTCATCGGTGGAAGCCGCGCAGAGAGGGGAGCGCAAGACGGCAGCGGTACGCCCGCACTCCCAGCCGCTGAGGAGGGCATCGACGATGTGGGAGAAGAAGCGGACAGCGGAATGGGCGGCCAGCGGGCGAGCGAAGTAGGAGCGGACTGGGATGCCGAGGCGGGCGAAGGTGGTTTCGAGCAGGGGCGCGTAAGGTTCGGCGGAGCGGAGAACGACGCCGATGTCGCGCCAGGGGTGGCCGGCTGCGTGCAAGTCGAGGATGCGGAGGGCGATGTCCTCGGCCTCGCGGTGGCGGGTTGGAGCAGCGGTGACGGTGAGTTCGGGGGTGGAGCGAACGGGATGGAGGCGCTCCTCGTGGAGGCCAAGGGCGCGGAGAGCCAGGCGGGAGGATTCGGCGCCGGGCCACTCGGGGAGAGCGACAGTGAGATTGGCGTGGGGCTTGAGGGCGCGAATCAGTTCGAGTTCGCCGAGAGTGAAGGAGAAGAAGCCGTCGAAGAAGATGTCGTCGAAAGGCGGGGGCGGGGTGCGGCGCAGGGAGGCAGCGGCGGCGGCAAGCTGGGCGCTACGGAGGAGCAGGCCGCGGGCCTTCAGCTCACGTTCCAGGGCGTCGTAGACGAGACCGAGGGCGGCCATGTGGGGGCCGGACTGGACATTGAGGCTGCGGAGAGCATCCCATTGCAGCCCGTCGCAACCGGCGTTGGCGAGGTCCTCGATGGCTGAAGCGAGCGCGGAGGGAAAGCCTGGCGAGTCTGAAAGTGAGGCGAAGGCGCGGGGTGCGCGAGTTTCAAGGATGGACTGGACGAGGAGTGTGAGGTCTGTGGGGGAGGCAAGCCTGGCCTCCGGGAGGATCTCCTGGACGAAGGCGGCGAGAGTGGAGATGGCGGAGGGGCGGACGGCGAGTCCTTCACGGGCGAGCGTGTTGCGAAGGTGGCCTGCCATGGTGGCGGTGGGAACGATGAGGCGGAAGGATGGGTGGGAGGAGCGGAGGTGAGCGCGAACGGCGGCCAGGATACGGGTGGTCTTGCCGGAACCGGGCTCGCCGAGCAGAAGGCGCATAGGTCCAGTTTACGGCGGGGGCGCGGAGGGAGTCTGCTAGCATCTTTTTGATGACGGAGACCAGGCGGAGATGGGCTGGATTGCTGGCGGTAGGGGCGTTGGCGTTGTTGCCGCGGTTGACGGAGATGGGGCGCGGGTTCTGGATGGACGAGGCCTTTGTGGCCAATTCGATTCAGGAAACGGGATGGGGAGAGATGTTCAACTATCGCGCCTGGCCGCAGGTGACGCCGCCGCTGGCGCTGGTGTTGTGGCGCATGGTGGCCGGCGCGTTCGGGTTGTGGGAGGTGGTGTTGCGGCTGCCGTCACTGGCGGCGGGCGTTGGCGCCTGTATCGCGATGGTGTGGGCCGCCCGGCATTGGCTGAAGGAAGAGTATGCGCTGTTGAGCGGGGGAGTGCTGGCGCTGAGCCCGCTGGCGGTGGCGTATTCGAAAGAGGTGAAGCACTACTCATTCGAGTTGCTGCTGTTCGCGCTTTTGGCGGGCGGAGTAGCGTGGTACGCGGCCAGACCGGGCGGGTGGCGGGCCGCGCTGCTTGGGCTGGCAACCAGCGTGGGGATGGGGCTGGGGTTCGCGGCGATGTTCAGCGCGCCGGTGGTGGCGGCGGCGGTATGGCTATATCCACCGGAAGGGAGGAGGCGCCGCGGCGCGGCGTGGGGAGCGGCGGTGCTGGCAGCGACGGCGGCAGCGGCGCTGTGGTCGAAGTGGGGGTACCTGGCGGGCAAGGGCGAGAGGCTGGTGCGCGCCTACTGGGCGAAGGGATACCCGGAAGGGACCGGCGTGCTGGATGCGGTGCGGTTTCTGCCTGGGGCGGCGGCGAAGGTGGTGAGCAGGCTGTTTGCCATTTCGGATGGGGAGCGGGCGGTGGCGGCGGCCGTGTTGGGAGCGGCGTTGTTGTTTGGGGTGGCGGACGGGTGGCGGGCCTGGAGACGCGGGGACGCGAAGCGGCTCTTACTTTGGCTGGTGTGCATGCTGCCGCTGGCGGCGGTAGGGGTAGCAGGGGTGATGCAGGCGTTTCCCTTCGCGGCGGGAAGGTTGACCCTGTTTCTGGCGGTTCCGATGGTGCTGGCGGTGGCAGCGGCGATGGAAGGGGTGACGGGAGGACGGCGAGCGGCAGTGGTGGCGGGAGGGGTGTTTTGCGTGTACGGCGGTTTTGTGGCGCTGAGGGGCGATGAGTATAGGCAGCCGCCGTTCCGGGACGCGATGCGGGAGGTCATGGCGGAGTTGCGGGAGTCGACAAGAGAGGGGGATGGGGTGTACTTCAGCCGGTCCGTATACGAGGTGGCGCTCTTCTATGCGCGGCGGGACGGCGCGCCGCGAGGGACAGTGATGTTCCGCGAGAAGCTGGTTGTGCCGGGACCATTTGATGAACGCCCCGATATTGGACGATGGTGGCTGGCGTTCTTCGGCGACACGATCTACTGGCACAACAAGATATTCAACGAGACCATCCGGAGGCGGGAAGAGGCGCTGGCGCGCGGGTGCAGGGTGGAGGAGGAGAACCGGCGGTGGAAGTCGGTGGTGGTTCAGCGGGCGGATTGCGGGCGTCAGGTCCTCATGCGCGACATGAGGTAGATGCCGGCAAGGGAGAAGAGGGCGTCAGGGGCCCAGGCGGCGATTTCGGGGGGGAGCTGGTTGACGTTGCCGAGCTGTTCGAAGAAGTAGCCGAGGGCGAAGTAGGCGATGGCGACGGTGAAACTGACGCCCACGCCGGTCATGGCTCCGCGGCTGCCGGTGAGGAAGGCGAAGGGGATGGAGATCAGCGCCATGACAAGGGCGAAGAGGGGCACGGAGAACTTCTTGTGGAGCTGGACCTGCAGGGGGATGGTGTTGAAGCCGGACTGGCGCAACTCGGCGATGTAGTCGTCGAGCTGGAGGTAGTTCATCTGCTTGTAGGTCTTGACCTCCTTGACGAACCAGGAGGGGGGTTCGTCGACGCCGGCGAAGGTGGCGGTGGAGCCCGCGAAGTCGCGGTAGGTATCATCGCGACTGCGGATGTCGCGGGCCCAGCCGTTCTGGAAGATCCAGGTCTGGAGAGTGGGCTCCCAGCGGGCGCGTTCGGCTGAGATGTGGCGGTTGAGGCGGAAGGAGGCGGGATCCAGGTCGTAGACGCTGACGCCGCCGAGAACGCCTTCGGTTTCGTTGAGGTAGCGGTAGTAGAAGATGCGGGAAGTGCGCCCGAAGATCCACTTGCGGTTGGGGCTGAGGTAGGTTTGGACGGGCTTGCCCTTGATGCGATTGCGGAGGGCGTCCTGGATCAGGTTGGCGCCTGTGACGACGTAGTGGTCAAAGGCGAAGAGGAGCCCAGAGAGCGCCAGCGAAGCCACCAGGATGGGCAGAGAGAGGCGGTGGAGGCTGACGCCGCCGGCCTTCAAAGCGGTGATCTCGTTGTTTTTCGACATGACGCCGAAGGTGACCAGGACAGCGACCAGGACGCTGACAGGCGCGGCGTCGTAGATGAGCTTGGGGGCGAGGAAGAGGAGATAGCGGAGGAGTTCACCGATGGGGATGTTGTTGCGGAAGACGTCGCCGAGGAGCTCAAAGAAGTTGAAGACCTCAGTGAGAAGAACGAGGCTGAGGAGGAGGAAGGCGAAGTAGAAGAGGAAGCTGGCGACGATGTGGATATCGATGACCTGCGGGAGGAGGAAGAAGCGGGTGCGGGAGAAGCCGCCAAGAGAGGGGGCTTTGGAGGAGGCCGGTTCCCGGCGGAGAAGGGCGACCAGGGCGCGG
>JACRKW010000015.1 GCA_016215215.1 Acidobacteriota bacterium
CCATTTGAGGAAGGGTACAAGTTCGGCCTCTACCGGCCGACTCTCACGGAGTTGCTGATTTCGCTGGCCAGCCTGGCTGGCTTCCTTCTCCTGCTGGCCCTATTCACCCGCTTCTTCCCGATCATGTCCATCTGGGAGTGCTGCGAGGCACAGGATCAAGCCCGCGCCAGGCAGTTGGCGTCGGCGCTCACACATTTCCCTCAGGGCGGTGAATGGGTTCGCACCAACGAATAATTGCGGAGAACATCATGTCGACACTCATAACCGCGCAAAGCATCGGCGGGCTGATCTTCATCGCCGTGTGTGGTGGATTCATCGCCGCTTACGTCCGGATGTGGCGCTGGGTGATTGGGCCGGATGGCGACTCCGGAGGTGAACAAGCATGACGAGCCAGGACGACCGCGCCACTGCTAAAAGGCTTATTGGCGGCAAGAGCCCGCGATCACCCAAGAGAGAGTTGCAGTCCGGCAATCGCGACACATCTCCGGCAACGAAGAAGGACCGGGTGGCCATACCTTCTCTCTGCTGGCAGTGCGTGACTCAGGACCCCATCATCGGCTATCTCGAGAATGGCCGCCTGGTGAAGATCGAGGGGAATCCCGCCGCTGGCAGCAGTCGCGGCAAGATTTGCGCCAAGGGACAGGCTGGCATCAACCAGGTCTACAATCCCGACCGCCTGCTGCATCCCATCAAACGCACGGGGAAGCGCGGTGAAGGACGTTGGCAGCGGATCTCATGGGATGAGGCCCTCGACCTGTTGATCAATGGCGGCCAGATCGCCGGCCGGGCGGTCAAGGGACTCAAGACTCTCCGTGACGCCGGAACGCCTGAGAAGTTCATGTTCCACTATGGCCGGACCGTTGGGACGGACTGGCAAATTCTGATGGACTACTTCCTGAAAGCGTATGGCACCGATACCATCGGCGATCACAGTTCGATTTGCATGCGCGGAGCGCAATCAGCTCAGCAGTTCACTCCGATGCGGCCAGGACAGTTTCAGTTTAACGACGTGAAGGTCATCGTGAACTTCGGGGCCAGTCTGCTCGAAGCCACAACCAGCCACATTCCAGTGGCGGAACGCACGATCGACGCGTTGACTCGCGGAACGAAGCTGTACACCTTCGACACGCGTCTCTCCCTCACGGCGGCCAAGTCCACCGAATGGTTTCCAGTCAAGCCCGGCACAGACCTCGCGGTTCTACTTTCGCTGTGCCATGTGATTCTCGAGAATGGGACGCACGACAAGAGCTTCCTGGAGAAGTCCACCAATGTCACCGAAGCGGAATTGAAGGCGCACTTGGCCGAGTACTCGCCCGAGTGGGCTGAGGCCGTGAGTGGAGTTCCGGCCGGCAGCATCCGGACCCTGGCTGCGGAGTTGGCAACTCTCAAGCCGAGCACCCTGGTGAGCGGCCGTGGCGCGTTCATGCACTTCAACGGGGTTCAGACTCAAAGAGCGATTATCATGCTGGATGCTCTGGTGAACTTCGAGTTCACTAAGATCACCCGTTTCCCGTCGCCGGCGTGGCGAAGTCCATTTCCACCGCCTCAGACTCCCACAAAGCAGCTCAGTATTCTGACGGGTGAACCCGGAGCATTCGCCTTCGGCGCAGCGGGGGTGTCCCACCAGATCCTGCACATGATCGATCGCGGGCCGGAGCGGCCGGACATCTACATGGTGTATTGCCACAACCCGGTCTATGCCAACGGCGAGTGCCTTGAGAATGCCCGCGTATTCAAGGACGAGAACAAAATCCCATTCCTGGTTGCTGTCGACGTCGGCCTCGGCGAGACCTCCGAACTCGCCGATCTGGTTCTCCCTGACGCCACCTACCTGGAACGGTACACCCTCGACGGCAGGACCTCGCTCAATCAGGTCCCCGAGTATTATCTACGCCAGCCCATGCATCCACCGCTCGGAGAGGCTCGCAACTTTGTCGACGTGGCCTGCGAGCTTGCCGGGAGGCTCGGCTTCGATCTTGGCTTTCAATCGGCGGAGGAGTTCGTGCGCCGCACCTGCGACAACACCCCCGGGGTCCGGGAGGCGGGTGGATTCGAGTACATGAAGCGGCACGGAATCTGGTCTGACAAAGAGGTCCAAGGCGTCTCGACGGACAGGAAGATGATCGCGATCCGATCGGAAGCACTTGCGGCCAAAGGCTTCTCCGGCATCCCGGCCTGGATGACTCCTCCCGAACACGCTGCGATGCACCCCAGCGACCTCATCCTCACCACTTATAAGACCGGCACGCAGACACAGTCACGCACCCAAAACTGCAAGTGGTTGAGTGAGCTCAACCACGAGAACCCAGCACACCTTCACCCCGACACGGCCGCCAAGCGCGGGATACGGAACGGGGACAAAATCCGGATCCGGTCCAGCGTCGGAGAGATGGTGACGCGCGTATTTATCACTGAGGGCGTCCATCCTTCAGCGGTCGCCGTGTCCCATCACGGCGGACACTGGGCTCAAGGCCTGTACGCGTCCGGAAGACCGGGCCCCATTCACGCGGAGGAACCGGAAGAGCAGCTGAAATGGTGGAAAGAGAACGGCACGCACGTCAACCTGGTGATTCCGATCAAGGGCGATCCGATCGGCGGCGCCATGTGCTGGAACGATGCAGTTGTACAGGTGAGCAAAGCGTAACGAGCCCGCGGTCCTCACGATGCATCGGGCGGCGTTCGGTTCATAAACCTCGGCAATTGCCAGGGATGGCGAGCCAAGTAGCGCGAGATGGGCGGCGCTTCGAGCGGATCCGTATTCACCTTCTCGACTGGATTCCACTCCAGCGGAAGATGCGTCACTTCACCAGGCCCCGATGCTTCTTCGAGCACCCGTAGAGCGCCTCGCAACACAGCCAACTGCCGGACGGCATCGCCCGGCGAGCCCATGGTGAGCCCGAAAGGATGCTCGATCGCCGCCAAGCGCGGGACGCCGCAACTCGCCGTGAGCTCGGGAATCATCGATAGGGAGACCGTGCTGAAGTGCGCCGCCTCAATCTCGCGTTGTACCAGTCCCACGGACCAGCAGCAGACCGGTCAGACAGGGACCAGGACCACCGCATCCACCTGCTCCTGGCGCAGCCGCTGCACCATGCCGGGCACGCTGTCGCGCACGAGAGACTCGGGGCGCAGGGTATAGCCCATGTAAGAGTAATGCGACGGCGCCACACTCAGAATCTCGCCTGATGTTTCAAGTTCGGCCAGGCGGTCGAGCGGCATCACGCAGTTGAGATCCAGGCTGGCGAAGGACGTATTGATGTGCAGGTGGCAGATGCGCACGTCCCCGGTCCTGGTCGACCGAGGGAGAACCCTGAAAGAGGGATCGGAGAACCATGGATCGCGGCGCTCGATCTCGCTGTCGAACGGCGAATCGGTCTGCAAGGCGACTGCAGCCGAACTGATGATGGCAATCCTGGACTCCGCCAGCGGCTTGGCCAGAGGCGTCCACGGAATCGGCCCAGGCGCGCCAAGGGCGGCCCAGCGCCGCATCGCCCTCTTGGCGATCCCGTCCAGGAAACGATAAGAGTCAACCATTTCGTCCTCCTCAGCGGAGATGCCTGTAGATCAGTTCCAGCAGTTCATCGTATACGCGCTCTGTCTGCTCAGCGCTTCCTTCGCGGATGGCCTTGGTGGCACAGTGATGAAGGTGGTTCTTCATCAGCGCCCTGCCGACGCTCCTCAAAGCTTCCTGCGCCGAGGCGATCTGCGTAATGATGTCCGGGCAGTAGCGGTCTTCTTCCACCATGCGGTGCAGGCCGCGGATCTGCCCCTCAATCCGCCGCAATCGTTTCAGGTTGGCGGTTTTGATGCCCGGATCCACACCGGCGGCCTTGCGTTCGTCATGGGTCTCTTCACAGCCGCAGGACGCCGCCGTTGTCTCATTCGAGTGTAGTGTTTTCGAGTTCATCGCCTTCACGCTAACCTCGTCCTCCGCAGGCGGAGACTGTTGCTGACCACGCTCGCGGAGCTGAAGGCCATTGCCGCACTGGCCAGAATCGGGCTCAACAACATTCCGAACGCCGGGTACAGCGCGCCCGCTGCGATCGGGATTCCGACAACATTGTAGGCGAACGCCCAGAATAGGTTCTGCCGCATAGTTCTCATGGTCCGCCGTGCCAGCAGCAGTGCCGAGACGACAGCTTCCAGGTCGTTCCGCATCAGTGTCAAGTCGGCGGCTTCGGTGGCGATGTCAGCGCCGGAGGCCATGGCGATGCCGACATCGGCTTGCGCCAGCGCCGGGGCGTCATTGACTCCATCACCCACCATGCCGACGATCCTGCCCTGCCGCTGCAGGCGCCGGATCTCCTGCACCTTGCCTTCGGGAAGCACTTCTGCAACAACGTCATCGATCCCAGCCTGACGGCCGATGGCCTCGGCGGTCTCAAGCCGGTCTCCTGAAAGCATTGCGACGCGCAGTCCAAGAGCCTTCATGCGCGTAACAGCCCGGGCCGCGTTCGCCTTTAGCACATCGGCTATGCCAAGTACGGCGGCCGCCCTGCCATCGACGGCGATCAAGATGGGCGTACTGCCCGACGCGGCGAGCCTCGATGCCTTCTCGCGGAGTTCCCCTACCTCGACACCTCTGCCCTGCAGGTACGACTCGCTGCCGATGAGGATCTGCCGCCCACCCACCACGCCTTCAATGCCTAATCCCGGTGTCGCCCGGAACTCCTGCGCGGCCGGAATGGAGATTCCGAGACTGAGCGCATGTCGATCGACCGCATCGGCCAGAGGGTGTTCGGATGCGTGCTCCAATGCTGCCGCCAGAGCCAACACCTCGCCTTCCTCGAAGCCCGCAAGCACAAGTGCTTCGGTCACGAATGGCTCGCCCACGGTCAGCGTGCCCGTCTTGTCCAGCACGATGGTGTCGAGCTTGGCGATCTTCTCGATGGCCTCGCCTCCTTTGATCAGAATGCCGGCCTCGGCGCCGCGGCCCGTTGCGACCATCACTGCTGTGGGGACCGCCAGCCCCATCGCGCACGGACAGGCGATGATCAGGACCGCCACCGCCGCGGTGAGCGCATGGATAAATGACGGCTCGGCTGGGACGATGTACCACGTGACAAATGCGGCGATGGCGATCGAAATCACCGTGGGCACAAAAACCCCGGAGATCCTGTCGGCAAGCCGCTGGATGGGGGCTTGTGATCCCTGCGCCTCGCGCATCAACTTGACGATGTGGGACAGCATGCTGTCGGCGCCCAGCGTGGTGGCCCGGTAACGAAAGGCCCCGTGCTTGTTGATGGTGCCGCCGATGACTCGATCCCCGGCCGCCTTCTCGACTGGCAGGGACTCGCCCGTCAGCATCGATTCGTCCACCGAACTGGCGCCTTCCGCCACCACGCCGTCGACGGGTAACCTCTCCCCGGGGCGAACGACCACGACATCCCCCGGCTGGACGCGTTCGATGGGGATCGTCAGCTCCACGCCTTGCCGCACCACCGCGGCTTCCCGCGGTTGCAACTGAGCCAGCTTCTTCAATGCCGCGGTGGTCTGTTTCTTGGCCCGGCTTTCCATGGCATTGCCCGTCAGGACGAGCGCAATGATCAGGACCACGGCCTCAAAATAGACGTCCGGCTCCACTCCGCGCGCCTGGAAGAATCCCGGCGCCAGCGTGACCGCGGCCGAAAAACTAAAGGCGGCGCCCGTGCCCACGGCGATCAGCGTATTCATGTCACTCGCCCTGTGGCGGAACGATGCCCACGCCCGTGTGTAGAAATGCCGTCCAGCCCAGCCGCAGACCACAGCGGTCATCAGCAGCAGAATCCATCGCAGCGCGCCCGCGTCCACGGCGTACACCCACGGCATCGCGCGATACAGAACTGGATCCAGAGCGCGCATCGCCCAGCCGATCAGCGGGTCCGGAGACGCATGGCGGCTGTGAAGACCGCCCGACATCAGCGGCATCGATAGCACCATGGCCAACGCGCCGAGCACAATGCTGACGCCGGCCTTTGTCAGCAGATTGTGGTACTCCTCGATCTGCGCCCGTTCGCGTGCCGTCTCCTCGGCAAACTCATCTGGCACGGACAACGGCAGCTCGGCTCCGTAACCCGTGGCGCGAACCGCTTCGACGAGTGCCAGCGGCGAAGTCAGATCGGGATCGTAGACGACAACCGCTTCAGCCGTCAGCAGGTTGACGGCGGCTGTTTGAACTCCCGATTCCTGCTGCAGCGCCTCCTGCACATGGGCCTGGCAGGCGGCGCACGACATGCCGGAAACCGGCACGATGACCTGCACGGTCTTACTGCTTGCGGCTGCCATCTTCATTGCGGCTCGCCCCTTTCTGGGGAAGAAGTACCAGTTGACCAAGACGATGCCGGCCACGCCGCAAACCAAAATCAACCATTGCCCAGGTTGCATCGCTCTTACTCCTGGCGCGCCCTGTAACCCACCGCGGCAAGCGCCCGGATCACTTGATCCGGGCTCGCCACCGCGGGATCCAGCATCACCGTGGCGCGTCCGACGATCACCTCATCCACCTCCACGCCCGGCAATGACTTCAGTACGTTGGAAACCCGGTGAACACAGCCGCCGCAGCTCATTCCGTCGATCTTCAAAGTGGTCTGCTCCATATACCCTCATCCCCTATTCTATATACCCCCACCCCCTATGTCAAGAGAAAGATGGAGGGCGCTGAGCGAACAGGCGCGATGAGGGCAGACGTGTGGCTTTAGCGTTCTGGGCCAGGCTCTATGGAGATCCGGCTTTGCATGGCCGCCAGAAGATGGTCGTCATGTTCGGCGACAAAGAAGCAGAGTCCGGTCACGTTCATCGGTTCATTGAGCCGCGGATGAGGCGCCTCATGGAAGAGTTGCGGATCTGTCACGCCGCCCAGACGCTCGACCAACGCTTCGCGGGCCGCGCGAAAGGAGTCGAGCAGATCCTCGATGCGGCGTTCGTTGTGACGGGCTTCATTGGTCTTTCGATTTTGAAGGTCGGCAGCCTCAAGCGTCTTGGCGCCGAGGAGCAATCCTTCCAACCGCCCTTTCCACAGTGGCTCGAGGTCGATCAGGTGGCCCACGTGTTCCTGAATGGACCAGCTCTCATGCTGGCGGTGGATCAGGACCGCGGGCTCAACCGGCCGCACCATCTCCACGATTCGAGTGTGCGTGCTGCGCAATCGTTCGAGAAGGGCCGGGAACTCCTCCGGCGGCAGCCGCAGCGCAAACTTCCTGTCAAACCACCTTTTGCTGACCATCATCATCAATCCCTCTCCTTGTGCTCCGGAAACATCCTGGAAGCAACAACAGCGCGCTCGGCGCATAGAACAGTCCGATCGAAAAGCCTGCCAAAAGCACGAAGCAACATAGCATAGCGGCGGCGCCGATCTGCATTGCACGCCGCCGCATCAGGATTGGCGCGAGGCTCGCCAGAATCGGCACTGAGATCGAAATGAGGACCACCGAACCGCTCACCTGGAGTATCGTCTTCCCGGGAGAGTAGATTGGCGCCACGCAGACGAAGGCCGACGCGGCGACGGCCAGCACAAGAGACGCCAAGTTCGCTGCCTGAATAACCGGGCGCATATCTATACAGTTTAGAGGCTCAACCCTCGCCGGCAGCGCTGACCGGGACGGCAGGGCCAAGATGTTGCATCTGCGTCGGAGTTCCAGCGGCCTTGAGCCCGGAAAACCTACTCTTTCCGCAGGCCGTGCCTTTCCATGCGATAGATCAGGGTGGCGCGTGAGATGTCAAGGAAGCGCGCGGCGCGGCTCTGGTTCCAATCGGTCTTCTCCAGAGCCCGGAAGAGGAGTTCGCGCTCCACGGCTTCCAGGCTGATGCCTTCTTCGGGAAGGTCGAACAGCAGGGACTCCCGTTGAGGGACGGTGGCACGAATAGGCTCAGGAATGTCGCTTTCCGCAATCTCCTCACCGGCGGAGAGAACCACCATCCGCTCGATGACATTCTCCAGTTCGCGGACGTTGCCAGGCCAGCGGTAGCGCTGGAAGGCGGTGACAACTGAGGACGAAAGACGCAGCCGCGGGAGTGAGTGCCTATCCTTGATCTTGCGGAAGAGGCTCTGGGTGAGCTCCGGGATGTCCTCTATTCGCTCTCGAAGCGGCGGCAGCATGAGGGGAACCACGGCCAGGCGGTAATATAGGTCTTCTCGGAACGCACCGTCCTCGATCATCGCCTGCAGATCGCGGTGGGTGGCGGCTACGACGCGGACGTCCACCCGGGCCGGCGCGGCAACGCCGATCTTTTCCACCTCGCCATGCTGGACGAGGCGGAGCAGCTTCACCTGCAACTCCAAAGGAAGTTCGCCGATCTCGTCGAGGAACAGAGTTCCACCGTCGGCTAGCTCCACCTTTCCGGACTTGGCGGTGAGGGCTCCGGTGAAGGCGCCGCGTACGAAGCCGAAAAGCTCGGCCTCCAGCAGGTCCTTGGGTATGGCACTGCAGTTTATCGTGACGAAGGCGCCGTCCTTGCGGCGGCTGTTCTGATGGATGGCGTGGGCAAGCAGTTCCTTCCCCGTGCCTGTCTCGCCGTGGATGAGAACCGTGGAGTCCCGTTGCGCAACGCGGGAGGCCATTTCGAGGACTCGAAGCAGTTTTTTGGAGCGTCCGATAATGTTCTCAAAGCCGTACCGTTCATCGAGTGCGGCGCGGAGCTTCCGCACCTCTTCCAGCAGGCTCTGGCGCTCCATCGCCCGGTGGACCACCAGGACAAGGGCCTCGTAATCGATGGGCTTGGTGACGTAGTCGTATGCGCCGGCCTTCATCGCTTCGACGGCGGTCTCCACGCTGCCGAAAGCCGTGATGATGATCACGGTGGTTTCCTGATGTTCGGCACGGATGTGGCGCAGCAGTTCCATGCCGTCCTGCCCGGGCATGCGAAGATCTGTGATGACCAACTTGGGCCGGCGCTCGTCGATGACGGCGAGGGCCCCGTCTCCGTTGGAAGCCAGTGCGACCTCATAGCCAGCCTCCTCCAGTTGCATCTTTACGATGCGCCGCAAGCTGGCGTCGTCGTCCACAACGAGGATGAGTTTGCGGTTCATGGAAGGCAAGCTGGATTCACGCTGAGCTCAACCCGGAAAGTCATGCCACGCTTTGGGTTGGCTTCTGCCGCGAGCACTCCGCCATGTTGCTCGATTATCTTGGCGGCCACGGCAAGGCCGAGTCCCGTACCATTCTCCTTCGTCGTAAAGAATGGGTCAAAGATGCGCTCACGGTCCGCCTCGGGAATGCCGCACCCTTCATCTCGAACGAGGATCGCCACGTTCCCATCGCCGGCGCCGGCCTGAAGACAAACTGTTCCGGGCCCGTCGGTGGCTTGAATGGCGTTGATGATGAGGTTCAGCAGCACTTGCTTGAGTTGCTCGGGGTCGCAACGGACTTCAGGAAGCGGCTCGTGGATCTCCTGACGGATTTCGACCGAGGTGGTGATGGCGGCATGCTGGGCCAACCCCGCTACGGAATCAAGTAACGCAACCAGATCCACTGGCTGAAATCGCGGCGCGCGGGGCCGGGCAAAATCCAGGAAACTGCCGAGCAGACGGTTCAGCCGCTGGGTCTCTTTCTCGATGATCTCCAAACACTCGCGGCGGTTTTCTCCGGAGGCATGGCCGCGCTTGAGGATGCCTGCGGCGCCGCTGATGCTGGCAAGGGGATTGCGTATTTCGTGAGCGAGGCCGGCGGAGAGTTGCCCGGCCGCCGAGAGCCTCTCCGTCCTCTTGAGCCGTTCGATGTTGTCCTGGAGTTTCTGGTAGACGGTCTCCAGTTGCTGCTTGGTCTTCTCCAGTTTGAGGCGCTGGCCGCGCTCGCGCTCCGCCAGCATACCGATCACCACACCCCCCAAGCCGAAGACTGGAAGCTCCAGCAGCATGTCCGAAACATAGACCGGCAGCGACTCCCAGGTGCGCCAGAGGTGGGGAAACTGGAGCACGGCGGAAGCAAGTGTCGAAACGGCGGCTCCGCGCCAACCGAAGAACAGGCCGGCGAGGACAATGGGCAGGAAGTTCAGGTGTTGGAGGAAGTTATGGATGTGAACTTCGGTCACCGGGACCAACCAGTGCAGTAGGGCGAGTGAGAGGATTCCGCCTGCGATGAGCGCGACGCGCCAGCGGGTGTCATTGAGCCACGGGTAAGGAGCGTCCAGCATCGAATCAACATTGTCACACGCTGCCGTTTGCGCCCGCTGTTCCAGGCGTGGAAGCGCGGAATTTGAGCCGGCAACACCCATGGCTAGCGAACTTCCTGCAATTCCCTGGCCTCCCTGACGGAGAGTCCTCGCGGGCGCGGGATTGTCGCATTTCAGACATCTTGCCCCCGGGAATCTGGTTGCATTGATACAGGAACAGTGGTCTTTTCCGGCTGCGCAAGCGATTGTGAGGACGGCCAGCGGATTGCTTGCGCGAATGCTGTGACTTTGCGTGCCACTCGTGTTCCCCTGCTTGCGGCGCTGCTGGCTTGCGTGCTTCGGGGAGCCGGCCCTCTCACCCTTCAACAGGCCCTAAGCTTTGCTGAGCAGAATCATCCGCTGTTCCGCATCGCAACAGCGCGGATTGAGGGAGCGGAGGCTGGCATTGTGACTGCGAGGGCATATCCGAACCCCGAAGCGGGGGTCTTGGCGGGGCATCAGCGGGCGCGGTTGTTGGGGACGACGCCCGGCCCCGCCCAGGTATTCAGCTTCTCGCAGCCGATGGAGACGCCCGGCGTGCGCAGCACGCGCATCCAATCAGCGGAGTTGGGCCGTGAGAGCCATCGCTACGGGCTGGAGGAGGCGCGTATCGCGGTTCGGGCCGCGGTCAGGCAAGCCTTCTATCACACGTTGCGGCGCAAAGCGGAACTGAGGCTGGCTGAGGAGAATCAGAAGCTGATCGAAGATCTGCGCCGCCGTGTTCAGATCCAGGTGGAAACAGGCGAGGCACCGCGGCTCGAGCTCACGCGCGCGGACGCTGAGGTCGCCATTGCTCGCACTTCGGCCAAGGCCGCCGAGCTGAGAGTGCTGACGGCTCTGGCCGCTCTCCGGGCAGCGGCGAACATTCCGTCCGAGACTCCTATCGACGCTCAGGGCACGCTGGATCCCCCGGTCGAATTGCCCGCTCTGGATGCGATGCGCGGCGTGGTCCTGGAGCGCTATCCGGCTCTCCAACGCGCGAGGACGGAGGTGCGGAGGGCAGAGATGCGGCTGAAGAACGAGAATGCCCAGCGCCGCCCCCAGCCAACTCTGCGGAGCGAGTACGAGCACCAACCGGAGGTGGCAACTTACCGGGTGGGAGTATCGCTGCCGGTGCCTCTGTGGAACAAGCGGGAAGGTCCTATCGGTGAAGCGGCGGCTGCGTTGCGGCAATCCAACTCGACCCTGGATCTGCAGCAGTTGGAGATCTCCGCAGCCTTGGAGAGCGCTTACGGCCGCTACCAGTTGGCCAGCCAGCAATTGTCGTTCTACCAGGAGGGCGTGTTGAAGCAGGCGGAGGCTGCGCTGCAGGCGGCTGAGTCAGCCTATAAGTTCGGCGAGCGGGGAATCATCGAGGTACTGGACGCGCAACGCGTATTGCGCGGAGCAAGGTCCGATTTTCTCAGTGCGCAGTTTGACCGCCAGTCGGCATTGATTGAACTCGATCAGCTGCGCGCCCTGGATCTGATGGGAGAAAAGCAGTGAAGTCTACGACTGCGGCCGCATGGGCCGCGCCAACCGCACTTATGGCCACCCTGCTGCTGGCAGGATGCAATCTGGCCGGCTCCAACAAATCGGCCGGCGGCGGCGCCCGCGAGGGCGCGACAGCGCATCGTGATCCGCTTGAGGTGCAAGTCTCCGACACCTTTCGGGCGCAGCTTCGGACGGGAGATCCTGAGTGGGCGGAGGTGGCCACCAGCCTCAACGTTCCCGGGAGAGTGGAAGCTGATGAAACTCGTCTGGCGCGGGCCGGCTCCCCGGTGGCAGGACGGATTGCCGAATTAATGGCGGTTCAGGGGCAAAGCGTGCGCCGCGGGCAGGTGCTGGCAACGTTGAACAGCACGGAACTCTCTGAAGGGCAGTTTGGATTCCTGAAAGCGCAGTCGCAGGCGCAACTCGCCCAGCGCGCGGCAGCGCGGGCCAGGCAACTGGTGGAGGCCGGGGTGATCAGCGTTGCGGAGCTCCAGCGCAGGGAGGCCGATTACGCTCAGGCTTCAGCCGAGTTCACGACCTGGCATGAACGGCTGCGCGTGCTGGGCATGTCGGAGGAGGCGGCCGAGGCGCTCGAGAAGACCCGCAGGATCAACTCACTTTCACAGGTAGTGGCGAACATCGACGGAGTGGTTCTGGAGAGGAACGTGACGCCTGGCCAAGTGGTCCAGCCCGCCGACACGCTGTTCCTCATAGCGGACCTTTCCCGCGTCTGGCTTGTCGCCGACGTGCCCGAGCAGGCGGCCGGCCAGATGGCGGTGGGCAAGGCGCTCGAGGCGGATGTCCCCGCCCTGCCAGGCAGGACGCTCCGCGGAAGGCTCTCCTTCGTGTCGGCCACCGTGAATCCGGAGACGCGGACGATCCGGGTGAGGATGGATCTACCGAACCCAGACCTTCTTTATAAGCCTGCGATGCTGGCCAATATCCAACTTCGGGGCAGGCCTGAGCGGAAGCAGGTGATTCCCGCAGCGGCCGTGGTACGGGAGGGCAATCAGGATCACGTGTTTGTACAGACCGCGTCGGGCTCGTTTCTGCTCAGGCCGGTATCGCTCGGCGAGGAGTTCATGGAGAAGCGTGTCTTGGCCGGCGGATTGAAGACGGGGGAGAAATTCGTGCTCGACAATGCGTTCCACCTCAACAACGAGCGAAAACGCGCAAGTCTGCACGGAGAATAGCGGATGCTTCATCACCTGGTCTATGCCGTGCTGCGGCAGCGGCTGGTCATCGCAGTGTTGGCCATCATCGTCTTTCTCTTTGGCGTCGACGCCACGCGCAAGCTGTCAGTAGATGCCTTTCCTGATGTGACCAACATTCAGGTGCAGGTGGCGACCGTGGCGCCGGGGCGGTCGCCTGAAGAAGTCGAGCGGTTCATCACCGTGCCGATTGAGATCTCCATGACCGGCCTGCCCGGGATGACGGAGATGCGGTCGCTGAACAAGCCCGGCCTCTCTCTGATCACAATCGTCTTCACCGATGAGACGAACGTCTACTTCGCCCGGCAGGTGGTGATGGAGCGCCTGGCGGAGGTGAGGGATAACCTGCCGGATGGCGTCAGCCCGGTGCTGGGACCCGTATCGACGGCCATGAGCGAAGTGTTCCACTACACGATCGAGAAGCCGGCCGACGGCCGGAGGGCGCTGTCGAAGGAAGAATTGGTGCAGCGCCGCACTGTCCAGGATTGGGTGGTTCGGCCGCTGCTGAGGTCGATTCCAGGCGTGGCGGACATCAACTCAACGGGCGGCTACATCCGTCAGTACCAGGTGCTGGCAGATCCGGCGAAGCTGCGCCACTACGGCGTAACGCTGCAAGAGGTATGCAACGCGCTGTCGCGCAACAATGCGAACTCCGGCGGCGGCGTCCTGCCGCAGCGGGCCGAGCAATACCTGGTGCGCGGCATCGGACTCATCCGGACGCTGGACGACATCAGAATGATCATCCTGAAAGAGCATGGCGCGACGCCGGTCTACATCCGGGATGTAAGCGAGGTGTCGCTGGGCGAGGAGGTGCGCTATGGCGCCATGATCAAGGGTGGGTACACGGAATCAGCGGGGGGCACCGTCTTCATGGTAGCTGCCGGCAATGCCAAGGAAGTGGTGACCCGCGTAAAGGCTCGGGTTAAGGAGATCAATGAGAAGAACATGCTGCCGGAAGGGCTGCGACTGGTCCCCTATTACGACCGATCGGAGCTGGTAGACGCGGCGCTGAATACGGTTAGCAAGGTTCTCATTGAGGGCGTCGTCCTGGTGGTGGTGGTTCTATTCCTGTTTCTGGGCGACCTGCGTTCAAGCCTGATCGTCATCGTGACACTCCTGTTGACGCCCGTAACGACGTTTATCGTTATGAACCACTACGGGTTGTCGGCGAACCTGATGTCGCTCGGCGGACTGGCCATCGCCGTCGGATTGATCGTAGATGGATCGGTGGTGGTTGTGGAGAACGCCTTCGCACGCTTGGGACGGACGAGGCACGAAAGCCGGGTGAGAACGGTGCACGAGGCGGTGATGGAGGTGGGCACGCCGGTGATCTTCGGCATCGGCGTGATCATCATCGTTTTCCTGCCGCTGATGACGTTGCAGGGTATGGAAGGGAAGATGTTCGCGCCGCTGGCCTATACTATCGCGATTGCGCTAGCCATCTCCCTGGTGCTGTCGCTGACGCTCTCGCCGGTGCTGGCATCTTACATGCTGAAGGGCGGGCGTGAACACGACACCTGGTTTGTGGCTCTGATCAAGCGGCCCTACCTCCTTGTGCTCGAATGGGCGCTGTGTAACTCGAAGAAGACGATCCTAGTCGCGCTGGTTCTGTTCTCCGGTGCGGTGGTTCTTTTCCCCTACCTGGGCACGTCCTTCATCCCGGAATTGAAAGAAGGCTCACTGTCCCCCAATATCCATCGGGTGCCGAATATCTCGCTGGACGAGTCCATCAAGATGGAGATGGAGGCGATGAAGATCGTCAGCGGGGTCCCCGGAGTGACCCGCGTGGTGTCGCGCATCGGGCGCGGCGGCTCGCCGGCAGATCCAGTAACTCCCGACGAGGCCGAAGTGATAGCCACCCTGGCGCCGCGCGAGCAATGGCGGAAGGAGTGGTCGCAGGAATCGATCGCAACTGAGATGCGCAGGCGCCTGGAGCATATCCCGGGCGTCAACCTGGTGATCGCTCAGCCGATCTCTGACCGCATCGACGAGATGGTGACGGGCGTGCGCGCCGACGTCGCAGTCAAGCTGTTCGGCGACGACCTAGCCGCACTGATCGAGAAGGCGGACGAGATCGCCCGTGTCGCGAGCGCGGTCCGGGGATTGCGCGATTCCAGAATCGAAAAGCTCGGCGGGCAGCAGTATCTGAACATCACCATTGACAGGCAGGCGATTGCGCGACAGGGCTTGAACGCCGCCGACGTGCATGACGTGATTGAAACGGCCATCGGCGGAAAGAGCGTTTCGGACATCTATGAAGGGGAGCGCCGGTTCCAGGCAGCCGTACGGTTCCCCGCCAGCCTGAGGGACAGCGTGAGCGAGATCCGCCGGCTGGAGTTGAGCACGCCGCACGGCGGTAAAGTGCTGATGGAGAACGTGGCCCGGATTGAACTTGCCGAAGGGCCGGCGATGATCAACCGCGAGATGGCGAAGAGGCGCATCGTGGTCGGGTTGAACGTGAAGGATCGCGACCTGGGCGGATTCGTCGCGGAACTCCAACAGAAGATGCGGAAGGTCGCTCTGCCGCCGGGTTACTACATCACCTGGGGCGGCCAGTTTCAGAACATGGAGCGCGCACTGAACCACCTGATGATCATCGTTCCGATTACAATCGGGCTGATCTACTTCCTCCTGTTTCTGCTGTTCCGATCCCTTCGGTTCGCGGCCTTGATCATTATGGTGCTGCCATTCGCGTCCATCGGCGGGGTGTTCGCCTTGTACCTTAGCGGCGAGTACCTCTCCGTGCCGGCATCGGTGGGCTTCATTGCCCTCTGGGGCATCGCCGTTCTGAACGGCGTAGTCCTGGTGTCCTATATCAGGAACTTGCGTGAAGGTCGCTTGGAGCGACATCAGGCCATCATTGAAGGAGCTCGGCTTCGGTTCCGCCCCGTCATGATGACTGCCACTGTTGCCGCTCTCGGCTTGGTACCGTTTCTCTTCGCTACTGGCCCCGGATCCGAGGTGCAGCGCCCGCTGGCCATCGTTGTGATTGGAGGGTTGATTACCTCCACTCTGTTGACGTTGGTGGTGTTGCCCGCCCTGTACAGGCACTTCGATGACCAGGAAGCGCCCGCAGGGCCCAACGCCGGTTGATGGGCGGCAACCTTGCGTTCTCCAGCCGGAGGGGTTGTGTGCAAGGCAACCTCCGAACACAGTGGTGTGACAAAGTACCAAACACTTGAGTACGCCTGAGGCGCCAGTATGGCATCAACATCAGAACCAACCGGTTCGTCTCCCCCGTTTCTATGCGGTAGCAGTGGGCCCGGCTGGCCGGGCACGCGACGAAGGGCATAAGCGGGCCATGAGAAAATGGTGAACTCTGAGTTCACCGTGGAGATAGCAGTGATCACTTCCGTCCGCAAACTCTCATCTGGGTTGGCCTTGGCCCTCCTGGCCGCCGTCGTGATGGCGCAAACGTCCACCAACTTGCAGCGGCCCTGCGACAACTGTACGGAGTGGAACAAGTCGCAGAAGCCCTTCAAGGTCTACGGCAACACCTATTACGTGGGGCCTCATGGGCTGAGCTCTGTGTTGCTGACCTCGCCGCAGGGGCACATCTTGATCGACGGCGCGCTCGCCGAATCTGCTCCGCTGATCGCGGCCAACATTCGTTCGTTAGGATTCCGCCTCAAGGATGTGAAGCTCATCGTGAACTCGCACGTCCATTACGACCACGGCGGGGGAGTAGCCGCACTGCAGCGGCTCAGCGGCGCTGAGATTGCGGCAAGCCCCTGGAGCGCGGAAGTTCTCACCAAGTCCGGCATCGGTAGTGGAGATCCTCAGTTCACGGAGCTCAGGCCGGTCGCCCTGGTCCCGCACGTTCGCGTTGTGAGAGATGGTGAGACACTGAAAATCGCGGGTCTCGAGGTAACCGCACATTTTACGCCCGGCCACACTCCCGGTGGAACCAGTTGGACCTGGCAATCGTGTGAGCGCGGCAACTGCCTGAACATGGTCTATGCCGACAGCCTATCGGCGATCTCCGCTGATAACTTCCGATTCTCGGACAATCGCACGTACCCCAACGCGGTTCAGGACTTCGAGAAGAGTTTCGCCTTCTTGCGTTCGACGCCTTGCGATGTTCTGCTGACCCCGCACCCGGAAGCATCCGGGCTTTGGGCTCGACTGGAGCAACGCCGGCGAGGGCGTCGGCCCGGCTCGATGCTCACTCCGGGCGCGTGCAAGGAGCTCGCCGGCCGCGCCGAGGCTCAATTGCAACGCCGTCTCGCTGCTGAGCGGCGTTGATCAACCGTTCTTGTTGCCCCGATGACACAATCTGGTGCGACGTTTGTACCGCGACGCCATGACGGTTGGCGTGGCGACACCAGGTGAACCAGTTCCGCGCGATGTTGGACTCCACTCCACGGACGCAAAGAGTCGCTTCCACGGACGGAAAGTGTGTCTGCTATCGGACTCGCGCAGCGATTGTTGGCGGTCGTGTCAGCCCTTGCGCCTGGGCCAACGAGGCTGTGTCTCGTTGGACGCCGAAGTTGTGATCGAGGATCTTGGCGTTCTCGAGTTCGGTATGGCGCGCCGGATACGGCGAAGGTAACCTCGCCCCACAGTACCTGCCGTCGGGACCGAACGTGCGCATGATGGTGGCTTTGCAGCAGGTACCGTTGAAGTGCAGGTAGGTGGTTGTGTGTTTTAGCTGTGCTCCGTGGTGTTGGTTGTTCAACGTCAGGGCTGACTCGGCGCGGCCGCCGCCTCACTGCGGGCCGGTTTGCGGGAAACGAGTTTGCCACCGCACCACACCGAAGGAAACGTCAGGGCGGCAAGCGCAATCGCATACCAGTGCGGATACCCGGGAAGATCCCAGCCGGTGACAACTCCAACAACTCCGATCAGGGCTCCCACAACCGCCAGTACGAGAACAGGCTTCATTGGATCTCGTGGGGCGAGTCTTCCGGCGATGAAGCCGCCGCACACCGAAAAGACGGTCCGGTAGACAACTGCAACGCAGAACATCCAGGTAGCATATGTCTCTGATTTGTCGGGCGGAGGAAATACACCGATTCTTGCGAGTGCAGTGTCGGTGCTGGTCGCGAGAACAACTATCGCAAGAAATCCTGCAACAACCGCTCCAGTACTTTTGAAGATGGTTTTTGACATAGCTTCCCTTTCAACGTGCCTCCGCCAGCACGGCGTCGAGCTGCGGCATCGCTGCGCGCAGGCCTTCCTCCATGCCCGGAATCGTCTGCTGCATTGCTTCAATGCTTGAGAAGCGGGTGACGACGGTCAAGCGCGATCCTGTGGGTGTGGTTTCGAACTTGAATGTCATCCCCGCCGGCATATTCGCGTCCCCGGCGTTATCCTCGCCGTCGTGCGCTTCGAACGAACTAATCGGATTCACTGCGGTGAACTTCCAGGAGCCGTTCCATTTCCCCCCATCGGGCAGCGCAAGGAAGTACTCGGCGCGCCCGCCGGCTTTGAAGTCGTGCAGCGTGAAGGTGGCTGGGAAAGCGGGCGGCCCCCAGAAGCGCTCGAGTTGTCGCGGGTCGGCAAAGGCGTCCCACAGGCGTTGTTGAGAAACCGGGTAATCACCCACTACTGTGAGCGAGAGCGTTTCGGGGTCTTTTGTGACAGAGGTCAGTGGCAAAGGTCATTTTCCTTTCGTGAGAAGAACTTCGTCGAGCTGCGCCATGCGGTGACGCCAAATGGCATCTAGGGCTTCGAGCAACTCACCCGCCCGCTGCAGACGCGCGTGGTTGGTGGAGACCAATTGCTCACGGCCGTGCGCACGCTTCTGAACGAGACCCGCGCGCTCAAGCACGGCGACGTGCTTTTGCACCGCGGCGAAGCTCATGTCGTACCGCGCGGCAAGAACCGTCACCGACACCGTCTCGCTGAGCGAACGTGCGAGGATATCGCGCCGCGTACCGTCCGCGAGGGCACGAAAGAGCTGATTGAGAGACTCTTCGGTCTCATCTCGACGTACAACCATCTGGTTGTACATTAACATCAACCGTTCGGTTTTGCAAGCCGCCGGCCGGATGGGCGACGGCGCCGTGCGTGCGTGGTCCACCGCACGCGTCGTGCCCCGAATGAAGGGTACGGAACACTGCGAGTACCGCCGGGAGTCAGGATGGTGAGTTGTGCTCCTGGCGGCTCGGCAACAGGCTCAGGTCTTGCTCAGGTCGATTCCCGGATGACCCAATCAGAACTGTTCCCATCCCTCTTCAGGCGTGCCGAACGCGGCTCGTACTCCCGCACTGCGGGCCCGCCGGTAGTCCAGTGAGGCGCACGCCCTCCGCGGTCACCTCAAGAACGGCCAACGGCGGGACTCCGGGACAGCTTCTTCTCAGCCAATCTGCGGCAAGTAGATTCCGCCTGCTTGGCCGCGTGATGTTCGAGGCCTTGAAGAGCAACTCCGCCAGACGAAACCATGCAGCCGCGGGAAGCCGGTGGTGAGTCCGTTCGCCGCTCCGGCTCGGCGGCGACACTCCGCTCCATCAACCGGCGGAAGCCCCCGGAGAAATGCAGAACTTGTGCGTTGCATGAGGCAGGAAGCGGCCCAACTCAGGACCAGCCAGCCTCGCGGCTCTGCAGGACGGCCGCACCTCCGGAGCCGCCGCTACCCTTGTTGATCGCGGCTTGGATCAGGAGATACTCGCCGAGGTTGTCCATCGTCAAGAGGCCCGCCAGACGTCCCTCGTGGATCACGGGCATCGTGTGGCAGCCGCACTCCTGGAGGCGCTGAAAGGCGATCTCCAGCATCTCAGTGTAGTCGGTGGTCAGAAGCTCGCGTCGCATGGCTGAGGTGACAGGATGATCCTGCCCGTGCTCGGCCAGAGCCAGGAGCAAGTCCGATCGCGTCAGGATGCCAACTACACGCCCCCTCTCCACCACTGGAAAGTCCTGCTGAGAGCCTTCCCGGCCCAGCCGTACGGCGTCCGCGCGCGTGTCGCCGCTGGACAACTGGCGGAAATCGGTGAGCATCGCGGCCTGGATCGGCGTGCCTGCCAGCGCGGCTTTCATCTGCGTGGCGCTGGCCTCACTGGACGCACCTATCCACACGAACAGCGCGATGAAGAGAAGCATCGGATTGCCGAACAGGCCAATCAACCCGAACAAGAGCGCCAATCCCTGCCCAACCCCCGCGGCGATCTGCGTGGCCCTCACATACTCCATCCGCGAAGCGAGCAGCGCCCGCAGTACGCGCCCGCCATCCATAGGGAATGCCGGGATCAAGTTGAACAGCACAAGCCATACGTTGGCGATCAGCAGCCGCTCGAGAAAAGGCCCGGAGGCCACCTGCATCTGGCCCAGCGGCACCCACTTCTGGGTGATGCTCAGCCAGAGGAACAGCGCGGCTGAGATGGCCACGTTCACTGCCGGGCCCGCCAGCGCCACCCACAACTCCTGCCCTGGCTTCTCTGGCATGCGTTCCAGTCGCGCCACTCCGCCGATGGGAAGCAGGGTGATGTCCCGCGTCGGGATGCCGTACTTCCGCGCCGCCAGAGAATGTCCCAACTCGTGCAGCAGTACGCAACCAAACAACGCGAGGATGAACGCCACGCCGCTCCAAACGGCGTCAAAGCTCCTGCCGGCCATCCAATGGGTCGCTCCCACCCAGGCGAGCAGCAGCAGAAACGTAACGTGCATCCGCAGCTCAATTCCAGCCAGTGTTCCGATTTTCCACGACCACTTCATTTTCTTTGTCTTCCTTCTAGAGATTGTCTATTGGCCGGCTGCGCGTTGATAGTAGCGAGCAGACAACCGATGCGGCGATCACGAAGCCGATAATCGCCAGGGACCAGCCAATGGGAAACTTTCCGCCAAAGGCGTCATTCAGCCAGACCATCTTCAAGCCGACGAACACCAGAACCAACGCCAAGCCGTACTTCAACAAGGCGAAGCGTTCCACCGCTCCCGCGAGCAGAAAGTAGAGGGACCTCAGCCCGAGGATCGCGAAGACATTCGAAGTGAACACGATCATGGGTTCGCGCGTAAGGGCGAAGATCGCCGGCACAGAGTCGATGGCGAAAATGATGTCGCTGATTTCGACGAACAACAGGGCCAGCAACAAGGGCGTTGCGTATAGAACGCCTTGCAGCCGCACAAAGAACCGCTGCCCGTGAAGTTCAGACGTGACCGGAACGAAGCGCCGGAACAGCCGGATGAGCGGGTTCCGGTCCGGATCGATCTGCTTTTCTGGAGCGAACATCATCTTCACGCCGGTCAGGATCAGCAGTGCCCCGAACAACCAGATCACCCACTGGTACTGAAGCAGCGCCGAGCCCAAAGCAATGAAAATGGCGCGGAAGATCAGTGCGCCGAGGATTCCGTAAAACAGCACGCGATGCTGGTAGATCGCCGGAATCGCAAAGAACGTGAATACGACTACGAACACGAAGATGTTGTCGAGGGACAAGGTCTTCTCTACGACGTAGCCCGTGAGAAACTCCAACCCCGCCTGTCGCGAGGCCGCCTCCGGATCAAACCCCGGAACCTGCAGGAGCCGGGGATCCCGGGCGAACTTCCATGCGGCGTACTGGTAGAAGGCGAAGTTGAATGCCAGCGCCATACCAATCCACACGACGCTCCAAATACCGGCTTCACGGAACGACACGGCATGGGCCTTGCGATGGAAGACCCCGAGATCGAGCGCCAGCAGCGCCACAACGAAGCCAGTGAAGCCGAGGTAGAACCACCAGTAATCCGCAAATGGGAAGTAGGTCATCGTCTATCATCCATGGGGCTAGTCGAAGTCAAACATATCACCCAGAAACGACTTCTTCTTCTTGCCGTGATAGGGTTGCCGGTACTCTTCGTTCTGGTAGCGCTCCTGTGTCTCGCGGTCCGGACCACCGGCTTGCGCCGAGCGCTCGATGATCTTGTCGAGTTCACCGCGGTCCAGCCAGACGCCGCGGCATTGCGGGCAGTAGTCGATCTCCACACCCTGCCGGTCCGCAATCTTGAGTTCAACCTTGCATGTCGGGCAGTTCATTCTGATTCCTCTCTTGTGCTAAAAGTCCGCGGCTTCGCATCCAGGTCCGGCCGGATCGGACGAGCGGGTGATCGCTCCCGAGCATCGCCGCGCCGGCCGCGATGAGCGGTATACCCGGTATGACCGGGAGGGGAATGGCCACTACTCCGGCCGCGATCAACAGCATTCCAACAAGCCGGCGGATAGATGCTCCTATGGCTTCGCTTCTCAAGCCGCTGCCTGCAGCCGGCCCGATGCCATTCCCATCAACCGGGCGACCCTCTGCTCAGTCGGAGGGTGAGTGCTGAACAGGCCGGCCAGCCGCTCTGCGCTGAACGGGTTATGGATGAACATGTGCGCCGTCGCCGGGGAACCTGCGTGCATCGGGATTTCGCGGCTCCAGGCCTCGATCTTGCGCAGCGCGCTAGCCAGGGCAAGCGGCGTTCCAGTGTATCGTGCGGCCGCTTCGTCAGCCAGGAACTCACGAGCCCGTGAGATGCTCATCTGCACGAGCGTGGCGGCTATGGGAGCGATCAGAACGCCCAGCAACCCGGTAAGCGGGCTACCGCCGTCCTCGTCCTCCGAGGAGTGATTGCCGCCGAACAGAGAACCGAACATCGCGGCGTTGGCCAGCATGCTCAACGCGCCGGCGAAGGTGGCCGCGACCGCCATGATCAACGTGTCGCGGTGCTTGATATGCCCCAACTCATGCGCAACCACGGCGGCGACTTCGCGCCGGTCCAGAATCCGCAACAGTCCCGCGGTCACGGCCACGACGCCGTTTTGCGGGTTGCGGCCGGTGGCGAAGGCGTTGGGCGCCTCTTCGGGGATGACATAGACCTTCGGCGCCGGCAGACCGGCGCGCGCCGCGAGGTCCTGAACCATCGCATACAGCTCTGGCGCCTCCACCGGACTGACCTCCTGCGCATGGTACATGCGCAGCACGATCTTGTCCGAGAACCAGTACGCCCCGATGTTCATGACGGCGGCCACGGCCAGCGCGAACCAGAGTCCAGCCGGGCCGCCCAGGGCTTGGCCCGCCCACATCAACAGCGCCGTCAGGACGGCCAGAAGCATCAAGGTCTTCAAGCGGTTCATCTGCTGCTCTCCTTCGCCGGATTGCCGGAATGGATTCCGTTTCTCACACCCGGTTTGACGAAACAGCAGATGCTTCTGATCCATAGATAGCTTGCCCTGGAAACATCGGGTTTTCCGAAGGTTACCGGCTCGCCCCCTCCTCTCGGAGCGCTCCCTCCGCCGAGGGGCGGATCAACGCCGGAGAGCTTTGCTGGAGATCAGCTCTCTGCCGGGCTGGCTGGAAGATCTGAAGTGGCAGGCGAGGTGACTGCAACCTGGCGCGCGGACTGAACAGCGTCGTGGCGCCCGGCCGTTGAACCAGGACGGACGCGGGTGATGCGAGAGACGAAGGCTTCGGGCGTGTACTCCATCGCGCGCTTCTCCATCGGCTCAGGCCTAAAGATCAGGGTCCGCCCGGCGCGGTGACTTTTTCCAATGGATGGAGGTGAGCCACATGTGCCGATCCGGGCCAACGCCGGCCCGGCGGTGCTCGTACAGGTAACCGAGATCGAATTGCACAGCCGGGAGCGCACTCCAACGGATTCCGGCGGAGTGGCGGTTGCCCCGCCAACCGTGTGCATCAAAGAAGAACTCGTGGCTGGTGTACGGCGCCACGGTGCCTTTGGCGCTCAACCGGGTCCTTAACCTGTATCGATTGAAATCGTCGGTTGCGTCTGACAGAAAGCGCTCCATTAGGAGGCGCTGGTCTAGGGACAAACGCCGCGTTTCCACGACAGCGATTTCACTTCCCCCGAACAATCGGTGCCCGCCTATGAAGTCGTTGTCAACCTTCCGTTCCTGCCGGGCATAGTAGTAGCCGCTCAGAAGCGAGACCCGCGGCGTGACGTCCCAGGACACAATGGGGCCGGCGCGAGCTTGATAGAACCCCAGGCCACCAGGTTGCGTACGGATACGGGTATGGAGAATGAGTTGAAGCCTGGATTTAAAAAGTAGCGTCGCATCAAAGGCATGTTGGGTCTCGGCGTCTGCCGCCGCCAAGGGGTAGACCGCCGCCACACAGAGCACGAACACAAAGGGTCGCATCAGTTGGCCATTTTTCTATGAAGGGTGCTGGGCTGTCTTCATCAGCCTTTCAACTTTGTACCCTTGCTGTTTCACGCGCTCAAGAATCCGTTGATACAGCGCCTCGTCCAATCGCGGTTCGCGGCTTAGAATCCAGAGGAAGTCCCGGCCGGGTTCGCCCACCACAGCCCAACTGTACTCCGGGTCAAGGTCGATGATCCAGTAATTGCCGCTGAACGGCCAGAAGAAGGTCACCTTCAGTTTTGTGTTGGGCCCCTTGGGGTCAGCCACATGGGCCGTCCCCTTGGCTGCCTTGCGGCGCCCATCCGCCTTACTGCATTCGTTGATGACCGTGATCTTCCCGTCGGACCGCAGGATGTAGGTGGCCGTGGTATCCGCCGCGCAGTCACGTTGAAAGCGGTTTGGCAGGCGGGCGATCTCGTACCACTTGCCCGCGTATCTGGCCAAATCCACCGAGGGGACCACCTGCAATGGCGGCTGGCTATTGGAGGCGTAGATCGGCGTCGCCAACCAAACCGTACCCATCGTTAGTACCAGCGCTGGGATTCTACTCAACATATACGTCCTTTCATGCCGCTTAGCTTAGCGCCGGGTGAAAATCTTCTTCAGTTCGGGAGCGAACTCCCGCATGAGGTTGAACGCGCTACCGACCCCCAGTTGCATGCCCGCGCCGCGCATGGCCGAGGAAGGATCGCGGTATCCATTCGGCATCCAGAGGTTGCCGGTAAACTCAGCGGCAATGACGGATCCCACCCGGGCCATATGGGGCGTGCGACGGCCGCTCCGATCATACGTCACGAAATTGGCCGCCAGAGCATCAGCCGCTCGTGGCAGGAAGCCGGAACGCTTGCTACGGATGTAACGCACCTCGTGTTGGAGGAGGGCTGCTCCGGCAGCCTCGTATGTTTCCCGGAGCGCGAAACGGCCGAAGCGGTTCGCAAAGTGCTTGCTGTATCCTTCCATGCCCTGCCCCCACTGAGGCGGCTCGTTGTTCATCTGGGCGCCGAGTGCGGGACCGCCAACCCGGAAAAGGACCCCGGGATTCCAGAATGTACCGCGCAGGTACAGGGCCCAGCGTTCCTTCCCGGTGAGCGGCTGGTAGGTGCGTTGAGCGGCTAAGTCCAGTGGGGGCTTGGTGGGATCGCCATCGGGATTCCCCATTCGCTGCTCCCTCACATCGCCCTGCTGTACTGGCTCCTTGGTATCGCCCGGTTCGTTGGCGCCGACTCCAGCGTGGACTGTGGAGCAGAACAGCAGCAGTGCCGCGGTGTGAAGAAGAGGTGATTCGACTGACATCATGAAACTGCCCCTGAGGCCGTACGACCTTCCTGATCCCGGTTCGGAGCGGCGGACGCCAGCTTACAGCCGGTCTGGCGGCCGCCGCCCATCCCCTTGTGCCCGATCAGCTCTTGTTCTCCACGTTCAGATTGTTCGTGACCGAGAACACGCCGGACACGCTGCTGGCCTGGACGCCGGCGACTCTCTTCTGCAAGTCGTTCGCCACGACACCCTCCAGCGTCACGTTCCCGTTCTCCACGATGATGTGGATCGGCGGGACCGCACGGATGGCGAGGGTCTGCAGTACGCTGTGCCCGTAGATCGAATTGTAAAGAGCCAGCCGCAGGCGGTCATCGTTCGGCGAGAGCGGCAGCACCTCAATCTGGTTGATGACCTTCTCCACTCCTTCGATCTTCTTGACCACGTTCTCGGCGTCGCTTTTCAGAGTCGGACGACTCACCTTGCCAATCAGGGTGACGGTCTCGCCATCAACGCGGAACGCAAAGTGGTCGAACAGGCTGTAGTACGGCAGAGTCACTATCTCGCGCCGCACTTCCTTTTCTATCCGGCTCAGGGCGGCGCGGTGCGTGTGGCTATCCGCAAGTCCCAGTTGCGCCACCAGTAGGGTGGATGCCAAAATCATTCCAGTTCGCAGTCGTCTCGACATCGTTGTGCTCTCCTCGAATGGGTTCCTGATAGGGCTGGACAGGTCTCCTCTCCGCCCCGCTTAGAACCACGGTAAGACGAACCAACACATTTGTCTAATAGATGTTTTGGAACTGATCTATCGTTTATAACGATGTTTTGACAGATTGAACCTACTGCCGGCCGGAGTGGTTCCCAAACAGCACTCCGCGAGCCACTTCAGAGATGGTCATGACGGCGGGGTGCTTCAACTTCCGCTCAATGGAGATGGCGTAGAACCGTTCGACGATCGAATCGATCCTCCCGACTGTGGCCACCCGGTGAAGCTCGCAGATCTCCTTCTCAATGGCGCTGGGAGCCGCAAAGACGCCCGCGCCGGCCTGGCCAAATGTCTTCATGAGCGCCCCATCCTTGAACTCGCCTACCCGTTTCGGGCGGATGTTCTGAGAATCGAACCACTGCTCCATCGATCGCCTCAATACCGCTCCTTCCAGAGGCAGAAGAAACGGCGCCGCGTCAAGACTGGCCGGGAATTTCTTGCGGTAGCGGGCCGCCAGGTGCGGCGCGGCGAACAACGTCACTCCGCAGGTTCCGAGCAGGTGATTGAATGCCTTTACGGGCATCATCGAAGTGATCGGCGCGTCCGACAGCACGACGTCGAGACGGTGCTCCGCGAGTGCCGCCAACAGACGCTCCGGCGTATCTTCGTCGCACACCATCTGAACTTCCTCGGACATCTCGAGCGCCGGCTGCAGTATCCGATAAGCGATCAGCTTTGGCATCAGGTCCGAAACACCGACGCGCAACCGGAGAGGACGTCCCCTCGGACGGCCTTTGAGTACGTCCTGCAGTTCGCGTCCGAGGCCGAAGATCTCATCGGCGTACCGGTAGACGACGTGGCCGACGTCCGTCATCGTCAGGCCGCGCCCGGCCTTCGTGAACAGTTTCTCCCCGAGTGTCTCCTCCAACAACCTCAATTGGCCGCTGATGGTGGGTTGAGCAAGGCGTAGCTTTTCGCAGGCGCGGGCGATGCTGCCTTCTTTGGCTACTGCCCAGAAGTACAGAAGGTGATGGTAGTTGAGCCATTCCATAGGCTCACTATACATCGGCTTCCTCGATTGAGCTCCGCCGGCCAATCTATTTCCCTATGGATGCTCAGCCACATGAAGATCAACTGCAGATGGGCTGACCGGAAAGAGGGTGAGGAATGACGGTGATCTGATTGAACCCGCACCTGCCCCGCCCTTCGAACTGGCTGAGGTCAAGCTTCTGCTTCAGTTCTTCACGATCGCATTCGCTGATCCGGAGCAGTCTGGCCATCCGCGCCAGATTCTTGAGCTTGGCCTCCGGGAGCTGGGTGGAAATCCAGTACTTCGCCGGTCCGGCTTCATCTCTCAGCCACTCGATTAGGCGCCACTCTTCAGGATGAGGTTCTTCCTGCCGGCGATCCGGGTGGGCTGGCCGGGCCCGGAGGGCGGCGAAGCGGACGCAGAGACCTGCGCACGCAGTCGAGTTGGTTTCAGAGACATATGGAGGCAGAAGCCGTCCCGCGGAAGAGCGCTCCGAAAGCAGGCGACACGGCCCGGCGCGCGCTCCGCGAGCGTCGGCGACGAGGACCTCAGCGGCGGTCGCGCGGTCCTCTGGCTTTCCAGGAGCCGTTGCAGACGACCGCCGCACGCCGCTGATCTGGAAAGAACTCACCAGGTGGCGCCCGCTCGTGGCAGGACTTTGGCAGAAACTGGCGTCCGAGGCGTAACCCTTTCCGGTCCCCCTACGAAGAAGTGAGTGCCTGGGAGGATCGGCGGCAACGCAGTCCCCCGGTGCGAATGCCCTGAGCCGGAGCCCCGGTTGGCATCGCCAATTGAACCAACAGGAGATAGTGAAATGAAGTTTTCGAAGCAATCCCTTGCCCTTGCGGCCGCTCTGACAGGACTGGTGGGCGGTACGATGGCACGTGCCAATCAACTGGTTCAATCCCCCGACTCGAACCCCTCGGCCGGGATGATGGCTGAAGAGACGAAGAAGATCGAGAAGCACGCTTGCAAAGGCCAGAACTCCTGCAAGGGGCAGGGTGGCGGCTCCTCGAAGGAATGGGGCAAGAACGCGTGCAAGGGCCATGGCGCCTGCGCTACCGACGGCTCGGCCAAGAAAGGCAAGAAGTAGGCTCCCGCGCCTCCCCGAACGGGGAGTTCGGCGCCTGGAACCGGCTCCCCTTGTTGGGCTGAATCACGACAATGCCTTCAAACCGCTTCAACCGGTTCGACGAATACGATATCGGCGTCGGACTACAGGCTCCGCATCTCTGCCACATTCTTGAGCGCAAGCCCGTAGTCGGCTGGTTTGAGATCATCTCGGAGAACTACATGCTAGGCGGCGGTCGGCCCATGGCGATGCTCGACCGCATTCTGGAGCATTACAAGGTGGTGCAGCATGGCGTCTCCATGTACTTGGGGTCCGCCGGACCGCTAGATGGCGAGTATCTGAAACGCCTAAAAGAACTGGTCCGCCGCACAAACACTCCATGGCTCACCGATCATCTGTGCTGGGGAAGCGTCGACGGCCGCTACACTCACGACCTGCTGCCAATGCCCTATACATTTGAAGCAGCCAAACACACCGCGCGGAAGATCCGCCATGCTCAGGATTTTCTTGAAGTTCCAATAGCCGTAGAAAACGTGAGCAGCTATGCCGAGTTTCATGTGTCGCAAATGACGGAATGGGAGTTCCTGAATGAGGTAGTGGAGCGAGCGGACTGCGGAATCCTGCTGGACGTGAACAATATATATGTCTCCTCGCGCAACCACGGCTTCAACCCGCAGGAGTACCTGAATGCGGTCCCG
>JACRKW010000067.1:0-5712 GCA_016215215.1 Acidobacteriota bacterium
GCAGCGCCGGCACGAGCTCGGCCGGACTCTGCACGATACGGCCCTTGATGCCGTAGGCGGCGGCCAGGAGTTCAATGTTGGGGAAGGCCTCGATCTGGACCGAGCTGAGGCGGTTGTTATAGAACAGGTCCTGCCACTGCCGCACCATGCCGAGATAGCCGTTGTTCATGATGACGACCTTCACGGGCAATCCCTGGTTGGCGAGAGTGGCGATCTCCGGAAGGGCCATTTGAAAGCCTCCGTCGCCGCAGATGCAGAAAACGGTCTTGTCCGGGTGCGCCATTTGAGCGCCGATAGCGCCAGGCAGTCCGAAGCCCATGGAGCCAAGACCGCCGGAGCAGATCCAGGTACGCGGCTCGTCGAAGCGAATGAACTGGGCGGCCCACATCTGGTGCTGCCCGACGTCGACGCTGACAATCGCCTTTCCGTCGGAGAGTTTGTTGATCTCGTGCATCAGGTGCTGGGGCTTGATCTCGTCGGTGGAGAAGACAGGCTCCAGCGGATGCTCGGCTTGCCAGGCGCGCATCTGCTTCCACCACGCCTTGCGCGCAGGCGCATTCTTCGCGGCCATCTCCGGCTCGAGTTCCTTGAGCACCCGGTTTAGCTTGGACAAGACGCGCTTGGCGTCGCCCACGATGGGCAGGTCCGCCGCACGGTTCTTGCCGATCTCGGCTGGGTCGATGTCGACGTGGATCACGCGGGCGTGCGGCGCGAATGAGGCCAGCCTGCCGGTGACGCGATCGTCGAAGCGGACGCCGAGCGCGATGAGCAGGTCGCACTCGTACATGCCCATGTTGGAGGCGTACGAGCCGTGCATGCCGGGCATGGAGATGAAATTGGGATGCGAGCCGGGGAGCGCGCCGAGGCCCATCAGCGTGCAGACCGCCGGGCAGTCGAGCGTCTCCACCAGGTCCTTCAATTCGGGCGTGGCCGAGGCGGCAAGGATGCCACCGCCGGCATAGACGTAGGGTCGCTCCGCTTCCCACATCATCTGCGCGGCGCGGCGGATCTGGCCGGCGTGGCCTTCGGTGACCACCTTGTAGCCGGGCAGGTGGATTTCGTTGACGGGCGCGTAGTGGGCCATGCCCATCAGAACGTCTTTGGTGATGTCCACCAGCACAGGGCCGGGCCGGCCGGTGGCTGCGATGTGGAAGGCCTCGTGGACGATGAGAGCGAGTTCCTTGATGTCCTTTACCAGGAAGTTGTGCTTGGTGCAGGGCCGGGTGATGCCGAAGGTGTCGGCTTCCTGGAAGGCGTCGGTACCGATCAGCTTGCTGCTGACCTGGCCGGTGAGGGCGACCATGGGGATGGAGTCCATCATGGCGTCGACCAGTCCGGTGGTCAGGTTTGTGGCGCCCGGGCCGGAGGTGGCGCAGCAGACGCCGACTCTGCCGGTGGCGCGGGAGTAGCCGGCCGCGGCGAAGGCAGCGTTTTCCTCATGCTGCACGAGGACGTGGCGAATAGGGTTGTCGTAGATGGCGTCGTAGAGGGGCAGCGTCACGCCGCCGGGGTAGCCGAAGATGACATCGACGCCTTCCCGCGTCAGGCATTCCAGAAGGATGCGGGCACCGCTCATCAAATTGGACATTTCGGTCAAGTCTTCCTCTCGCTTGTCCGGGCGCGCTGGCCGCCCGGCTCAAAATCCGGCTGTGAAAGAAAAAGGCCACCGGCGGGGTTTCCGCCTGGTGGCCTTTTCTTTACGAATGTGCAGGCTCACTCAGGCGGGGTCGGGTACGATCCCAATCCGAATAATGCCTACTACAAGAATGCTGACGGCGCGGGACGACCGTTCGGGATGCGAACCAGATTGTGCCGCGACGACCATCTCCTCTAGGTTAAGGCCACAGTCCGGAAAATGCAAGATGGGTGCGCCATAAAATCTGCTAATGGTGCTATTGTCGAGTACGCCATCGCTAATGGGTCAATGAGGCTTTATTTTCAATGAGATGGACAACCTAACGGGGTTGGCCTGGGGTACGCGGTTTCCAGCGGTAAGCGGATTGGGAGTTGCGCCAGAAGACGCCTTCAGCGGCGGACTCGCCCAGGGTGGCGAAGTACTCCTTTACCACACCCAGAACCTGGGAGTAGGAGCCGAGCGGCTCGCTGTTGGGCCAATCGCTTCCGAACAGGAGGCGATCGGGGCCAAAGGTCTCACGGATGAAATCGAGCCGGTCGCGGTAGAAGGCGGCGTCGAGGGGGACGCGGCCGCCGGTGCGACGCAGGACCGCGGAGACCTTGACGTAGATGCCGGGGCGGGCGGCGAGTTCGCGAAGGCGGGTGTGCCAGGCGGCGAGAGCGGCGGGCTGGGGCGGGGGATCGACGCCGGGCAGATGATCGATCACGATGCGCAGGTCCGGGGCCTGGTCGGAGATGATGAGCAAATCGCGGGCGAGTTTGGGAGGGCCGACGGTGTCGAGGGTGAGTCCGGCGCGCTCCAGCAGGCGCAGGTGGTCGAGGGTGGCGGATTTCTGCAGAGCCTCTGAGAGGTCGCGTCCCCAGAGGTATCCGAAGCGGATGCCGAGGAAGAGCGGATTGCGGCGAAAGCGGGCGAGAAGGCGTGGGAACTCAGGCGTGCCGGGCTCGATGTTGCCCACCAAGCCCAGGATGGCGGGCTCTTTGGCGATGAGGTCAAGGACCCACTGGTTGTCCTCCGCCCAGGGGCTGCACTCGACGGCGATGGCTGAAGATACGCCGTGCGGAGCGGCGGTGCGGCGGAAGTCCTCGGGCAGTACCCGGCGGTAGATGGAGGAACCCTTTTCGGGCCAGGGGACGCCCTTGGGGCGCGTTGGGTCGTAGAGGTGGATGTGCGAATCAACGATGGCGGAGGCGGCGAGGTGCGGCGCGGGGGCGGCTTGGGTGGCGAAGGCGGCGGAGAGGAAGCGGCGGCGGTCCACGGCGCCAATTGTATCCAGGTCCGGTAGACTGTGGTGGATGAAAAGGCGACATGCGAGGAGGCGATGCCGATGAGATGCCGGATGCTGGCGGGGGTCTTCGCGGGCGCGATGTTGTGGGGGCAACAGGCCCCGGAGGGATGGGCTCTGTGGTCGGCGCGTCCGGAGACGGCGCCGCGCGTGTTCGTCGACCAGGTGGTGGACCGCGGCTCCGGCGGATCGCTGGCCATATCGGGCAACAGCAATCCGGCGGAGCACGGCGGCTGGCAGAAGAAGGTGGACGGGATCGGGGCGGGGAAGTGGTACCGCGTGCGCGCCTATTCACGCGCCTCCGGCATAGCCGCGGAGAACTGGCAAGTAGTGGCGAGGCTCGACTGGCGCAACGCGCAAGGCAAACGGGCCGGGCAGCCGGAGTATGTCTGGCGGCAGAGAAGCGCGGGCGAGTGGAAGGAGAACTGGGTGGAGGCTCCGGCGCCGGCGGGGGCCACGTCGGTGTTGATCCAACTGTTTCTATCCAACGCGCCGCAGGGGATGGTGTGGTGGGACGACGTGACGTTTGAGGAGATGCCGGATCCCGGGCCGAGGAAGGTGACCATCGCCAGCATCAACCTGAAGCCGTCCAGGACGAGCTCCGCTGCGGAGAGCGTGTCGAAGTTCATTGAAGCGGTAGAGAAACTGGTGCAGGTGAAAGCCGACCTGATCGTGCTGCCGGAGGGCATCACGGTGGTGGGGACGGGGAAGACGTATGCGGACGTGGCCGAAGCGTTGCCGGGCCCCACCACGGAGCGGCTGGGCGCGCTGGCGAAGGCGCGCGGGGCTTACGTCGTGGCGGGCGTCTATGAACGCGAAGGTCAGGTGATCTACAACACGGCGGTGCTGCTGGACCGGCTGGGCCGTCTGGCGGGGAAATACCGGAAGGTGTACCTGCCGCGCGAAGAGGTGGAGGCGGGCATCACGCCAGGCGCGGAGTACCCGGTGTTCCGCACCGACTTCGGCTCGCTGGGCATGATGATCTGCTACGACGTCTTCTTCGCCGATCCGGCGCGGGCGTTGGTGCTGGGCGGAGCGGAGGTGATCGCGCTGCCGATCTGGGGCGGGGACGAGACGCTGGCCAAGGCGCGAGCGATTGAAGGCGGCGTGTTCCTGGTGGCGTCAGGCTACGACCATCCCACCTACGTGATGGATCCGGACGGGGAGCGGATTGCCGTGGCCAAGGATCGCGGCACGGCGGCGATCGCCACCATCGATCTGAACCGCCGCTACGCCGACCCGTGGCTGGGCGAGATGCACGGGCGGCGGCTGAAGGAGATGCGCCTGGACGTCAGCGCGGAAGCGCGGCGATGAGGATGGAGCGGAAGTCGAGGTTGGTGGTGGGGTCGTGCGCCTGGAGTGAGATGACGCCGCGGAGCAGGCGGGCGTGCTTGGCGCGCACGTCGCGCCCTTCGGGATTGGGGTCGGTCCAACTGGTGACCGGATAGCCGTCGATCCAGACCGAGATGTTGCGGCCGGAGGCGACGATGGTCTTGGTGAACCACTGGTTGTCCTGGGCGACGATGCGGCGGGCGGGCTGGTTGCGGTAGATACCGCCGGTGCCGAAGTCGACGGGTTTGGCGGGGTCGTTGAGTTCGTGCTCGTTGCGGATCTGGGATTCGTAACCCGACCAGAAGAAGCCTGCGTCGCCGCGGAAGAAGACGCCGGAGTTGGGGTGGCGGTTGGGATCGGCGGAGTTGGCGCGGATGTCGAGATGGAGGATGAAGTCGTCGTAGACGGTGGTGGTTTCGAGCTGGCCATGGCCCTTCTCCACGTGCGGGCTGAACGAGCGTGATGGCGCCGGCGCGGAAGCGGAAGTCCTTCGAAGAGGCGGCACGTTTTCCGTCGAGGTGGACCGTGAAGGTACTGCCGCGGGCCATGATGTCGAGCGCGTGCCAGCGACCGGCGGCGAGTTGAGACTTGGGGGCGAGGGTTTCGAGGGCATAGCCCGTACCGGTTTGGCCGGAGTCCCGCAGGACCACGCCAGCCAGCGGGCCGGCCGAGTTTGAACGGATTTCGAGGCGAAGGCGGAAGTCCGTGAAGGGAACGTGGGTGCGAAGAGGCGCGGCGGCAGAGGCCGTGAGGGCGCCGTCGCGGACCTCCCAGCGGGCGCCTTCGGCCTGATCCCATCCGAAGAGCGACTCGCCGTCGAAGAGGCGGATCCATCCTTGAGAGGCGAGTTCGGGGGACCATTCGTGCGGCTTGGGCTGGGCGGCGAGCAGGCCGGCGCAAAGCAGGAATAGGATGAAGCGTGTCATGACGATGCCCTATGGTGTACTGGTTCAGCCTGAAATGGGGAGTGGCTGCGTCCCCGCAGTGCCACTTCCTTATCGCCCGGCAGGACTATTCTAGCGCCGCCTGCGCCAGTGCGGCCCACCGCCGGGAAGCGCGTGATCCGGGAGCAGGTGCGCATCGCTCCACACTGCGCGGCTGATCGTTCTTTACTGCCCTAGCACGGCTACGGCTTGGCGTCGAGAAAGTCGTTCACCATTGGGACGATGATGGGCATGCGCTGCATCAGTGTCACGTGAGTGGTGTCGGGCAAGATGGCCAATCGCGACGCGGAGCGCGGCTTCATGTCGCCGTGGACCTCGCCACCCTTTAGGCGATACATCTCAGCAACGTGGGCCAGCAGTATACCGTCAGCGTCACCGTGGATGAAGAACATGGGCGCCGTGGTGGCTTTGAGCTGGTCGGCTCCGAAGTCGCTCTCTTTCGAGGCCGTGGCTAGGACGCGCTTGACGAACTTCGGAAAATCGTCCGGAGTCGGGCTCAACTTCTTGTACTCAGC
>JACRKW010000067.1:5726-7501 GCA_016215215.1 Acidobacteriota bacterium
GGAATGTGGACGAAATGATTACTGCCCTTCGCACTTTGTCCGGATGGCGGACCGCAGTCTGCATCGCCACGGTTCCACCCATGCTGTAGCCGATCAGGTCGGCTCGCGCGACTTTGAGGTGGTTGAGCAGTGCGGCCACGTCGTCGGCGAGGTTTTCGGAGGAGATTTCTCGTGGAATATCCGCCGTCCGCCCGTGACCCTGCATTTCCACGGCAATCACTTTCCGTGTCTTGGAGAGCTCGCTGATCCACCCGGTCCAATTGTTGGTGATGGTCATGAACGCGCCGTGCAGCAAGACCACCGGTTCGCCGGCGCCGTGGACTTCGTAATACATCTTGAGTCCGTTGACTGGCGCGTAGCCCGTTGTTGGCTTCTGCTGTGCCGACACGCCGATCGTAACGAACGTCATTAAGAGGAGAGCTGTCTTCCGCTGCATCATTTTGTCTCCGTACTTGATCCCAGGCTGGCGAGAAGCGCGTCGAGTTGGTCGAGCGCCTCGGGCATCGCGCCCATCGCTCCGGACTCAAGCGCTTCCTTCGAGGGATAGCGATCGTGCACGACCAACAACGTCTTGCCGGCGTCTTCATCGAAGGTCACCGTGGTGATGGTCGTGCCGCCGTCACCTTCCTCGTTGGTCCAAACGAGGCGCGAGTGCGGTGTCACCTCGAGGTACGTGCCGAAGAACTCCATCGTCGAATCTTCGTGGGGAAACACCAAACGATACTGCCCCCCGACGCGAACATCCATTTCGCAGGAAAGCAGGGTCAGCCCAAACGATTGTGGTACCCACCACCTCCTGAATAGTTCCGCCTTGGTCCACGCCTCGAACACGAGACGCGCAGGCGCGTTGACGGTGCGTGTGACGGCGAGTTCGAGCTCGGACTTCCGCTCCACCTCCGTGCGGTTCCTCGTGGGGACGGCCTCACTATCTCTTCCTACGTCCACTTGCTTTCTCCTTCCGTTTCAATTCCTCGACAACAATGTCCAACTCGTCGAAGCGCGCGGCCCAGAGCTGGCGATACCTCTCGATCCATGCCGCCTCTTCTTCCAGTCCGCGCAGGCCGAGCCTGCAGGTCCGCACGCGCCCGACCTTCTCCGTACTGACGAGCCCCGCTCGCTCCAAGACCCCTACATGCTTCTTCATCCCCGTGAGGGTCATGTGGAACCTCCCGGCAAGGGCTGTGATGGAAGCTTCCGCATTCGCGAGCTGCTCAAGAACGCCGCGCCGGGTGGCGTCCGAGAGCGCGCCGAACGAGGCGTCGAAGTAGGTTTGGCTATACTGAGCCATACGGTTCAGTATACATAATTAGTGACGGCATGCGATAGGAGGCTGCGTGCCCGCTGCGCTGCCCGGCGGCGGTCGTTGGCGTGGCCGGCGGAATCGTAACCGAATTAGAGGCTGCTGGCGGCGATGATGGAGGCGAAGGAGGCAAAGGCGCCCTCGTGGACGCCGATGCGGCCGGAGGCCGCGCCGGTGGCGGCGATGGCGCGGCGGACGCGCGTCTCTTCATCAGTCGGTGAAGGGAATATGGGTGCGAAGCGGCGCCGCGGCTGAGGATGAGAGCGCGCCGTCGCGGACCTCCCAGCGGGCGCCTTCGGCCTGATCCCATCCGAAGAGGGACTCGCCGTCGAAGAGGCGGATTTAGCCTTGAGAAATGAGCATTCCACCCTTCGAGCGCGGGGCAAGGCATGAGGGGCTACCATTCCGATGTGGTTTCTTCAAGAAGCGCAGAAGCAAGGCCGCCGCCCTCCGTTCATCGTCTCGATGAGCCCGC
>JACRKW010000068.1:0-12329 GCA_016215215.1 Acidobacteriota bacterium
CGCATCCCTGGCATTCCCATCTTTGTCGACAGCCCCCTGGCCGTCAACGTCACCGAAGTCTTCCGCCGCCATGCCAATCTGTTCGACGACGAGACGCGCACTTTCCTTGAAAACGGCGAGGACCCCTTCGGCTTCCGCATGTTGCGCTATGTTCGCGAGGTCAATGAGTCCAAGGCCCTCAACGACCTGCGCGGGCCCTTCATCATCATCTCGGCCTCCGGCATGTGCGAAGCCGGGCGCATCCTGCACCACCTGCGCAATACCATCGAGGAACCTCGCAACATGGTCCTCATCACCGGCTTCCAGGCCGAACACACCCTTGGCCGCAAGATCGTCGACAAGTGGCCCGAGGTGCCCATCTTCGGCGAGCCCATGCGCCTCCGCGCCGAAGTCGTCAAGCTGAACGAACTCTCCGGCCACGCCGACCAGAACGAGCTCCTCGCCTGGCTGCGCCCCATGGCCAAGAGCCTCAAGCACATCTTCCTCGTCCACGGAGAGCCTACCCAGTCCGCCGCCCTCGCCAAGGCCATTCAGGGCGTCTACGGACTGCCCGTCACCGTGCCTGCGCGCGGCCAGTCTGTTTCGCTCTGATCCTCCGGTTTCACGGCGACATCCCCGCGGGCGGCCAATTTGCGCCGCCGCCTGTCTTGATACAATAACGGCACGGAGCGCGCATGTACCTCGAAAATCCGAACGAGAAGAACTTCCTCGTCACCTCGGTCGACTATGTATTCAATTGGGCCCGCAAGTCGTCGGTCTGGCCCCTCACGTTCGGATTGGCCTGCTGCGCCATCGAAATGATCGCCAGCTCCGCTTCCCGCTTCGACATCGCCCGCTACGGCTCGGAGGTCTTCCGCCCCAGCCCGCGCCAGTCCGATCTGATGATCGTCGCCGGTACCGTCACCCTCAAGATGGCGCCCGTTCTGAAGCGCATCTACGACCAGATGCCTGAGCCCAAGTGGGTCCTCTCCATGGGAGCTTGCGCCAGTGCCGGCGGCCCATTCAACACATACGCCACCCTCCAGGGGGTCGACAAAATCATCCCGGTGGATGTTTACGTCTCCGGCTGCCCGCCCCGGCCGGAAAACCTCTTCTACGGCCTGCTGAAGCTCCAGGACAAGATCGACCAGATGAGCCTCGCCGAGCGCCCCACGCAGGTCCGGCTGGAAGAGTCCATGCTGGAAGAGTTTAAACGCCAGGTCATGATCGCCCAGGTCCAGAACCCTGCCGCGTGAGCATCGTCAAGGCGTCCCCCAGTTCGTTCTCCTCCACTCTGCTGAGCCAGTTTGACTGGCTCCACCACGCTTTTCTCACCGCCGCCGCCCAACCCCCTCCCGGCGTCTTCCTCCTCCATCAGATCCATTCCGCCACTGTCCACGAAGCGCCCGGCTGCCACACAGCCACCTGCGGAGATGCGCTCGTCACCCGCCAGCCCGGAGTTCAGTTGGGTGTCAAGACCGCCGATTGCCTGCCCATCCTCATCGCCGATCCGGTCTCCCGCTGTGCCGCCGCAGTCCACGCCGGCTGGCGCGGTACCCTCACTAATATCGCCTCCGCCGCCGTCTCCCGCCTCCAGTCCCTCTACGGCGCTCAGCCGGCCAGTCTTCACGCCGCCTTCGGCCCCTCAATTGGCCCTTGCTGTTTTGAGGTCGGTCCCGACGTAGCCCCCCGCTTCCAATCACTATTCCCTGAACGCTCCGATCTCCACCAGCAAACCCACATTGACCTGTGCGAAGCCAATCTTCGCCAGTTGCTCGCTGCCGGTCTCCTCCCCGCGCACATTGATTCACTACCACCTTGTACTTTTTGCGGTGGATCGGAATTTCATTCCTGGCGCCGCGACCACCATCCCTCCGCCCGTATGTTTTCCGTCATCGCCATCCGCTGACGGTTGCTTTTGAAACACTCCTCCAGGACTCCGTCCCATCCTCGAACACCTTCCCCATCCGCCCCCTCCTGCAAACAAAAAGGGCGCGGAGCCCAAGGCCCGCGCCCTTCACAAATTCAGGAGCCCTGCCTTCTAAGCCACCATCAGTTCCTCGAACATCTCCGAATCCTGATCCTTGTTCCGATCCGCCAGTTCCTGGCACTCGATGCAGAACGGCGCCCACGGCACCGCGTTCAGCCGCTTCGGATTGATGTCTTCCTCGCAGTGCAGGCACACCCCGTAACTGCCTTCGTTCATACGCCGTAACGCGGCCCGCACATTGCGCAACAGGTGCGATTCACGGTCCAGATTCCGGATCGCCAGTTCCCGCTCGGCCGCATGCTGCACTTCGTCCAACGCGTCCGGACTCTTCTCGATTACGATTCCTTCGCGATCACGTACCGCATGCGACAACTCGCCCAGTTTGGTTTCAAGGATCTGCCTGTATTTATTCAACTCCGTCTTGGTCATGGCTCCATCTCCCAGCTGTTGTTCTTCTTCTTCTCTTCTACTAGCCTGTCAAACCCGATAGACGTTAGAGTTGCCAAAAAGTTTCAAGATCTGAGCTTGTTGCACTCAGTTTACCTGATGTAAGCAATCCCTAGTAACTGGTTCTCACTAGCCTCCGTCTCGCGATCGAGCTTTTTCGGTCTACTAGGATATCACACCCAGCAATTCAATTGCCAACTTCGAACCACCTCTCTCGTCCCGCCGTCTCCGCAGGATCTGCGCTTCAAATCCCACAGTCGCCGACTCTCGTTGCTCAAGTCCGTCAGGCAGACGTGATCCTCTCGCCAATGGTTACTGCATACCCTAACGGCCTCTGCCGTTCCATCCCACGTCTGCCGGATGCACAGTCTGTTAAGATCCTGTCGGGCTGTCCAGCATACTGCAGCTTATCGGCGGTTGCAACGGAAATCATTACCGGCGCAATCACTGAGACGCAATCCATCCAGATATGTTTCATGATTTGCCCCTTCCTCTCACCCCATGAATGACTTTAATGTTCGTCCGCGCTCCAGCCGCCCCTCACCGCAAGCCCAACTGACCGAACGTCAGCCCCAACTCCCGCGGATCCTCAGCCGGCCTGTTGGTCCGGTCCACCTCCAGCGTCACCTTCATCTCCGGCAGGCCCACAAGCTCCGGGGGTAGATCGAAAGTGTATTCAAATGATGCGCTTGCGCGTGTAATCGACACACTCCCCAGCTTCCACCCGGCTCCCCACACCGTCAGCTCGATCGGCTGGTCCAGCCACCTCTCCGGGCAGTAGCCCTTCACATACAGCTTCTGCCCAGCCTTTGACGGAGCAGCCAACATCACCTCCGCCCGTTTACCCATCCAGCGCCATCCGCCGTCCGGGGCGTACCATCCCTCTCCCAGGTCCCGCTCGAACGCCTCCTGACCCACTTCCACCATCTCCGGTCTCATCTTGAGACTCCCGGGCGGCAGGTTCCGGTAGAAGCTGCGTGTGATGTTGTGCAACCGGGCGCCGTCAAACCGGTAGACCACCGCTTTGCCGTCCGACAAAGCCCTCGCCGCCGTTACCGTCGAGCAGATGTATTGGCTTACGTCCCCCAGATCTTCGTGACGGTCGATCGCCTCGGCCGACCCCGGCGCCAGGTAAACTTGCGTTAACCCAAAAAGGCGCGCCGGACGATCGAAGAAGCCCGACCAGAATACGTCGCTGTTTACCCCCGTCAGCAGAATCAGCTTGCCCGGGTGCAATTCGTTAGCCCTCTCCATCCCCTCCACCAGTGCCCGCGCCGTGTACCCGCGCTCAAACCGCCAGCGCGTCGTCATCCGGCTCACCGGCACGGAAAACAGGATGTGAACTCCGATCACCACCAACGCCGCCACCCTCCAGCGCGTCAACAGCCAGCCCAGCATCATCGCCAGGCCAATCGCCGGGATCGCCAGGTAGTAGTCCATGATATGGTCCCGTAGCGGCAGCACCGGGGCGATCACCGCCGAGAACCACAGCACGCCGAAGGCGGGCAACCTCTCTCCCTGCCGCCACGCCATCACAGCCAGATAGACCAGCGCCGCCGCCAACACCGCCGCCACCCATCGCCAGGATTCCTGCGGAAGATTCCAGCCCGGTCTCACCAGTCCGCCGCCCAGCATCGTTGCCCCATAGTCCAGATACGTGGATACCATCGATTGGCCCCAGTGCTGCGCGTAGGGACCCTCCGCCGGTTTGGCTGCCACGGCGAAGTGAATCAGCGTGTAAACTCCGCTGGCCGGAAACATCCACAAAGCCCGCCGCAGGTGCTGGCGCGCAAACAGCAGGCAATAGCCGGCCGCCAGCGCCGGATACACCACGTTGATCTCCAGGGCCCCGAATCCGAGCAGGAAGACAACCCACTGCCACCTCCACCTCTCCGCCAGCAGGAGACGGAATGAGCACAGCAGGAAAAACGCGCACAACACCTGGTTGTACGCAGACAACCACGACAGCGGCGTGGCCAGGCCTACATTGCACAGCCAGATCACCGGCGCCGCCACCGCGGCCAGCCTCGACCCCGTCAGCCGCAACATGATCGACTGCAGCAGTATCAGGTTCGCAACCTGCGTCAACGCCACCCACACGTGGTACGGCCGGTGATCCAGACCGAACCATTCATAAAATGCAATGAAGAACAGCCGCTCGCTCCAGGGCCTGATCGTCCCCTGCGCCCGCGGCACAAACAGCGCCTCCATGAAGTCCCGCCACGTCGCGATGTGCATCCCCTGGCCCAGCCAGGCGAAATCGTCCTGGTGGAACCAGGACCTCGATCCGTACCAGAACATCCACACGTAGAACGCCAGCGGCACGGCCCACAACGCGGCGTCGCGAAGTCGCTTCATCGCGGCAGGAATCCGATCCGGGAGACCACCAGACCCAGTTCGCGCGAGTCACCGTCTCCCGGCGCCATCGCCCTGTCGAGGAAGAACTGCACAATCACCGCCTCGCCCCGCAACTGCTCATAGGACACATCAAAACTCGCCTTCTGGTCGCCAACCCTCTCCACCTTGAACGGCTTCAGCCTCACACCGGACACCGAGGGCGTGATGCTGACCCCCAACAGCTTCCCCGCCACCGCCTGCGGCAACGAGAACTCCAGTTCCAGCCTCGCCCCCTTGATTGCCGACTCCGGCGGAGGAGCCAGGCTCACCGCAAACTCCTTCATCGTCCAGCGCCACGCCCCCTGCTCCACCTCGTGGAAGCCGCTCAGCAACTGCGACGAGTCCCGCCGGTCGGCCACGCTGATCGCGCTCGCCAGCTCCGTCTGCTCTTCAATCGTCGCTCCCGGGTTGGTGTGGCGCGCTCTCTTGCAGCCGCCCCCCGCCAGCCCGGCAACCAAAACCAGCGCGGCTAATCCTCGCACAACGCCACCTCCACCAGGCAGTTGAAAAACACCGGACCGCCACCGATGTCGGTCAGCCTGTCTGCGATCAGCACATTTACGTTCTTTCTGTCCGCCGCACTTCGCGCCCATCTCACCATCGGCGCCCGCACCACTCCCGGCCGCACCGTCTCGCCCACCCGCGCCGCCAGCCGCACCTCTCCGCGCGCGTTGTAGACGCGCACGGCGCCGCCGTCGGCGATCCCGCGCGCCGCCGCGTCCTCAGGATGGATTTCCAGTACCGAGGTCTGCGCGTCGGTCCCCTCCTGGAACCCGAAGCTCGAGTTCAGGCTGTCGTGGTTCTTTGAACTCACCAGCTCCAGAGGATATCCCCTCGCCGTCCCCAAACGGCTTTCCACCGGTGGAACGTAGGCCAGGTCCTCCCCGCTCAGGTCCGGCAGCCGGTCGCTGAACGGCAGTTCCGGCACGTTGAGCCGCACAAACCCTTCCCGCTCCAGCCTCTCCAAAGTCACTCCCGCCAGGTAGGCGCTCGGAGTGTCCAGCATCTGCCGGATCATCTCCTCATCGGTGTCGCCAAAGCAGGCGTCCTCAAAACCCATCCGCCGCGCCAGCAGCCGGAACACCTCGGCGTTCGGCTTCGTTTCGCCGGGCGGGGCCACCGCCGGCCGCGCCAACTGCATATAGTAATGCCCATAGGCGAAGTAGACGTCGGTGTGCTCCAGGAACGTCGTCGCAGGCAGCACGATGTCGGCCCAGTCGGCCGTATCTGTCTGGAAATGCTCCAACACTACCGTGAACAGGTCCTCGCGCGCCAACCCCTGGCGCACCAGGTGCTGGTTCGGCGCGATGGCTGCCGGATTGGAGTTGTACACCACCAGCGCTTTCACCGGCGGATCGTTCACCGCCGTCAACGCCTGGCCCAGCGTGGCCATGTTCAATGTCCGCGCCGGCCCGCCCAGGTCGGGCCGCTCCAGCGCCGGCCGGTTGATGTCGAACGCCCCCGACGTAGTCAGCAGGAACCCGCCGCCCTTCTCCTTCCACGAGCCCACCAGCGCCGGCAGTAGCGAAATCGCCTGCACCGCCCGCCCGCCACGCTCGCTCCGCTGCACGCCGTAGTTGGCCCGGATCAGCGCCGGCCGTGTCGTGGCGTACTCCCGTGCCAGCCGCTCCACGTCGCCTGCCGGAACTCCCGTCAGCTGCTCCACGCGCTCCGGCGTGTACTCCGCCGTCCGCCGTCGCAGCGACGCCAGGTCGCCCTCGCACCGCTCCAGTCCCTCCCTGAAGATTACATGCATCAGCCCCAACGCCAGCGCCAGGTCGCTGCCCGGGTAGGGCTTCAGGTGCGTATCGGCCAGCGCCGCCGTGCGTGTCACCACAGGGTCGATCACCACCAGGCGCGCCCCGCGCCGCCTCGCCTCCACCATGAACGGCCACTGGTGGACGCTGGTGGCGTGGATGTTCGCCCCCCACACGATGATCAGTTTCGCGTGGACGAAATCCTCCGGCGTCGTCCCCAATCGCTCCCCGTAAGACGCCATCAGCCCGGCCACGCCCGCCGAGGCGCAGATCGTCCGGTCCAGCCGCGACGCCCCCAGCCGGTGGAAGAACCGCCTGTCCATCCCGCCGCCTTGCAAGTACCCCATCGTGCCGCCGTAGCTGTACGGCAGCACGCTCTCCGCGCCCCACTCCGCCGCCGCCCGCCCCAGCCTCAGCGCGATCTCATCCAGCGCCGCCTCCCACGTGATCCTTTCAAACCGCCCTTCGCCCTTTGCTCCCGTCCGCCGCAGCGGATGCATCAGCCGCGCCGTGTGGTATTCGCGCTCCAGGTACCGGGTGACCTTTCCGCAAAGGAAACCCTGTGTCACCGGGTGCGCCGGATTGCCGCGCACTTTCACCGCACGGCCGTCCTGCACCTCCACCAGCAGCGCGCAGGCGTCCGGACAGTCCAGCGCACACGTGGATCGCCTTGTCTTGTCCATCCCATCGATTATAAAGCCGCGACCGTGAGGGAGCGGGTGCCCGACGCCCGAGCCGCCATCGAATCGCTCACAGCAGCAACCCGATCCGCCCTCTTGCAATCCGCCGCACAAAATCCAGGTCCCCGTCCAGAAAATCGTACTCCGGCAGCGCCTCAGGCTCCTCCCACACGATCCGCTCGAACGTCCTCGGCTCCGGCTCGCCGCTGAACTCCTCCACCCGGTGGAACAATAGGATCAGGGGCGGCCTGCCGGACACGCTATGCTCGTAACGGGCCACCTCCGGACCGATGACAGACTCCACCCCCAGCTCTTCCCGCAACTCCCGCTCCAGCGCCTCCTTCGCAGTCTCCCCGATCTCCACCTTCCCCCCGGGGAACTCCCACTTCAGCGCATGCCGGTCTCCTGACATGCGCTGGCCGATCAGCAGCTTGCCGTCTCGCTGCAACACGCCGGCCACCACGATCAATGTGCGTGTCATGCGGTGTACTAACGATCAGGGAGAGCCAAACCTCATTGTATAGCCAACGCCTGCTCGATCACTTCCAGAACCCCCGCAACTCAGGCACTCTCCAGCCCGGCGGGGAAGGGGTCGTCGTCGTCAACGCGGAAAACCCCGCCTGCGGCGACCGCCTCCGCCTCAGCGCCCGCATCCACAACGGCGCCGTCGCCGAATCGCGCTTCCAGGTGCAAGGTTGCACCGCCGCCATCGCGTGCGGTTCCGCCCTCACCGTCTGGCTCCAGGGCAGGGAAGCCGCCTCCCTGGCCCGCCTCAGCCCGGCTGAACTGGCCCAGGCCATCGAACACGAAGTCGGCGGGCTCGGCGATGCCTCCAGGCACGCCGCCGCCCTCTCCGCCGAGGCCGTCCGCCTACTGTGCCTTCGCCTTGGCGAATGACTCCGCCTTCAGCCCGCTGTTGAACTTCACCTCCGACGTCGTGGCCTCCGCCACCTTCTGACCGTTTTGCGTGACCGACGACGTGAATCCCAACTTCACCCCGTCCACCTCGCGGAAGTCCCCGAAGACGTTCTCCACCTCCGCCGGACCTCCCATCCCGATCGTCTTCATCACCAGTTTCACCGGCAGGTGCGTCGCTTTGTCGAAGCTCGCCCGCACCTCGAAGTCGCCCTGCTTCCACAAAACCTCGTCCGGCCCGGTCGCATGCACTTCAGCCTTNCCGTCCGCCGCAGCCAGCCACAGCCCGATGCCGCCCATAGCCGAAGGAACCCCTTTTGCCAGTTCCGCCGTCAACTGCGCCGGCATGTCCTGCGTCATCGCGCCCTGCGCCATCCACGCGGAGGCCCCGTCCAGCGCCTGCGTGATCGTCGCCATCGGCAGCTTCATCACTTGCTTGAAACGGTCCGGGTAGAGGATCTGCGTCTCTGTTTCGGCGTCAAACGAACCCTGCGGCAGCGTCAGCTTCAGCTTGCCCTTCACCGAGACGTCCTTGATCGACCGGAGCTTCTCCAGTCCTCCCATCGCCGCCACCGCCGCCGTAACCAGCGCCTTGCCCTGCGCCGCCGTCCCGGCCGACAGTTCCACCTTCGGCTTCTCCTTCTCCAGGTTCGCCGCCACCAGGTCGATGTCGTCGCTCTTGATCACCCGCACCGGGCCGTAGCTCTCCAGCGCCTTGGCAAACTCCTTGGAGTTCCCCACCGCCACAATCGCCAGCCGCTCCGGTTGCAGAAACCGCTGCACCGCCTCCCCCACCTGCTGCCGCGTGATCGCCTGCACCGTCCGGCGGTAGTTCAGGTAGTAATCCTCCGGCAAGCCATAGACCGCCATCGCCAGCGTCCGCGCCGCCACCGCGCCCGCCGTCTCGTTGTCCAGTCCGAACTTGCCGATCATGTACGCCTTGGCCTCGTTGAACTCCGCCTCCGTCGCCGGGTTCTGCTTGAACTCCTTCAACAGATCCACGATGAACCGGATCGCCTCGGCCGTCTTCTCCGTCCGCGTGAACGTCGAACACTGGAACGTCCCCGCCTGCCGGTTTGGCTCGAATGCGGACGATGCCCCGTAGGTCAGCCCCTCGTTGGCCCGCAGCTTCATGTTCAGCCGCGAGTTGAAGCTTCCGCCGAAGATCTGGTTGGCCATCGTCAGTGCGATGTAGTCCGGGTGGTTGCGCGGTACCCCCAGGTGCCCCACCACAATCTGCGTCTGTACCGCGTTGGCCATGTCCACAATCAGCACCTGCGGCTTTGCCGCCGGTGGAGCCGGCAGCTTGGCGTCCGCCGCCGCGGCGCCCTTCCACGATCCGAAGTACTTCTCCGCCAGCGCGAAACCCTCTTCCGCCGTCACGTCTCCCGCGATCGCCATCCAGCCCCGCCCCGGCGTGTAGTTGGCCTTGTAGAACGCCACAATGTCGTCCCGCTTGATGTTGCGCAGCGTCTGCGGCGTGCCGTCCCCAGGGTAGGCGTAGGGGTGCGTCCCCAGAATCGCCCGGCTCGCCGCAATCGGCGCCAGGTACTGCGCGTCGGCATACTGCACCGCCAGCCCCGACTGCGCCTGCCGCATCTGCCGGTCGATCTCCTCCTGCGCGAATGCCGGGTTCCGCGCAATGTCCGCCATCAGCTCCATCCCCAGCCCGGCGTACGACTTCATGAACGACATCCCGATCGTCGCCACGTCGTCGCCCGCTGAGGCCGACAGTGATCCGCCTGCCGTATCAATCAACTTGGAGAGCTGCTGTGAAGTCTTGGTTGAAGTTCCTTCTCTCAGCAGTCCGGCCGTCATCGACGCCAGCCCGGACTTCTCCGGCGGCACCACCGCGTTGCCCGCCAGGATCTGCAGCGAGGCCGATACCAGCGGCAGCCTGTGGTCCTCCACCACGTACACCCGCAACCCGTTGGCCAGCGTCCGGAACGCCGCCTTCGGGAATTCAAATGGCCGCGGCGCGCCCGGCGCCGGCGGAGCCTGCTTGGTCTGTCCGGCAGCCAGCAAAGCGCTCAGAATGATAAGGATGAGAGGGCGCATAGAGAATCTCCTTTACTTGGCCTCGGGCTTGGCGGCACCCGTATCCGGCGCGATGAAGACCTTCGTTTGATTGGATTTGGCTAGGTACTTCTTAACCACTCGTTGAATGTCCGCCGCCGTCACGGCTTGGTACTTCGCCAGCTCGCTGTTGTATCGCTGCGGGTCGCCCAGCAGTACCGCGCAGCGCCCCAGGAAGTCCGCCTTCGACTGCACACCCTCCCGCCCGGTGATGAAGCCGGCGATCGACTGGTTCTTCGCCTTGGTCAGTTCTTCGTCCAGCACCGCCTTCTCGCCCATCTCGTTGAAGGTGAACTCCAGGCTCGTGGCGATCTCCTTGATGTTCTTCCCCTGGTTGGCGATGGCGAAACCGAAGAAGATCGATGGCCCCTCCAGGAACAACGACTGTCCCTGGGCCCCCAGCGCCGACTGCTCCTCGTACACCAGCCTCTTGTACAGCCGCGACGACTGCCCCGACGAAAGAATAGACGACGCAATGTCCAGCGCGTAGGAATCCGGATGCCCCATCGGCGGCAGATGGTAGGCCGTCACCACCGCGTCCAGCGGAGCCTTCTTGTCCTTCACCGTCACCTCGCGCCCCGCCGTCTGCGCCGGCTCCACCGCCGTCACCCTCGGAATCGGCTTCCCCTTCGGGATTTTGGCGAATTGCTTCTCGATCAGAGCCAGCGCCTCCTTCGCGTCGAAGTCGCCCACCAGCACCAGCGTGGCGTTGTTCGGCACGTAGTACAGGTCGTGGAACGCCTTCACGTCGGCGATGGTCGCGCTGTTCAGGTCCTCCATCGAGCCGATCGGCGAGTGCTTGTACGGATACGTCGTAAACGTGTTCTTCAGCACGTGCTCCACCAGCGTGCCGTACGGCGGATTCTCATACCGCAGCCGCCGCTCCTCCTTCACCACCTCGCGCTCTTTCTTGAAATTGGCCTCCGATACGTCCAGCGACGCCAGCCGGTCCGCCTCCAGCCACAGCATCCGCTCCAGGTAGTTCGACGGGAAGGTCTCCCAGTACACCGTCATGTCGAAGTTCGTGTAGGCGTTCACGTTCCCGCCCGCTTCCCGCACCAGCCGCATGTGCTCCTCAGGCCCCACGTTGGCCGAACCCCGGAACATCATGTGCTCGAAAAGGTGAGCGAATCCCGTCCGCCCCGTCTTCTCGTCCTTCGAGCCGACGTGATACCAAACCTGCAGATTCGCCACCGGCCGCGACCGGTCCTCCGCCAGCACGATCTTCAGGCCGTTGGCCAGCTGGCTCTGCTGGATCTTCAGCGGCGGCGGCACGTCCGCGCAAAAAGCCCCTGCGCACATGCTCAGGAGCACGGTCCATCGGGTAAAGGTATGCATACTGGGATTCAATCCTCCGCTCCGGCGTTTCGTCTTGAGCGTAGCAAACCCGCCTCCGCCCCGCGACCCCCAACCGCTCGATTCCCCTGTGATTTCTGTAACACGTCTGCCGCCGGCGCCTTGATCCGCCGCTCATCGTCCTCAGTCCGGCAGGCTCAGTCCTGCACATCATGTGATACGAATTGATACTTTAGTTGATGCTATGATGTATCTGTGAAACGGCAGACTCGGTCCGAGGTCAAGCGCCGGACCACTCTCACCCTCCCCTCCGACGCTTTGGCGCAAGCCGGTCGGATCGCGCGCGGCAGAAAAGTCAACCTGAGCGTGGTTGTCGCCGAGGCCCTCAGCGAGGGGCTGCGCGCACATGCCGCCACCGAACGCAGCCGGCAGGTTCTGGAATCTTACCGGCAGGCCTTCACCGGCTTCTCTGCCGATGAACTGGCCATCCTCGACGGCGTCATGCTCGCCGGCGAGCCGGAGTAGCCGCGCATGGTCGATCCAGCCTCGGGACCATTCCTCTTCGACACCAGCGCCGAAGGCTGGCTGGCCCGCCAGCAGAGCGGCGTTGCCGCCGAGTGGTTCCGCCGCTACCTCGCTTTCCATCCGGTTCATGTTTCCGCCGCCACGGTGCTGGAGCGCGCCCGCGGATATAGCCTGCTCTGGCGTCGGGCTACGCAGGAAAGACGGCACTTCGTCGAAGCCGCCCGGCTGGCCTACCTCGCCGCTCTGGGCCAGGTTTGGCCCGTTGAC
>JACRKW010000068.1:12414-16451 GCA_016215215.1 Acidobacteriota bacterium
AGATCATGGCCATCCTCCCCGATCCGCCAACCTCGCCCCGCCGCTCACACCGTCTGGCCGAGCCCCGGCAGGAGCGCCTCGCCCGCTGGCGCTTTGACGTCATGATCGCCGCTACGGCGCTCGTTGCACGCATGCCGCTCATCCACAACAACGCCGCCGACCTCGAGCCCATCCGAGCCGCCGTCGAGTGCTCTCCCGGCCGCTTCCCCAACCTCGGCCCGCTCGACCTCATCCGCTGCTCCAGCTTAGGGTAGTTCGCGCCGCTCGATGCTCTTTGTCCCGGGGCATTTGTCCCGGGGCTTCAGCCCCGGGCCGCCCCCCACCTGTTTGCCCCGCACCATTCTTGCACTCAAGCTGCTTTCCTTGGTCGAACAGAACGAACTCGCCGCCGTGGCGTAGTCGTTCTCTCACTCCTGTCGCCCATGAGATTCTCGCCAGCCTTCCGCATTTTGTCGTTCGGCGATTTGGTGGCATCATGGAACCATGCCGAAGGCGACAGTGGAGCACGACTTCTCGCTAGCCATCGAATACATCCGTGAGGATGATGGCCGCTGGCTGGCCGACATCCCCGCCCTCCCCGGCGTCACCGCCTACGGACGCACCAGAAAACAGGCCACCGTCGCCGTTCAGGCCCTCGCGCTGCGCTTCATCGCCGATCGCCTGGAGCACGGCGAAGCAATTCCCGGCCCGATGAGCGTGTCCTTCATTGCCGCCTGACGATCCCTTCCTGAACTGGCCATCCACGAAAGCCCGGCGTGCATTGGCGGCGCTCCTGCGCATCGGTTGGCGCATCAAGCGCCAGCGCGGGACCTCACATCGCGTCCTCGAGCGTCCTGGCTGGCCCGATCTTCTGTTCGCATACCATGACCGCGCCACGCTCGGCCCAGCGGCGATGAAGTTGCTGGCCAGGAAGGCCGGCCTGACGCCAGACGACCTGTAGCTGAAACGCCACATCAACCTCACCATCCCCTTTGCCCCCAACGCTTAAGACTCGGGTAGTCCGTTGCTCTTTGTCCAGAGGCGTGAGCCCCGCGCCGCCCGCCACCCTGCGCGTAAAGCCGCGAGCGCCAGCGAGCGGGTATGGCGTGTCAAGCGTGATACTCCCCCGCGCCCCCGCAAGCGGCTATGGCGCTGCTTTGTCCCGGCGCTTCGGCCCCGGGCCGCCCTCACCCGCGGCGGCCTGTCCACTTCACCGCGCTCACACTCCGCGCGCCACCCCGGGCCGCCGGCGCGCAGCTGAATATCTCGCAAGCCGGCCCAACGTCATCAGTGCCTTCTCCACTCGCCCGGACCAGAATGCCGCATTCAGCCGCATGCAGTTTCGGAAATCCCGGCCGGTGGTGAACAGCATGCCCGGAGCGATCGCAATCCCTTCTCGCAGCGCTTCTTCGTAAATTGTGAACGCGTCCACCCCTTCGGACATCTCCACCCACAGCACTGACCCGCCCGGCGGATTCGTGACGCGCGTCCCGGCGGGGAAGTGGCGGCCGATCAGCTCGCGGAATTGCGCCACCTGGCGCGCGTAGGCGCGGCACAGCGCCCGCACGTGGCGGTCGTATCCGCCGTTGGTCAGGAACTCCGCAATCGCAAGTTGGCTCGGCGTCGACGTCGTCGTGTGAAAGAGAGACTTCAGGTGCTCGATCTGCTTCTGGAATCTGCCAGGCGCCATCCACCCCACGCGGTACCCGGGCGCCAGGCTCTTCGAGAATGACGAGCACAGCAGCACCAGCCCTCGCCGGTCGAAGGCCTTGGCGGTCTCCGGCCGCGGACCGGCGAAGGCGAGATCGCCGTACACGTCGTCCTCGATCAGCGGAATCCCGTGTTTGGCCAGCAATTCCACTAGTCCGCGCTTGTTCTCCGCCGGCATCAGGCTGCCGGTGGGGTTTCCGTAGTTTGGGATGGAAATGCACGCCTGCACCGGGTGCTGGCCCAGCGCGTACCTCAGCACGTCCAGCTTCATTCCCGTGCGGGGGCACGTCGGAATCTCAACAACTTTCAAGCCCAGCCACTGGATCGAGTTCAGAAAGGTGTAAAACACCGGCGAAGAGATCGCCACCGTGTCCCCGGGACGGCACACAGCCTGCAACGCCAGCGCCACCGCCTCCATGCAGCCCGAGGTGATCACGATCTCTTCCGGAGCCAGCGAGCATCCCATCGCGAGCGACCGCCGGGAGATGGCGGAGCGCAGCCGTTCGACACCGGCCAAAGGCGAGTGGCAAATGCTCTCCATGTCCCGGCGCCGGCTCTCGGAAGCCAGCATCCTGCTCAGCTTGCCGGTGGGCAGCAGCGCTGGATCCGGTCCGCTCTGCCCCAGCGGCACAAGCGTGGGATTCGAGATGTTTCGGATGACCCGTGCGTGCTCCTCGCCCATCGCCACCGGCTGGGCCGCCAGCTCGGCCTCCTCTACCGGCCGTGGCGGCGGGCTTTCCGGTTCCAGCAAACGGCTGCGTACGTAATAGCCGGACTGCGGGCGCGCCTCCACCAGGCGCATGTTCTCCAGTTGCGCATAGGCGCCAAGTACCGTGTTGACGCTGACGTGTAGTTGGCTGCTCAACTCCCGGATCGACGGGATCCGGTCTCCGGGACGAAAAGCCCCCCGCTCGATCATCCCTGCGATCTTCGCCGCGACGCTCTCGTAGAGCAGCGGCCTGCCCACCTCGTTTTCAGCCATGAAAACTCGATCATACCCGAGTGATAACAGTTGCAGTGAGGCGTTCAAGGTATGGGTACAGTTGGGTCTCCCCGGTTCCTGTTCCCACCCCCAAACGCTCTGTCGCGGAAGAACAAGGAACTGATCGCCCTAGGCATCAGCATCGTTGAAAAGTGTTTTCCGTGCGTCGAGTATCATGTCAGCGCCGCCCTGGAGCATGGGGCCACGCGCGAGGAGATTCTGGAGACCCTCCAGGTGGCCGTCGTCCTCGGTGGCGGGACCGCATCGTGGCCGGCGCGGTTTGCCTTCAAGGTATTGGACGAGTTGCCGCCCGGCGCCTCGCAACCCCCGGCGGCCGGCGGGCACTGAGTTGCATCGGTATCGTGAATTCAGCGCCACAATGAGAAGATGCGACTCTCCAATCGCTGCTACGCCGTCACCGGTCTTGGATACTCTGCTCCCTGGTGCGTGAACGCGGGTTTTGTCGCCGGCGACGACCTGACCGCGGTGGTGGACACCGGCGGGAACACGCTATCGGCGCAGACCATTCACGGCTACGCTTCCGCCGCCAGGCCGGGAAACCGGATGCTCGTCGTCAATACGGAGAAGCACTTCGACCACATCGGCGGTAACGGCTTCTTTCGCCAGCATGGTATCGACGTGTGGGACCACGCCGGCGTGGCGCGCACCTCCGATGAGTTCCAGGCCGAAATCGCCGAGTTCAACCAGGCCATCCCCAATCAGGCTCGGCGTGAGCGCGGCGAGGCGCGGGCGTTTTTTCACGAAACGCGCCTGGTCCATCCGAACCGCCGCATCAGCGGAGACACGCGCCTCGACCTGGGCGGCTGCGCGGTGGAGATACTGCTCACGCCCGGGCACACGGCAACGAATCTTTCGGTGTGGGTGCCCGAAGCCGGAGTCCTGTTCTCCGGCGATTGCCTGATCTGCGAGTACCTCCCGAACCTGGATGCCGGCGCTCCCGCGGACTGGCGGACATGGCTCGAATCGCTCAAGCGCATTGAGGCGCTCGCGCCCGCCATCGTCGTGCCGGGGCACGGCCCGGTCGCGCGCGGCAAGGAAGTCCAGGTAGTCGTGGATACAGTCAGACGCGTGCTGGAGGAATCCATCTCGCAAGGCCACTCCCCAACTGCCCCTCGGCCGCCCGCATCCCTGCGCGTAGAGCCGCGAGCGTCAGCGAGCGGGTACATGTGGACTGCCGCGCACCAGCAACCGGGTATGGCGGCTCCTTATTCTGCGAGGCCGCCCGCCCCCCTGCGCGTAGAGCCGCGAGCGTGAGCGAGCGGGTACGGCGGTTCCCTTTCCCGCGGGGCCGCCCGCCCCCCTGCGCGTAGAACCGCGAGCGTGAGCGAGCGGGTATGGCGGTTCC
>JACRKW010000069.1 GCA_016215215.1 Acidobacteriota bacterium
ACGGGCGCTTCAGGTTCGACAGCCTGTCGCCTGACAACTACAGCGTCAGGGTCAGCCTGGCAAGCTTCGTTCCGGCCATGCGCACCAACATTCCGGTGCGCGCAGGCCTCGAAAGCATCCTAAACATCCAGTTGGCGAACCTGTTCAGCTCGATCGAGCTGGTCTACGCTTCGCCTGTCCAGACGGGGCTGCTGAGCGACGACTGGAAGTGGGCGCTGCGGAGCTCAACCGCCACCCGGCCAGTGCTGCGCCTGCGGGACCAGCAGTGGGGAGGACCGAAGACGTCGTCCTCTGCATCGCCCTCGTTGTTTGGACCGGCCAACGGCGTGGTGCGTGTCTCAGCGGGCGACCAGGGGCTCTCAACGGCACTGGGGAGCGAGCCGGACCTGGGGACCGCCTTCGCGCTGGCGACCACGCTGTTCGGCAGCCGGGAGATCGCGGTGAGCGGCAACGTGGGCTACGCGTCGAGTTCCGGAGTGCCGACGGCGGGCTTCCGGACTCGCTACTCGGGAGGGCAGGAGGGGCTGGCGACACCGGACGTGGAACTGACGGTGCGGCAGTGATGTCCGGGCCGGGTAACGCGCAGGAGATGCCGGTGTTCCGGACGATGTCGTTGAAGGTGGCCGACCGGCAGCAGATCACCGAGGGCATCTCGCTGGACTACGGGGCGCTGATGGAGGCGGTGGCCTTTATCGAGCGGCTGAACGTGTTCAGCCCGTGGGCGCGTCTGAACTACGACCTGGGCGAAGCGGGGCGGATCGAAGTGGGCTTCTCCAGCGGAGCGCCGGCGACGGACCTGTTGACGCCGGCCTCCGGCGACAACGCGGCGCAGAACGCGCTGCTGGGCCTGGCCATGTTCCCGCGCGTGTCGATGAGGGACGGGCGGGCGCGGGTGCAGAACAACCAGACCTACGAGATCGGCTACAGGAAGGTGGACGGCGGACGGACGTACGCGGCGTCGCTGTACCAGGACTCGGTGAGGAACGGGACGGTGCTGATGTCGGCCCCGTTGGGCTTCTTCGGCACCGCAGACCTGTTGCCTGACCTGGCGTCGAACAGTTCGATCTTCAACGTCGGCTCGTACCGGTCTGTAGGCTATACGGCTTCGGTGGCGCAATCGATCTCGCAGCACTGGACGGCTTCGATGGCGGTGGGCAACTCGGGCGTGCTGGCGCCGGTGGGCGACATCAACTCGGGCGGCGCGGACGGTGTGCGTCACAACCTGAGGCCGGTGCGGCGGCCGTGGGCAACCGCACGAATCAGCGGCCAGTTTCCGAGGAGCGGCACGCGTTTGGCCGGGGCCTACATGTGGACCACACACGGGACGCTGGGCCCGGCTCACGCCTGGCTGACTCAGAGCTGGCAGCCGCAGCTCGGGCTGAACCTGCAAGTGAAGCAGCCGATTCCGGCGATGGGCGGGATCCCGGGCCGCTTCGAAATGACGGCGGAGCTGCGGAACCTGCTGGCGCAGGGCTACGTTCCACTGATGTCGCCGGACGGGTAGCAGGTGTGGCTTGTGCAGTTCCCGCGGACGGTGCGGGGCGGGCTGAGCTTTATCTTCTAGATCTAGCCGGCCAGTTGCTTCAACAAGTGCTCGATGACGGCGCAGTGTTCCCGCTCGGGGCTGAACAGGATGATCTCAGCATCCCGGGTTACCGCCACGGTGTGGCCGGGAGGCCAGTAGAAGAGATCACCGGCGTGGACGGTCTCCTTCGAGCCGTCTGCGTAGGTCACCGTGATCTCCCCCTCGATCAGGTAGCCCCAATGAGGCGCCTGGCAGCAATCCGCTTCCAGGCCTTTGAGCAGCGGCGCGTTGTCGACACCGGCGGCCATCGAGAAGTACTCTCCGGCTATCGTGCCGTACCCTGTCGCGTCTCCAAATCCAGTTATCTGGCGGGCTACCACGCCAGGGATGTTGATCTTCGTTGGGATATCGGTCTTTGCTATTCGCATGGTGTTGTTGGCTCACGGCAGGCGTCAAACCAGGCGCCGGTGAGCGAGGACGCCCGACGCCGCGCCAGCAGCGGCGTGCGGCCTTCAGTGCTCCCGAGCCTGGCATGCATCCCGTTGTTGGATCAGTTTAGCCGAACGGGAGGGAATTGTATACCTCACCGTCAAGCTTGGGGCGGGCAGCTTGGGGGCTCAGGCGGCGCGGTGGGGGGTGACCTCGGCGGCGATGCGCGCGCCGTGCTGGCGGCGGACCAATTCAAAGTCGTAGCGGGACTGCAGGCGAAGCCAGTAGTCCGGGCTGAAACCGAAGTAGCGGCCGAGGCGGAGGGAGGTATCGGGCGTGATGGCGCGCTTGCCGTTGACGATTTGACTGAGGCGATTCACGGGAACGCGAAGTTCGCGGGCCAAGTGGTTGAGGCTGAGCCGGCGGGGTGCGAGGAGTTCCTCCTTGAGGATGACGCCGGGGTGGGTGGGAATTCGAAGTGCCTGTTGCCGTGCCATGGTTGCGTTCCTAGTGATAATCTACAATCTCGACATCGACCGCAGCGCCGGATTTCCACCGAAAGCAAATCCGGAACTGGTCGTTCACGCGAATACTGAACTGACCCCTGCGGTCTCCTCGCAGCGCCTCCAGCCGGTTGCCTGGAAGAAGGGTCAAGTCCTTGAGCGAAGAGGTCGCATCCAGCAACTCCAACCGCCGCTCGGCGGCAGCAGCGATGGAAGCGAACCGGAGAGGCGTTTCGCCCTCGAAGATGGCGCGAGTCCACTTGCAGCGAAAAGAGCGAATCAAAGCAGAGTGTAACCCGTATGACGTCTCGCGTCAAGGTAACCCTTCGAGAGAAGCGGCGGCCCGGGATTCAGCGCGTGGGGAAGCAGGGATGAATCTCAACTCGAGAGGAGCATGGCTGGTCCCCTATTTGCCAAGTGCTAGCCAACCAGCATCTCGTTCATGGACGATACAATTCGTAATGGTGAACTGGTGATGCGTAGATTTGTATTGTTCTTGCTTACCTCTACAATGTGGGCTGCTATTCAGGCGCCAAGACCCCTGAACATGATTGTGGCTGAGGCCGAGTTGATTGTGATCGGCGAAGTGGACAAGTGGTCGCTGTCCGCTGGGACACTCAGCGGTCAATTAACGGTGACAGGTGTCATTAAGGGAACGGCGCCTATGGGGTCGCTCGTGATGCTCGATGGAGCTGTGAGTGGATTACCTTCGTCACCAGGGTTGATCCAGCCCACTGTGAAGAGCAGGAACTGGCTGTGCGCACTTGATCGGACGCACAAAGTGATTCCCCGCGTTTCGGGGGCACTGCTTGGCCCCGAAGACCTCTGCTTCCCACTTGCGGATGCCGTCCTTAAAGTACGACCGGGAGAGGATGAGGTTGCGCGGGTTGCCGGCATACTTCTCGACAGCTACGCGATCGCCGGCTTCGGGAATGTTCTCGATCTTGATCAAGTCTTGGAACCGCTGACTTGGAAGAAACTCGCCGCGATTCCGAAGCCCAGCTCAGGCGCGTTCGCCGATGTTGTAGGCGCGGCGCTAGCCGTGCGGGGAAGTGAGAGGAACGCTCCGCTGCTGGTTCAGCAAGCCCTACGGCCGGACCTTCCCACGGTTGTGCGTGATGGTCTAGGCAACCAGCTATGTCACTATTATCGAAATCCGGACAGTGCAGGCATGGCAGTTCTTGGGGAGCTGACTGCCGACAATACAGGTTCGCGCCGCGCCCGGCGTTGCGCCGTGAACGCGCTGCGCAACATCCATACTGCTGCTGCGCTGCCGTATCTAGTTAAATTGCTGGAAGACGCCGACGAGTTGGCTGCATTTGACGCGATCATGGGCCTTGCGAGTTTTGCGAACGATGGCGCCAATGCTCTCAATCTCCCTCTCGTTGACGGCGCTACCCGAATCGAACGTGACCGTACGGCGCATTATAGGACTCCAGAGACTCTTGCCGCGATTCCTGACTGGCAGATGTTCAAACGTGAGCGGCCCCGATTGGTCCAATTTTGGAAAAACTGGTGGACTGAGAACAAGGGTGCAATTGCCCGATAACGTGGCGCTTGCTGCTGACGGTTGTTCGACGGGCTTCGGCGCTGGTGTGCCCGACGACGAAGACTAGGAAGCGGGGAGTCGACGGCGTGCACAGGCTGACGGCTGTGGCGCTCTGTCTTCGCGAGGAGGCCAAGGCTGATGTAGACGGGGCGAGTGGGAGCAACCGGGAGGCCGATCCCCCCGGAGAGCCTACCAGCGCGGCAGGACGCGCTGCCAGGAGGGGTCGACGTGGCGGCGCATCTCTTCGGCGTCGTCGCGTTTGCGGTAGGGGAGTTGGTGGTAGCGCTCCTCGAGGCGGGCGACCTGGTCCATGTCGAGGTCGACGCCGAGGCCGGGTTTGGCGGGGATCACGACGGCGCCGTCGACGAACTTCACTCGGCCTCCGGCGAGGACCTCGTCCTGGGCGGACTGCCAGGGGTAGTGGGTATCGCAGGCGAAGCGCATGGCGGGGGAGGCGGCGCAGGCGTGGGCCATGATCATCATGGAGACGCCCAGGTGGTTGTTGGAGTGCATGGAGACGCCCATGCCGAGCGCTTCACAAAGGAAAGACAGGCGCTGGACGGCGCGGATGCCGCCCCAGTAATGGGGGTCTGAGAGGACCACCTGGACGGCGTCCTCGCCCCAGGCGGGGACCACGTCGTTCAGGCCGGTGACGGCGACGTTGGAGGCCAGCGGAGTGTCGATGCCCTGCGCGAGGAGCTGGCGGCGGACCTGAGCCATGCCTTCCATGGAGGAGGTGGGGTCCTCCAGATAGCCGCCGCCGGAAAGCTCTTCCTGCAGGGCTATGCCGACATGGACGGAGGTTTCGACCGACCAGGCGCAGTTGGGGTCGATGCGGAGGGGAAACGTGGAACCGAAGGCGTCGCGGAGGAGGCGGATGGTCTCGATTTCGAGCGCGGGCTCCAGCACGCCGCCTTTCAGCTTGATCTCGCGGAAGCCGTAGGTGGCGATCATCTGGCGGCACTGGCGGACCATGGATTCGGGGGTGAGACACTCGCCGTACTCGTCGTCGCGGGCGTCGGGGCCAAGGCCGCCACCGCCGCCGTGCTTGTAGAAGAGATAGGCCGAGAAGGGGGCGGCGTCGCGGGCGCGGCCGCCGAGCAGGTCGCATACGGGCTGGTTGACTGCCTTGCCGATGATGTCGAGGCAGGCGGCCTCGACGGCAGCGAAAGCGCGGGTGCGGGCGTCGTGGGGATTCTCGCCGGGGACGAGCCAGGTTTGGGAGCGGTCGCCTTGGGTGGAGGGCTTGCCCCACTTCTCCCAGAGGGCATGCAGATGGAAGGGGTCCATGCCTTCCACCAAAGGCCTGACGGCTTCCAGCGCGGCGAGGGAGCCGTCGCCGCCGTGGGCTTCACTGATGCCGGTGATACCGTCGGTGGTGGTGAGGACGAGGATGGTACGAAGGGCGTAGGGAGCGTGGCGGCCGTAGGAAGAGCGCAGAGGGGGGTCGGCGACGGCGACGGGGTGGATGGAGAAGGAAGAGATGCGCACGGCATGAATCTACCACGCCGCGCGCGGGGAGAGAGTGGGCGGAGGGAGGCTACTTGCGCATGCCGCTGTTGGGGCTCTTGAGCCGCAACTGGCGAAGCTTGTGCTTCTTGCGCTTGGGCTTGCTGATGATGAACGTACCGCAGCCAAGGTATTGGGCGGCGTACACAGTTTCGGCGGCTTTTTCGGCCAAGTGGACCTCCAGGGGAAATCGGTAGACCTTCATTGTAGCGCAGAGGGGGCGGGGGCGGGGTTGAGGCAGTGATCGAGAGGGTTCGGGCGTGAGTGACAGGCCGGGAGGCCTGTCCCACAAAGCGCCGGGGGAGCACTTCCAACGGGCCATGACAGGCCGGGAGGCCTGTCCCACAAAGCGCCGGGGGAACACTTCCAACGGGCCATGACAGGCCGGGAGGCCTGTCCCACAAAGCGCCCGGGCCATGACAGGCCGGGAGGCTCACGGGACTGGCGGTGAAACGTCCAATTCCAATGGAGACTATCACCAGAGCGGGTTGGAAGGATTGGGTGGCCGAGGAGGTCCGGCAGAACGTGAAGCCGGAGGAGATCCGGGTGGAGGAGCTGGCGCTGAAGATGTTCGGCCTGGTTCCGCGCGATTTCGACCTGAAGAAGGCGACGGTGGACCTGCTGGGCGAGCAGGCGGCGGCTGTGTACGATCACCGGCGCAAGAAAATGCTGCTAGTGGAGGGCGGCGCGGCGGGGGCACTGGGGGACGCGGTGCTGGTACACGAACTGGCGCACGCGGTGGCGGACCAGCACTTCAACATGCATCGATTCCTGGATAAGGGCCCGAAGTCGGACGAGGCGCAGACGGCGCGGCTGGCGGTGGTGGAAGGCCAGGCGATGTGGATCATGCTGGAGTGGCAGATGCGGCGGACGGGGCAGACGCTGAAGGGCAACACGGCGGCGATCACCGCGATCCTGCCCATGATGGGGCAAGCGGCGGCGGAGACCTACCCCGTGTTTGCCGGAGCGCCGTTGTACATGCGGGAGACACTGGTGTTTCCCTACACGGCAGGCATGATGTTCCAACAGGCGGCGGTGGAGAAGTACGGCCAGAAGGCGTTCGCCGAGGTGTTGCAGAAGCCGCCGGTGTCGACGCGGCAGGTGATCCACCCGGAGGTGTACTTCAGCGGGCAGACGCCGGTGGCGGCGAGCCTGCCGGAGGTGGAGCCGCGGAACGAGTACAAGGTGCTGACGAAGGGGTCGATTGGAGAGCTGGACTTCCGGGTGTTGTTCCAGCAGTACGGCGCGGAGAAGCAGGCGCGCGAGGCGGCGGCGGCGTGGCGCGGAGCGGCCTTTGAGTTGCTGGAGCACCGCAAGGAGGGCCGGGCGGTGCTGCGGTGGGGATCGCAGTGGGCCGAAGAGGAATCGGCGAGAGCGGCATTGAAACTGTACGGGCGCGTGCTGGAAGGCAAGTCGCAGGGTCTCAAGTGGCGCGAGCAGGGCGAGACGAAGCTGCGAGGCGTGAACGCGGACGGGGAGTTCGAGGTCGTGGTTGAGGGGGCGTCGGTGCGAGGGGTGGAAGGGCTGAAGGCAGGGGCGAATAGGCTATATTGAAGGTCTCACAAAGAATATGATGAACCGCAGACAGATGTTGGCACTTGGCGCGGCGGCGGTAAGCCCGCTGGCGATTTCCGCGCAACCCACACCGGGCAAGCCGGCGGGCGAGCTGGTGATCACGCAGACCAGCTGCGAGCTGATGCTGCTGAGCAGCTTGAAGGGCAAGGTGGTGGTGCTGGAAATCCTGCTGACCACGTGCCCGCACTGCCAGGCGTGCGCCTCGACGATGCAGAAGGTGTACACCGAGATGAACGGCGCCTTCCAGCCCGTGGGCGCGGCAATCGACCCGAACAACATGACGGAAGCGAGGATGAAGATCCCGCAGTTCATTTACAGCAATGGGCTGAAGTTCCCAGTGGGTTGGACCAACCGGGACATGGCCTATCAGTGGCTGGGGGCCAATCCGAATGTGGCTGCGGTGTACTTCCCGCAACTGATCATCATCGACAAACAGGGCGTGATCCGCGAGTACCACCCCGCGACAGAAGAGGCATACTTCAAGGACGAAGCCAACAACCTGCGCAAGAGCGTGGAGCGTTACCTGGGCCCAACGCCGGGAAAGGCAGCGCCGAAGAGATGAAGGGCTTGACGCGGAGGGTGGTGGCAGCTGCACTGATGGCCGTCGCCGCGGCCGCGGCGACGCTGCCCAGGCCGGCGCGTGAGATCAATGTGGTTTCGCACACGGGCCAGGTGGTGAAGCTGAGCCAGATGAAGGGCAAGGTAGTGGTGGTGGAGTTCCTGTTGACCCACTGCCCGAGTTGCAAGCACAGCGCGCGGCTGCTGGCCAAACTGCAGGCCGAGTACGGCCCGCGGGGGCTGCAGGTGATCGGGCTGGCGATTGACGAAGGTGCGGGACCGAAGCTGGATGCCTTTGTGCGTGAGACGGGCGCGAACTTCCCGGTGGGTGTGTACAGCAGCGCGGCTGCGTACGACTACCTGGAGCACTCGATGATCACCAACATGCTGATGCCGCAGTTGGCGATTGTGGACCGCAAGGGGATGATCCGCGAGCAGCACGGCGGCGCCGATCCGTGGATGGCGGAGGCGATGGAGGAGAGGAACCTGCGGGCATTGCTCGAGAAGCTGCTCAAGGAGCCTGCCGGGGCGGCGATGAAGAAGGCGGCGGGGAAGAAGTAGGCACGTCCGGCTGATCTCAATGACCAGGAAGGTGCGGGATGTGGTTCGCGCGCTCGAACAGAGGGGTTGGGTTTGCGTACGCCAGAATGGAACATCCCACAGGCAATTTCGAAAGCCGGGGAATCCCTTTGTTGTCACGATCCACGGCAAGCCGAGCGACGACTTGGCGCGCGGGACCTTGAGCGACATCATCCGCAAGAGCGGGATTACACTGTTTGAGTAGGGAGGCGCGATGGAGTACGCCATTGTCATTGAGAAGGCGAATGAGACCTGGTCCGCCCATGCGCCTGACCTTCCCGGCTGCATTGCTACCGGCGAGACGATTGAAGAAGTGAAGAACAACATGCGCACGGCAATTGAGTGGCACATCGAAGCGCTGCGGGAGTCTGGGGAAGATGTCCCGGAGCCCACAGTACAGGTTGCCGTGGTGGCGATCCCAGCGCCGAAAGCAGCGTAGGATTCAGAAAGGTACCTTTGTCCATGTGGCGTGCACTCACTGTGTTTCTGCTCGTATCTGCGGGAGTTTCGGCGCAAGCCCCCAACACGCTCACCAAAGAGGAGCGTGCGGCGGGCTGGCGGCTGCTGTTCGATGGCAAGACGACGCAGGGGTGGCAAG
>JACRKW010000070.1 GCA_016215215.1 Acidobacteriota bacterium
ACAATGTCTTTTCCCTGGTAGCGGCGGACGAGGTCCGAGCCTGGCAGGGGCAGCCGCGGGTCCAAGCCGGGCGCAATGCGCGTCTCTGCCGTGCGGGCCTCGTCGGGCCCGTCTTTCAGGAAGTTCTTCGGCGCCCGGATTCGGAGGTCGGCATCATCGGCGATCTCGAGCGCGCGGCGGCGGGCGCGCTCTGACAGGCCGCCCCACGCGTTCGCCTGGATGCGCCAGGCGCTCCTGCGGAACAGGAACTGCTTGTGATTGGATCGGGACTGCTCGCCGAAGACCTCACGGTACTTCTGTTTGAGCTGCGCCGTGGTCAGGTTGCGGAGGCCCTCGATCTCCTCGCGGATTTGAGTTTCGTTTCTCATGTCGTTAACCAGCAGTCACATGAGGGCTCTCTGTCTCCGGGAAGTCAACTTGCCGGGTGGCGGGACCAGGGAAGAGCAGGCGGACGAGTGCATCGCCGAGGATGGCGGCGATTTCACGGATGGCTTGATCGAGCGCGGTATCGCGTTCGCGCATGAGCGGTCTCCTTGGAAGACCACCCACGACGATCTCCGCTTCGCGGTCGAAACGCCGTCTGGTGGGAGTGATTGGCTCGGCGTGTTGCAGTGCTCGTTAACTATATACGCCGTGCAAGTCGCATTTGTCCGGCTTGAGGTCGCATTGGCGATGATATCGATGCGTGAAGGCTCAACGCGAACCCGGGCGCGCTTGCAGAGCAAAGACCTGCGGCGAACTCAAGAATGTAGGCTTACTGCTTCGTGTGCCGCCTGTAGCCCTCTACCAGCTCCTTCGGCAGGAAAACGTACTTCATGACCTCTTCGAGAATCTGTGGGTTCAGATAGAGAGGGGCGTTCTGTGCCTGAAACCACTTCCTCAAGCGGACGGTTTTCCTCGCCCACTTCCCGAAGAAGCCGTTCTGCCAGAGCAGCGGATCCCGCGCCGGGCTTTTGGGGTCGTCCATGATCTTCTCTAGACTCCCTCCGGGGATAGGCGCCCGCGGTGCCGGATATCCATCCCGGAGCTTCGCTTCCTGCGGTTCCTTGGCGAGGGTGCTGTAACGCCGCAATTCCCATACGGCTCGGTCAAGAGTCACAAGCTCCGCCCCGAATCCGACATTCGAGACCTCGAAATAGCGGTACGGGCCATACTCATCGAGCCTCTCGATGAACTCTCTCGTACCTTTGGTAAGATCGAGCGTCACCTTTCCTGATTTCTCGATCTTGCCGAGGGCTTTGCCCAAATCATGGCGCACGTCCTTGGCGGGAATCCGGTTGAGCAATAGAGTGCACTTGAGGTACTTTTCCACAGCCTGCTGGCTTGCCCACAGGTACTGTGTTAATCAGCGAATCCACTGTCATCGTCACAACCTTTAGCGTACGCGCTTCGCAAACACCCCGGCTACAATGAGAATCGATGAACGGCATCTCCCTTACCACCCACGGTGATAGCGAGGAGCAGGCGCGCTGGCCGGCCTTGCAGCCGGCCTTCCCGCTCTACGAGCCGTTCTGGATGCAGCATGTATACACGCTTCGCGGCACCGATGGCCGCATTCGCGCCGACATCGACGAGCGTCTGGAATTGATGGCGCAGGAACACTACAAGTGCTTTTTGTCCCTGAGCATCGCGCAGGGTGGCCTCGATGACGAAGCACATCCCGAACGCACATTTGGTTCCCTTCAGAACGCCGGAAACCGCGCGCAACAGGTCATCCGGCTGTTCAACGACATCCGTGCCGCTTGCCTTCCAGCCAATCCCGATCCCGTCGACCCGGGACCCTTTGCTGATTACTGCCGCGGCGTCGCGGAGTACAGGAACTACGTCCACGAAGATGTCATGGGGATGGTTGAGATCGGAAGACGCCGCTACCTGCCCAAACCCGCATTCCTCGAAACATACCGGCGATGGTCGCGCCTACAAGGCGCGCCCGTTTTGGATTTTGAGCCCCTGCGCGACGTTCTTACTGCACGCTTTACCGCACTAACGACCCTCCTCGACGGCCGCTGGCGCATGTTGCTCGATCGCGGCGCGCTCCTCCACCGTCGAGTTGGGCTGATTCTAGTCATTGCCCAGTAGCCAGCGAGCGAGTGGCCCCAGGTCTCCGGCGGCCGACTGTGCGGCACAGCGTTTCTGTTCGAGTCGTCCAGCTTGAGTTCTGACAACGCGCGCCGCGCCGTTAACCAACCTCTGGTTTCCGCCCGGAGACGGGGAGAAACGGCCTCCGGCAAACCCCGCCGGGGCGCACGGCTGGGGCATCAGGCAGGACCCGGCCCAAAACGGAGAGACGTGGAAGTGCCGAAATCACGGCCAGTTGCGGGGTTAGCGACGGAGAGAGAGGTTAACGAGCGGGCGGGGGAAGGTGCTGGAAAAAGAATTGGCTCCTCAGGTAGGACTCGAACCTACAACCCTTCGGTTAACAGCCGAATGCTCTACCATTGAGCTACTGAGGAGCAGTGCGTACCTCCTTTGTAGCAACGCGGAGGCTCGATTGTCAAACCGCGACGGGCGGCTTCGTCGTACACTAGCGTCTATCGCCGCGGGCGGCGAAACGGCATATGGTCACCCTGCTCAGGCTGTTCGTGCGGGCGCTGCTCCGCATTCTGTATCGTGTCGAGATTGAAGGGACGATCCCTCCTTCGGCGAAGAGCCTCATCATCGCCAACCATCAGTCCTTTCTCGACGCGCCCATCTTCTTCGCATTCCTGCCCGTCGACGCGCTGTGGATCGTCCACTCGCAGGTGCTGAGAACCAGCATCTTTCGTTTCATGATGAGGGCGGTCGACCACCTCGTCATCGACACCACCAATCCCTTCGCCATGAAGTCCACCGTGGAGACCGTCGAACGAGGCCGCCCCGTGCTGATCTTCCCGGAGGGCAGGCTCACGGTCACCGGCGCCTTGATGAAGGTCTATGAAGGTCCGGCCTTCATCGCCGCCAAGTCCGGCGCCACGGTTGTGCCCATCATCATCGACGGCGCCGTCTATGCCAAGGGCTTCAGCCGCATGAAGCACGACTTCCCCCTGCGCTGGCGCCCCAAGATCAAGCTCAAGATCTTCCCCGGCGAGATCATCCCCATGCCGGAGGCGCCCTCCGGCAAGCTGCGGCGGCGCAAGGCAGGCGACCAGATGCGGCGCCTGTTGCAGCGCTGCTGGTATCTCGCCCGGCCCGAACGTTCGCTTCACGACGCCTTCCTCGACTCCATCAAGTTGTTCGGACGCGGCCGCGACATGGTGGAGGACGCAACCGGCGTCGAGATGACCTTTGGCGGGCTGCTGAAGAGCTCCCTCGCCCTGGGCCGGCTGGTTTCCAAACTCAGCCAGCCGGACGAAGTCGTCGGCGTGATGATGCCCAACGTCACCGTGACCCTGCCGCTCCTGTTCGGCATGTTCGGCGCTGGCCGCATCCCGGCGATGATCAACTACACGGCGGGTGTGGACGGCATCCAGTGCGCCTTGCGCGCAGCCGCCATCGGCACCATCATCACCTCGCGCGCCTTTCTGGAGAAGGCCAAGCTGACGCAACTTGTGGGCAAGCTCCAGGACGTCCAGGTGGTCTGCCTGGAGGATCTGCGCCCGCGCTTCACGCTGGCCGACAAGCTGTGGCTGATCTTCTACGCGCTCCGCTTCCCACGCGCCGCCACCCACCGCGCGGGGCCGTCGGACCCGGCCATCGTGATGTTCACCTCCGGCTCGGAGGGCAAGCCCAAGGGCGTGGTCCTGAGCCACGGCTCCATCATGGCCAATATGCAGCAGGCGCTGGCGGTGTTCGACATCATGCCGTCGGACAAGTTCTTCTGCGCGATGCCGGTCTTCCACAGCTTCGGTCTCGCGGCTGGCTTCATCCTGCCCATGCTGACCGGCGGACGCGTCTTCCTCTACCCTTCGCCGCTGCACTACTCCGTCGTTCCCGAGCTGTTCTACGATCGCGACGCCACCATCCTCTTCGCCACGCCCACCTTCCTCAAGAACTACGCCAAGCGCGCCCATCCCTATGACCTGCGCCGCATGCGCATCTGCGTGGCCGGGGCGGAGAAACTGACCGACGAGGTTCGCAACATCTACGCCGAGAAGTTCGGCGCCTGCATCCTGGAAGGCTACGGCGCCACGGAGTGTTCGCCGGTGGTCTCCATCAACACTCCCATGCGCCATCAGGCCGGCGCCGTCGGCGAGCCGCTACCGTGCGTGGAGTGCCGCATTGAGCCCGTCGCCGGCATCGAGCAAGGCGGCCTTCTTCACGTCAAGGGCCCGAACATCATGCTGGGCTATTGGCGTGAATCGGCGCCGCGCGTGCTGGAGCCGCCACGGTCGATCTTCGGCGAGGGCTGGTACTCCACCGGCGACCTGGCCATGATCGACGATGAAGGCATGGTGAGGCTGCTGGGCCGCGTCAAACGCTTCGCCAAGGTGGCAGGCGAGATGGTCTCTCTTGAGGTCGTCGAGAACATCGCCGAGGCGGCCTCGCCACGGTCGGCCCACGGCGCCATCGTCCGCCCCGACGCCAACCGCGGCGAGATGATTGTTCTTTGCACGCAGGACAAGAACCTGCGCCGGGACCAGCTCCAACTGGCCGGGCGGCAAATGGGCGCGCCGGACCTCGCCATCCCGCGCCGCATCTTCTACATCGACAAGATCCCGATGCTCGGCACCGGTAAGAAGGATTACCCGGCCCTGAGCCGCTGGGTGGAGGAAGAGCTTGCGCAACCCACCGACTGAGATCCCCTCGGCCCTTATCTCACCGAGCTTGCCAAGGCCGCAGCGGACCCATCCGGACTGGTGCATCCTCTGGGCATTTCCGTGGACGCTCGCAGTTACTGGAGCTACCTCATCTCGCTCTCCGTCCTCACCCAGGTCGTTTGCCTGCCGATGCTAGGGGCCATCGCCGACTACAGCCGCAACAAGAAGCGCCTGCTGGGCGGATTTGCCTATCTCGGCGCCGCCGCCACCGTTGCGATGTTCGCCCTCACCGATGGGATGTACATCCTCGGGGGCGTTCTTTTCCTGGTTTCCAATCTGGCCTTCGGCTGCTCCATCGTCATCTACAACAGCTTTCTGAACGACGTCGCTCCCGAGGAAGAGCGCGATTCGGTCTCGTCAAAGGGATGGGGCATCGGTTATCTCGGCGGAGGCCTGCTGTTGGGGCTGAACCTGCTGCTCTACCAGCGTGCCGCTTCGCTCGGCATCAGCCAAGAGATGGCCGTCCGAATCAGCCTTGGCTCGGCCGGCGCATGGTGGGCGCTGTTCGGTATGATCCCCATGTTCGGCCTGCGCAACCGCGCGCCCGTTCGTACCGCTGCCGCCGGAGAAAGCGTCCTGGCCAAGGGCTTCCTGCAGCTCTTCCAGACACTGAAGGACATGCGGCATTACCCGCAGACCCTCACCTTCCTTGTCGCCTATCTGGTCTATAACGACGCCATCCAGACCGTCATCTCGCTGGCCGGCCAATACGGCGCGGACTACCTGAAGATCCCCATGCAATCGCTCACCATGGCCATCCTCATGGTGCAGTTCGTCGCCTTCGGCGGCGCCATGCTCTTCAACTTTCTGGCCAAGGTGATGTCCGCCTACAGAGCCGTCATCCTCAGCCTGGTCATGTGGACTTTGCTGATGTGCGGCGTCTTTGTCGTCAAGACCACCTTCGATTACTTCATCGCCGCTGGCTTCGTCGCCATAGTGATGGGGGGCAGCCAGGCTCTCAGCCGGTCGCTTTACTCGATCATGATTCCCAAGGGCAAGGAGGCCGAGTACTTCTCGCTTTACGAAATCAGCGATAAGGGAACAAGCTGGCTGGCCCCGCTGCTGTTCGGACTGACGCTGCAGTTTACCGGCAGTTACCAGTTCGCCATTCTTTCGATGGTCATCTTCTTCGTTCTCGGTTTGGCGATTCTCGCTCGCGTCGACGTGCGGCGCGCGACCAGGGAGGCCGGCAACGAGGCATGACGCAGGAGGCCTACCACGGAGGCGCCTTCTTTGACGCCATCGGAATGGACCTGCTCCACCTGGAGCGAGCCGCCGGCATCATCAGCGCGGATGTGCTCGACGCCTGGTTCGATCCCTCGCCGCGCGTCCTTCGCCTGTTGAGCGAGCACCTGTCTTTCCTGCTCCGCACCTCCCCGCCCAATCACGCCGAGGGCCTCGTCGCCGAAATCGCCCTGCGGCGCGGCGTTCCCGAAGCGTGCCTGCTGCCAGGTTCGGGCTCCTCCTCGTTGCTGTTCGGTTGCCTGCCGCGCATGTTGCCGGAGCGCCCGAGGGTCCTTACGCTGGCGCCGATGTACACCGAGTATGGCCACATCGCCGGTGACCTGATGGGCGGAAGCGTTCACCACCTGGAGCTTCTGCCGGCGAATGGATTCGCCATCGACGGGGAGGCGCTGCTGAGCGAGGCGATCCGACTGCGCCCTCACGCCGTCCTTCTGGTCAATCCCAACAATCCGACGGGGCGCCTCTGGCCGCGCGCCGGCGTGCTGCAGTTTCTGGATAGAGCGCCACAGGGCACCCTGGTGGTGGTTGATGAGACTTACATCGACTACGCCGGCGTTGAGCAGTCGCTGGAACGCGAAGTGGCGAACCGGCCGGACCTGGTCGTGGTCAAGTCGATGTCCAAGGTTTACGCGCTCAGTGGCGCGCGCGTGGCCTACATGGCGGCGCACCCCGGCCGCGCTGCTGCGCTCCGCCCCTGGCTGCCACCCTGGCCGGTGGGTCTGCTCGCCCAGGCCGCGGCCATGGAAGCGCTACGCGACCCAGCCTATTATCAGGCCCGCTACGCCGAGACGCACGGCCTGCGCACTCAACTCCGGGCCGCGTTGCGCCATCTCCAGCCCTACCCGTCGGAGGCGAACTTCTTCCTCATCGAACCGCCCGAGCCGGAGGGGACGGCCGCCCGCCTGCGCGAACGGGGCATCTTCCTGCGCGAGTTTCCCGACGGTCCGCTGGCCGGCCGTTACCTGCGCGTGACGGTGAAGGACGGCGCGCAAAACGAGCGCATCGTGGAGGCGCTGGCGTGAGCTACACGTTCCGCGAGGCGGAGTCCCAGGCCGATCTCGACGGCATCCGGCGGCTGAATCACCTCATCTTCGCCGAGGAGATCGGCCAGTATGGAGTGGCAGCCGATGGCCGCCTGGTGGACAAGCATGAGGCGCGCAGCCGGTTCTTCATTGCGCTCTGCGACGGCGGCGTGGTGGGTATGGTCTGTGCCTGTGCTGTCCCACCCTACTCCATCGAGTCGCGCCTCGCGGATCCAAGGCTTCTCGACGATCTCCCCCACCCCCTGGTGGAAGTGAGGCTGTTGGCAGTCCATCCGGAGCATCGCAACCGCCTGGTGTTCCTCGGCGTGCTGGGAAGCTTGACCGCCTGGGCCGTCGATTGCGGCTTCGGCGCAATGCTCATTTCGGGTGTGACAGAGAGACTGGAGATGTACACGCGCATGGGATTCCGGCCGCTGGGCCCGCCTGTAGCCGGTGGGAAGGCGATGTTCACGCCCATGGCGCTGCGGCTGTCCGAGATGCCCGAACGGATCCGGACCGACCTGAAGCGCTACTTGCGGCGCGTCTCCTGATCCTTGTACTGGAGCTGGTAGAGCTTCCAGTAGATGCCTCTGGCGGCCAGCAACTCCTGGTGCGTGCCGGTCTCGCGCAGTTTGCCTTTGTGGAGCACCAGGATGCGGTCTGCCCGCTGGATGGTGCTGAGGCGATGGGCGATGATGATGCTGGTCCGGCCTTCCACCATGCGCTCCAGGGCCTCACGCACCTTGATCTCGGTTTCGGTGTCGACGCTGGAGGTGGCCTCGTCCAGAATCAGGCAGCTTGGGTTGTGAGCCAGCGCGCGGGCAAAGCCGATCAGTTGCTTCTGCCCGGTGGAAAGGCCCGTCCCGCGTTCGAGTACCGGGTGGTCGAAGCCCTGCGGCAGCTCGCGCACGAAATCGATCAGGTTCACCTGCTCGGCGGCCAGTTCCAGCGCGCCGTCGTCCAGCTTGGTGGAGCCCAGCCGGATGTTGCCGCCGATGGTACCGGTGAAGAGGTGGGGGTCTTGCAGCACTACGCCGAAATGGCGCCGCAGATCGCGCGGATCGAAGTCGCGGATGTCCACACCGCCGATGCGGATCGCGCCCTTCTGGACGTCGTAGAAACGCAGCAGCAGATTGGAGAGCGTTGTCTTGCCGGCGCCGGTGTGCCCCACGACGGCGATGACCTCGCCCGGGGCGATGCGGAAGCTGACGTCGCGCAGCACCCAGTCCTCATCGTTGTAGGCAAACCAGACGCCGTCGAACTCGATCTCCGAACCGTTGAGCGGTGGGTGCGCCGGATGGGCCGGAGCCTGCACATCTACACGCTGATCCAGCAGGGCAAACACGCGCTCGGCAGCCGCCAGGGCGGATTGCAGGATGTTGTATTTCTCGCTCAGATCCTGGATGGGGCGGAACACGCGCATGCCGTACTGGAAGAAGGCCACCAGCACACCCAGCGTCAGGCCGCCGCCTCGCACCTGGATGCCTCCGTAGCTCAACAGCCCGCACATCACCAGCATGGAGAGCAGTTCCACCACCGGATAGAACCAGCCGTAAGCGCGAATGGCGCCGCGATAGGCCACCACGTGCTGGTGATTCACCTTGTCGAAGTCCCCGGTGGCGCGCTGTTCCCGGTTGAACAACTGGAGGACCGCCATGCCGTTGACATGTTCCTGGAGGAATGAGTTGATGCGGGCCACCGCCACGCGGATCTTCCGGTTGCTGGAGGCCACCGACCGGCGGAACACGATGGTCACCGCAAACACCAGCGGCAAAATCCCCATCGAGATCAGCGTCAGAGGCGGGCTCAACCGGAACATGGCGGCCAGAATGAACAGCAGCACCAGAACATCGCCCAGCAATGTGACGATCCCGGAGGCGAACAACTCGTTCAGCGCGTCCACGTCGGTCGTCAGTCTCGTTACCAGGCGGCCCACGGGACTCTTGTCGAAGAAGCGGATGTCCAGCCTCTGGGTGTGTGCCAGCAGTCTGCTGCGCAGATCGAACATCGCCCGCTGGCCGGTCCACTGCATCAGTAGTTGCTGGCCGAAATCTGCCATCAGACCCACCAGGATCGCGGTCAGGTAGATCAGCGAGATCTGGATCAGCCCCTCGCGAGGGGCGGCCGACAGCCACTGCTCAAGCCACGGCAGGTTGTGCTCCGTGCTGGGCGCCAGGTACCGGTCCACCGCGATCTTGGCGAGCAGCGGCGTGAGCACCTGGAGGACGGAGTTGGCCAGCAGGCACGCCAGTGCAACCAGCACGGTGCGCCAGTAGGGCAGGGCCAGGCTGAGAAGGCGCACCAGGAGCCGTCTGTCGAATTGAGTACTGGAGACTTCCTCTTCCACCACCTATCAGTGTAGCCCGCGGCTCGGCCGCGGAAGGCTCGGTACAATGGAAGCTTGCCCCGCAGTCTCTTCATCGTGATGCCCGTGTTCAACGAGGAGGCTTGCATTGGGGCCGTGGTGGAGCAGTGGCTGGCCGAGGCCCGGCGGGTGGACGGCGCCAGGATGCTTTTGGTCGACGACGGTTCGCGCGATTCCACCCCCGCTGTGTTGGCCGCGCTTGCCCGCTCTCATCCGGACCTCACCGTGATCCACCAGGAAAACTCCGGCCACGGCGCGGCGGTGCTGCGCGCCTACCGGGAAGCCCTCGCTCTGGGCTGCGAGTGGGTGTTCCAAACCGACAGCGACGCCCAATTCGATGCGGCGGATTTCGACCTGCTCTGGCGCCGCAGGTCGGAGGCGCCTTTTCTTCTCGGCTGGCGCGCCACCAGGCAGGACGCCTCCACCAGGATTCGCCTGAGCCGCATCCACGCGCTACTGCTGCGCGTCCTGTTCGGAGTGAACCTGAGTGATCCAAACGTGCCTTTCCGCCTGATGCGAGCCTCGCTTCTGAAGCGCTATCTGGATATCGTGCCGCCCGGCGTCTTCGCGCCCAACGTGCTCCTCTCTGTGCTGGCCGCCCGCGAGGGCCTGCTGCCCGGCCAGATTCCCGTAACCCACCGGAGACGCGACACCGGCGCGGTGTCCATCCGCGGATGGAAGACACTGAAGACTGCGGCTCGCTGCGTGCGAGAGTATTGGGCCTTTCGCTCGTTGCTCAACGACAAGGGGGGCCGCCGGCCGGCGGAATTATGAACGGCGTCATCGTAGTGGACAAACCCGCCGGCTGGACTTCTCACGATGTCGTCAACCGCATGCGGCGCATCGCCGGCACGAAGAAGGTTGGCCACCTCGGCACGCTCGACCCTCTGGCTACCGGCGTGCTCCCCCTGCTGGTCAACCGCGCTACGCGGCTCGCTCAGTTCTTCACGGCGAACGAGAAGACCTACGAGGGTCTGGTGCGCTTCGGTTGGGCCACCGGCTCATACGACGCCGACGGTGAGCCCACCTCCGCGCCGGTGCCGCCCGAGTTGACCGCGGAGCGCGTGGAGGGGGTTTTCTCGGCTTTCCGCGGCACTTTTCAGCAGACTCCTCCGCCGGTCTCGGCGAAGAAGATCGGCGGCAGGCCCGCCTATGAACTGGCGAGGAAGAAGATCGAGTTCGAGCTTCGGCCGGTCGAGGTGACCGTGCATTCTCTGGAGGTGCTCGCCATCGACGGCGACGATGTGCGCCTGCGCCTGCGCTGCAGCGCGGGGACCTATGTCCGCTCCATCGCCCACGAGGCCGGCTTGCGGCTGGGCTGCGGTGCTTTCCTGCAGGCCCTGCGGCGTACCGCCTCCGGCGGTTTCAGCATCGGCCAGGCCCGGACGCTCGACGAATTGGCCGAGTTGGCCGCCGCGCAGAGGCTCGCCGAGGCGCTGATTCCCGCCGCCGAGCTTCTTCCCGAAATGCCGCTGGAGATTGTGGATCGCATCACCGAGACCCAGATCCGCCAGGGGCGCGACTTCCGCGTCTCACCCTTCCGCAGCCGAGGTGACGCGCACTTTGTGAAAGCCGCCAACCTTGATGGAGAACTCATCGGCATCGGCGAGGCCGTTCTCCCGAACGTGTACCACCCAGCCGTCGTCCTTTAGGAGGCAGTTCAGCTCTGTCTGTTCTTCTCCCTCCGCGCCCGCGCCCAATCCGCTTTGTTCGTCTGGTGTGAGCGCCCGATCCCAAGGGCGTCGGACGGCACATGCTTGGTGATGACGCTGCCCGCGGCCACATAGCTGCCCGCGCCAATCTCCACCGGCGCCACCAGTGTTGAGTTGCTGCCTACAAACGCGCCGTCGCCGATGGCCGTTGGGTGCTTCTTCCGGCCGTCGTAGTTGCAGGTGATGGTCCCGGCGCCGATGTTGGCCCGCTCGCCGATCGTCGAGTCGCCCAGGTAGGCCAGGTGCATTGCCTTCGAGCCGGCTCCCAGGCTGGTCTTCTTCAGCTCCACGAAGTTGCCGATCTGAGCGCCCGCGCCGGCTTCCGCGCCCATCCGCAGGCGTGCGTAGGGCCCCGCCTCGGCGCCCTCGCCGAGCCGCGAATCCACTACGCTCGAAAACGCGTGTACCCTGGCACCGCGAGCCAGCTCCGAGTTCTCCAGAATGGAGCAAGCCCCCACAACGCACTCCTCGCCGAGCCTGGTGGCGCCCAGCAACTGCACGAAAGGGCCGATCAGCGTGTCGCGGCCCACCTCTACATCCAGGTCGATGGTGACGGTCTCCGGCTTCTCGATCGTGACGCCGGCCAGCATGAGTTCCCGCGCTTTGCGCCCGCGGAAGATGCGGTCCACGTAGGCCAGTTCGACGCGCGTGTTGATGCCCAAAATCTCGTTCGGGTCGTCGATCGGCAATGGTAATGTCACGTGGCCTGACTCGTTCAGGTTCGCCACCAGGTCAGTCAGGTAGATTTCTCCGCTGGCCGGATTGGGCTCTACTGCAGCAAGGTGCGGCCAAAGCAGGCGCGCCTCAAAGCAGTAGATGCCGGAGTTGATCTCCGTGATGCCCTTCTGCTCCTCGCTGGCGGCCTTCTCTTCGACGATTCCTTCCACCCGTCCTCCGGCTCCGCGGACGATGCGCCCGTAGCCCGTGGGGTCCTTCAAGTGCGTCGTGATCACGGTGGCTGCGGCGCCTGAGACGGCATGTTGCTCCATCAACCGCTGCAGCGTGGCCGGCGAGATGAGAGGGCAATCGCCGTACAGCACCACGACGCGCCCCTCGCCGATGCCTGCCGTCTCGGCGCAGCAGAGCAACGCGTGGCCGGTGCCACGCTGCTCGGCCTGGACCTGAAACCGGATTCCGTATCCTTCCACCATCGCTCGAACCTGTCCGGCCTGGTGTCCGATCACGGCCGTGGTTCGCTCCGGCGGGGCGATGCTGTGCGAGGCTCGCAGTACGTGCTCCAGCAGGCAGGCGCCCCCGGCGCGGTGCAGGACCTTGGCCAGCCCCGATTTCATTCGAGTGCCTAGCCCGGCAGCCAGAATCACGACTGATACAGGTTGATTGGTCATATGTGAATGCACGCTCTTCTGTGATTGTAGGAGGAAGCCGGACGCCTTCACCGGGCGGTCTTTGCCTGTCCCAGCAGCCTGCGCCGGCGCCCGCCGCGGGCGAGCCCTACCACGGCACGGGCCAGTAGGTCTGAGTCGTGGCGGACCTGCGTACCTGGCGCCAGCAGCGGCAGCCCGACAATCTTCACCCCCAGCGCTTCAATGCGCCGCAGATCATTGAACACGGGCATCGCTTGAGTCCGGGCGTAGCGTGCCAGCAGCGCCTTGCTCACCGGTGCGGTGTTCACAACCGCGCAGTCCACCAGCGCTCTGCCCGCGTGCTTCAGCACCGCCTCTACGTGGTCGGCCGCCGACATCCCAGTGGTTTCCCCCGGTTGCGACATCAGGTTCACCAGGCATGCCTTGACCGCGGGCGAGTGCTGGATGGCCTGCGGGATTCCGGCCACCAACAGGTTCGGCGCCACGCTCGTGTACAGGCTTCCCGGCCCAAACGTGATGACGTCCGCCTCCCGGATGGCGGCCAGCGTCTCCGCCATAGGTTTGACGTCTGGCGGCTCGAGCTCGATCAACTCGATGGGCGATTCGCTCCGGCTGATCCGTGACTCTCCGGTCACCGTCTGGCCGTTGCGCAGGTGCGCCTTCAAAGTCACGTTGGCCGCTGTCGAGGGGAAGATGTCTCCGGCGATGGCCAGAACTTCTGAACTCAGACGCACCGCCTTCGGAAAATCTCCAGTGATCTGCGTCAGCGCCGCCAGAAACAGGTTCCCGAAGCTGTGCCCCTTCAGGCCGCGCCCCGCCGAGAAGCGATGCTGGAACAGCTTGGCCAGCAGCATCTCGTCTTCCGACAGCGCCACCATGCAGTTCCGGATGTCTCCCGGCGGCAGGATGTCGAATTCCCGCCTCAGCCGGCCAGAGCTTCCCCCGTCATCGGTCGCCGTCACCACGGCTGTGATCTGCACCGCCGGGCTAAGCCACCCGCGCCCGGAATCGAACGCGGGCACGTAGCGCTTCAGCCCCTTTAGCAGTGTCGAAAGACCCGTACCCCCGCCAATGGCGACAATGCGCAACGGCCCGGCCGCCTGGCGGGGCGCGGGGATGCTCTTCGGGGTCACGTCCTCAGGCGGCTGGCATCTGTTCGCCGGCCACCAACTCCTTCAGTTGATGATGCTGCATCAGCGGCTGGAAATCGGCGTCGTTGCGCGCAAGCGCCCGGATGCTGCGATCTTTCGCAATCGCCTGTCTCAATTGCGCCGCGGAGGATTCGATGGCACCCATCAGGCCCTCGGCCAGAGCCAGGGCGTACAGGTAGTGCGGCTGAGGATCTTTGGCCACCGCCGTTTCCAGGCTCGCCTTGGCTTCGCCCAGGCGTCTGGCGTTCAACAAGCTGACGCCGTAGTTGTAGTGGTCTTCTGCGCTCTTCAGCTCGAACCGGTTCTTCGACAGGCGCTGCTGGCACATCCGGCCGTACATCTGCGCGGATTCGTTCACCTGGATCAGCGGTCCGGACGAGGCTTGATCGAACTGCTCCTTGGCTTTTGCGTATGCGCCGGCCAGGAAGCTCTTCATCGCACTGGCGAAGAGGGCCTTCTGCTGCTTGGGGTCGAGTTCAGCGGCGGCAGCCGCAGTTTCGAGCGTTCTGGCTTCGGTTTGCTTCACAGACTTTTTCATGGCGCCCGCTTGCGGCCGGTTCCTTCCTGACCGCTCGTGTTGGACGATTCCTACTCTAACTACCAGATTGAGCCTCGCCCGCGCAAGCTCGGACTTGTCCTCACTCCCCGGTGCGGTCGCGGCGGTGGCATGTGGAGCGCGAAGTGTCGGCTACAATCGAGTACGTGATTCGCCAGCCGCCCTCCCGTCCGCAGGTCCGGCGCCGGGTCTCCAACTTCTGGAGAAACCGGTGAAAACAGTCCTCCTGGAGCCTCCCATCGACCTCGACGCTCTGCCCGAGAGCCCTGCCGTTTTCGCCATCTTCCCCACCGAAGGGCGGCCCTATCTGGCTCGTACCTCACTCCTGCGCCGCCGGCTGCGCCGTCTGCTGGGGCCGCGCGCCACTCTGTCCCGGCTGCTGAACCTTCGCGATGTCGCCCAAAGGGTGGAATACCGGCTCACCGGTTCGCGCCTCGCCTCCAGCCTCACGCTCTACGCCCTCGCCCGCCGCTACTTCCCTGAAGATTACCAGCGCCTCATCCGGCTCCGCCTCTCGCCGTTCGTCAAGGTCCTGCTCGCCAACCAGTTCCCCCGCACCACCGTGACCATCCGCCTCAGCTCGGCCAGGGCGTTTCAATACGGACCTTTTCGTAGCCGCCCATCGGCCGAGCGGTTTGAGCAGGAGGTCCTGGATCTCTTCCAGGTCCGCCGCTGTCAGGAGGATCTGGCCGTCTCCCCCGAGCACCCCGGCTGCATCTACGGCGAGATGATGCGCTGTCTGCGCCCGTGCCAGGAGGTTGTCGGCGTCGAGGAGTACCGGAGCGAGGTGGTTCGGCTGGTAGGTTTCCTCGACAGCGGCGGGCGCAGTCTGCTGGATTCCGTCGCCGTCGCTCGCGACCGCTGCAGCGAAAACCTGGACTTTGAAGAGGCCCGCCGCCAGCACCAGCGATATCTGCGCATCGAGCAGGTGCTGAAGCTGCGCGACGAGCTGGCCTCTGACGTGGATCGCCTGTGCGGCGTGGCCGTCTCCCCTGGCGTGGAACCAGGCTGTGTCGAACTACTGTTCATGCTGGACGGCGCCTGGCTGCCCATCGTCGAATTCGCCGTCGCCTCCACCGGCAAGGAGATGATCCCCCTCGACCGGCGTCTACGCGAATGCGTCGCCGGTCTTACGGCGCCGCGCATCACGGCCAAGGAGCGCGCCGAGCACCTCTCGCTCCTGGCGCGCTGGTATTACTCCTCCTGGCGGGATGCCGAGTGGGTCGCCTTTTCCTCTCTCGGCGATCTCCCTTACAGAAGGCTTGTTCGCGCCATCTCCAAGGCCGCCGCTGCCGTTCAGACGCCATTGTTCGGAGCCTGATTGCTACCCTGGAGTGGAATGGCCTTCTCCGAGAGTTTTTTTCCCAGCAGGTTCGGCATCGCCACAAGCGACCTGGACCGCTGGCTGGCTCAGGCGCTGTCTCGCGGCGGCGACTACGCCGACCTCTACTTCGAGTACGTCGAGACCACCTCGCTGAGCCTCGATGAATCTATCGTCAAGAGCGCCACCCAAGGCGTCTCACTGGGCCTTGGCGTGCGCGTCATCTCCGGCGAGCGCAGCGGTTACGCTTACTGCGGCGACTTTTCCCCGGAGAAGATCGACAAGGCCGCCCGCACAGCCGCGTGTATCGCCGCCGGACCTGCCAGCCTGGTGCGGACCAGTCTTGACGAATCGCCAAAACTGGACCTCTATCCGGTGCCCGTCCCGGCCGCTGCGTCCACGCTGGCCGAGCGCGTGGCGCTCATCCTCGAAGCCGACCAGGCGGCGCGAGCCGCCGACTCCCGCGTCTTTCAAGTCAGCGCCGGTTTTTCTGACTCCATCAAACACATCCTCATCGCCACCAGCGACGGCGGCCTGGTGTGGGACCGCCAGCCCATGGCTCGGCTGAATGTCACCGTGCTGGCCCGCGCCGCCGATGGGCGCGTCGAAAGCGGCTACCAGGGGGGCGGAGGGCGTGCCGGTCTGGACCACTTCACCAGCCAGGGATTGGCGCGCCGCTATGCCTGCGAGGCCGTCCGCCAGGCCCTGGTCCAACTGGACGCCGGCGAGGCGCCCGCCGGCGAGATGACCGTCGTCCTCGGCCCCGGTTGGCCCGGCATCCTGCTGCATGAGGCCGTCGGCCACGGCCTGGAGGCCGATTTCAACCGCAAGCAGGTTTCGGCATTCAGCGGACGTGTCGGGCAACAGGTGGCCAGCCCCTTGTGCACCGTGGTCGACGACGGTGCCATGGCCGGCCGCCGAGGCTCACTCAACGTCGACGACGAAGGAACGCCCTCCCGTCAGAATGTCCTCATCGAAAACGGCATCCTGCGCGGCTATCTTCAGGATCGCCTATCCAGCCGCCTGCTCGGTGCCGGCCGCACCGGCAACGGCCGTCGCGAAAGCTACCAGCACATGCCCCTGCCCCGCATGACCAATACCTACCTGCTGCCCGGCCAGAGCGATCCCTCCGAAATCATCGGCAGCGTGAAGAGCGGCCTCTACTGCGCTACCTTCGGCGGCGGCCAGGTGGATATCACCAGCGGCAATTTCGTCTTCTCCGCCACCGAGAGCTACCTGATCGAAGGCGGACGCCTGACTCGCCCGGTGCGCGGCGCAACCCTGATTGGGAACGGTCCGGACGCCATGCAGCGGGTCACCATGGTCGGCAACGACCTGAAGCTCGATGAGGGCGTCGGCATCTGCGGAAAAGAAGGACAAAGCGTGCCGGTCGGCGTGGGCATCCCCACCGTGAAGCTGGATGGCATCACCGTCGGAGGCCGCGCATGAGCCCCGCAAACCAGCACGAAGAGATCGCCGCCCAGATCGTCAGAATGGCTTTGGAGCGCGGAGCGACCGGCGCAGAGGCCACCGCGGCGGAAGGTGATGAGTTCGAAGCCGGCGTCCGTCTGGGCGAGTTGGAAACCCTCAAAGAGGCCGGCTCGCGCGCCGCCGGACTGCGCGTCCTGTTCGGTCGCTGCGTCGGCTCGGCTTACTCGTCCGACCTCACCGGCGAGGGCCTCGGCCGCATGGTGGACTCTGCCGTTGGGCTGGCCAGGATCTCCACCGAAGATCCCTTCGCTGGCCTGCCCGATCCCTCCTCCCTGGGTTCGTTGCCAGGGGACCTGCGGCTCTATTCCGATTCCGTCGAACTCCTGGAAACGGCCTTCAAGATCGACCTTGCCCGCGCCGCCGAGCGCGCCGCCTTGAACGCCGATCCGCGTATCGACAACAGCGAGGGCGGTAGTTTCGGCTCCCACTCCGGCTGGCGCGCCTTCGCCAACTCCCGCGGCTTCCTCGGCAGCTACCGCACCTCCTCCTGTTCGCTTAGCACGGTGCCGGTGGTCACCAACGGCGGGGCCCGCCAGCGCGACTACTGGCACACCAGCGCCCGCGCTCTTGAAGGGCTGGAAAGCGCCGACTATGTCGGCCGTATGGCCGCGGCGCGTGTCCTACGCCGCATCGGCGCCCGCAAGGCCGCCACCCAGAACGTGCCCGTGGTCTTCGAGCCCCGCGCGGCGCGCTCGCTTGTCGGTCACATCTTCTCCGCCACCGCCGGCGAATCCATCTGGCAGAAGGCTTCGTTCCTTGCCGGTAGGTTGGGGGAGACAATCGCCGCCCCAGGCGTCACCATCGTCGACGACGCCACCATGCCCGGTCTGTTCGGCACCTCGCCCTTCGACGACGAAGGCGTCCCCCCCCGGCGCACCACGGTCATCGACAAGGGCGTACTCTCCAGCTACCTCCTCAACTCCTACTCCGCCCGCAAGTTGGGCCTCGCCACCACCGGCAACGCCAGCCGCGGGGTGACCGGCAACGCCTTCACCGGCCATGGCAACATGTACATGATGCCAGGTACGACGGATCCGGCCGCCATCGTGGCTGGTGTGAAAAATGGTTTGCTGGTGACCGAATTGCTCGGTTCCGGTGTCAATATAGTCAACGGTGACTATTCCCGCGGAGCGGCCGGATTGTGGATCGAAAACGGCGAAATCGCCTGGCCTGTTCACGAGATCACTATCGCGGGAAATCTTCGCCGTATGTTCGCGCAGGTCGAAGCGGTGGGAAGCGACCTCGAGTTCCGGGGCTCTCTCGCTTGCCCGACCTTGCTGATCGGGGAGATGACTATCAGTGGCCAATAAGGGTAAGCAGGCAGACGCTCCGCGGAGAGCGGAATTCATCTCCGCGCCGCTCGTCGTGATTCTCATCGCCGTGGTGCTAGTCGCAGGCGCAGGCTTCTGGTTCCTCTTCTTGCGCGCCCCAGCGCAACCCACCCAGCCGATGACCTTGACGCCGGAGGCCAAGGCCTACGTGCGCAGTCTGGCGCTATCCAACGTGGAGATGAAAGCCCACCAAAGTTACATGAAGACCACCCTGGTGGAGATCACAGGCAACATCACCAACAACGGCAAGAGAAAGCTGAAGCTGGTCGAGATCAATTGCGTCTTCTACGATCCCTACGGCCAGTTGCTGCTTCGAGAGCGGGTGGCAATCGTCAAGCGGGGAGGATCCGGCCTGCAACCCGGCGAAGGCCGCGGCTTCCGTTTGCCCTTCGACTCCATCCCCAGCAGTTGGAACCAGGCGCTGCCCCAACTGGTCATCGCCCGTATCGACTTTGAGGACTAGGGTCGAACGATGGCGTCAATCCTGTTGGTGGAAGACGACCAAGACCAATTGGCCATCCGCTGCATGATTCTCCGGCGCAGCGGCCACACTGTCTATTCCGCCATCAGCGCCCAGTCCGCTCTCGAGAGTCTCCGGACCATTGAAATCGACTGCGTCATTATGGACCTGCGGCTGCCCACGGCTCAGGACGGCGTGGACCTGATCCGCTCCATTAGAGCCTTCAAGCCCACCCTGCCCATCGTGGTTCTGTCCGGCTGGACGGCCGACCTGGCCCAACGGCCTGAACACGGCATGGTCAACGCCATCCTCGCCAAACCCGTGCGCACCGAGCACCTGCTCAAGATCGTGGGAAGGTTCGTTGCCTGCCTTTGCATGCTGGCCGTTCTGGCCCGCTCCGCGCTTGCGCAAAGCCGCGAGTTCCCGTTCACCGTCCAGCAAAGGGGCGAAGTTGTAGCCGAGTTGCGCCTTGCCGCCCCAGGCGCGGATTGGGCCGCCGCAGGCCGCGAAGCTGCACTGGCCGAGCTCAGCCTCGACGGCAAGCCTCAGCAACACCTGATGGCCTTCGCCGGGGAGCGCGTGTACGGCGTCTTCCTCGGCCAGATCGAGCCCGGGCCGCACGTGCTCAAAGTAGAGCGCCACCGGTCGCTTTCAGCCGCCGGCGCAGCCCTGGCCATTCTCGGCGCCCGTATCGTGGAGACCCGCGACGAACGCGTGCTGCACGCGCCCATCCTCTATGCACGCGCAAACACCATCGGCGCCTTCTCTGACGTCCCACTGCTGGTCTACTCCACCTCCGGCCGCGACCAGGACGGCCGCTGGCTGGAGTATTCCGTCATCTTCTCCAACGAGGACGGCGGCACGTCCACGCGCGACCTGATGGCCCGCTGGGGCCGCACCACCGACATCGAGTACGTCTACCGTGTCTGGCTCGATGCGCGCGGTGCGCCCGCCAAGACGCTGATTCAGACGCGCGATCACAAGGACGTTCCCTATGCCGGCGCGAGAGAAGGCCTCCACCCCATCCTCATCCCTGTCACCGACAACAACATGGTGGAGCCCGCCGGCGCCGGCGCCTCGCCCATCCGTTACCAATTGATTCCCGTTCCGGCCGAGCTTTCCAGCGCTTCGCGGGAAGCCGTCATGGACGTCGCGCCTCTCACATATGAAATCTCCGCCAAAGAGCTGATCAGGGAAGGGAAGTTGCGCGATTTCGGGAAGTTCGACGGCGAGAAGATCAGCGACCCTCGCAATTACCTCATCGTCGAACTAAAACTGCAGAATCAGGCAGCCGCGCTGCAGGTGCTGGCGCGCAAGAGCGGCTCCAGCCGTTGGCAGGCTTCCGCCCTTGGCCTGGGCAAGGACCACATCGAACGCAACGGCTGGGCGCGGACCACCATCGAGATGCCTCCGGGAACCAACCTCGCCGGAATCGCCGAAATCGCTGTCGAGTGCCTGTCATTGCGCGACCTCTCCAAGCAACTTCAGCCCAAGAACGGCCGCTGCCTGGTGGAGTCGATCGGCAAGATCTTCTTCCTGGGACCGGACTACGTTCCGCAACCCGCTGCCATGTCCCCCGCCGGTCCCTGGAAACTGGAGGTCGGCGAGATGGTGACCCTGCCGCTCCGCTGAACGCCATGCAAGTGGACGCCCTGCGCTCGCTCCTCCACGCCGAAGGCAAACTCGCCCTGTGCATTCGAGTCATCCCCAAGAGTTCCTGCACGGCCTGGGCCGGCTCCATGGCCGATGGCGCGCTGAAGGTGAAACTTGCCGCTGTCCCAGAGAAGGGCAAGGCCAACGACGAACTGGTGCGCTTCCTCGCTTCTGAGCTCGGAGTGCCTCAGCGGCAAGTGGAAATCGTCTCCGGCGCAACCGGCCGGCTCAAACAGGTGCGAGTCAACCGCGTTCCATAGCCCTGTCCGGCCCGCCCTCTGGCTTCAGGCCGGCTGGAACGGCCACATCGTCGTCGTGGAAAGCCCGCCGTCCACCGCGATCACCTGCCCGGTTATGTAGTCCGATCCCGGGCCGCCCAGAAACACCGCCAGCGGTGCGATGTCGTCCGGACGCCCCATCCGCGGATTCGGCTGCACGCCTTGAAGCCAGCCCGTCATGTGCGGCGGCTTCCACATCTCCCGGTTCAGGTCCGTCAGGATGAAGCCCGGCGCGATGCAGTTCACCTGGATGTTGTGCCCGCCCCACTCGGCTGCCAGCGAGCGCGTCAGTCCGGCCAGCGCCGCCTTGGTCACCGTGTAGACGGTGACGTAGGGCAGCCCAAGCATGGAGGTCAGGCTTCCGATCATCACCACTTTGCCGCCGCGCCCCCGGTCGATCATCCCGCGCCCCACGGCCTGCGTGAGCTCGAAGATGCCTGTCAGGTTGGTCCGAAGCAGCCGCTCGTACTCTTCCGGCGTGTATTCGGTGAACCGCTTCCGCAGGTTCATTCCGGCCACGTTCACCAGGATGTCCACGTCTCCGGCGGTGTCCACAGCCCGCTGGCGGGACTCACGCGAGGAGATGTCCAACTCCACCGCCACTGCCTGCAACCCTTCGCCGCGCAGCCGTCCGGCAATCTCCTCCAGCGCCGGCAGTGACCGCGCCGCCGCCACCACATGTGCTCCCGCCCGTGCCATGCCCTCGGCGATCGCCTGTCCGATTCCACGGCTCGCCCCCGCAATCAGGGCCCTTTTCCCGCTCAGGTCAAATGGGTTCGCTGGCGCCATGCCTCACAGGCTAGCATGAGGACATGAGGAAGCTTTCCATCGCTCTGCTGCCCGGCGACGGCATCGGCCAGGAGGTGGTCCCGGCCGCCCGCCGCGTCCTGGAGGCGGCCGCGTCCACCACCGGCCTCAGCCTCCATTTCGAGGCATTCGACTGGGGCTCGGACTACTACTTCCAGCATGGCGTCATGATGCCCATGGACGCTTTGGACCGCCTCCGCCGCCACGACGCCATCCTGCTCGGCGCCGTCGGTCATCCCGACATCCCTGACCACGTCACGCTGAACGGCATGCTGTTGCCTATCCGGCGCGGCTTCGACCTCTACGTCAACGTTCGACCCGCCTTCCTCTATCAGGGCGTGGCCAGCCCTCTCGCCGGCTATCAGCCGGGCAGCATCGATATGGTGGTAATTCGAGAAAACACGGAGGGAGAGTACGCCAACGTCGGCGGCTTTCTCTACCACCACCAGCCGGAAGAGGTCGCCGTCCAGACCTCGCTGTTCACCCGCCACGGCTGCGAGCGCATCATCCGCTACGCCTTCGACCTGGCCCGCCGCCGTAACCGCCAGCGCCGGCTGGCATCCATCACCAAGTCCAATGCCCAGGGCTACGGCATGGTCCTCTGGGATCGCATCTTCCGGCAAGTGGCCGCCGAGTATCCCGACATCGAAACCGAATCCCTGCTGGTGGACGCAGCCGCTATGAACTTCGTCCGCCGCCCTTCAACCTTCGACGTTGTCGTTGCATCCAATCTCTTCGGCGACATCCTCAGTGATCTTTCGGCCGTCGTCACGGGATCCATCGGTCTCGCTCCCAGCGCCAACCTCGATCCCCGCCGCCAGTCGCCGTCCCTCTTCGAACCTGTTCACGGATCGGCGCCTGACATCGCAGGCAAGGGCTTGGCCAACCCCCTGGCCACCATCCTCGCCGCCGCCATGATGATGGAGCATCTCGATCAGCCCGCCGCTGCCGCCTCTATTGAGTCGGCTGTCCGCGATGCCCTCGCCTCCGGCCAGGCGCTGACGGCCGACCTTGGCGGGCAGGCGACTACGTCCGCCGCCACCGATGCCGTTCTGTCCCGGCTGGCCTGAACACCGCCCCCGCAACTTCACTCACGCTTCCCGCGCCAGCGCCGATGAGCCCACAAGAGCGCCGGGAGGCATTCGGTTCATGAAATTAGACGTGATGATCGTCGACGATTCCGCGGCGATCCGCAAGATCCTGCAACGTGTGCTCATCCAGGCCGATGTGCCGCTTGGCAAGGTGGTGGAGGCCGGCGACGGAGCTGAGGCCCTCGAAAAGCTCAAGAATAGTCCCGTCGGTCTCATCCTCTCCGACATCAACATGCCGAACATGGACGGCCTGCAATTGCTCGCGGCCCTCAAGGGCCAGGAGTCCACCCGCTCCATCCCCATCATCATGGTGACAACCGAAGGTAGCAGCAACAAGGTGATGGAGGCCGTGGCGCTGGGCGCCGCCGGATATGTGCGCAAACCGTTCACTGCCGAACAAATCAAGGAGAAGCTCAGCGGCATCGTCTAGCCCGGCACTCCCAAGGTACTCATCCCATGACTCACGAACAAGTGGTTCCCATGATCCGCGCCGCCACGCGCGAGGTCTTCTCCACCATGCTGGGCATCGAACTCTTGGACCGTGCCGACTCCCAGGGTGTCTCAGCCCCCGGCACCCAAGAGGGGGTGCTGGCGCTGGTCGGCCTCGCCGGCCAGTGGGCCGGATCCGGCATCTTCTCCTGTTCATCGGCGATGGGCCGCCGTATCGCCGGCCACCTGCTGATGCAGGAGTACCAGTCCATTGACGATGAAGTCCTTGACGCCATTGGCGAGGTCACCAACATGGTCCTCGGCAACGTCAAGACCTCTCTCGAAGACGAACTCGGTCCCATGGGCCTTTCCATCCCCACCGTCATCTATGGCCGCAATTTCACCACCCGCAGCGTCGGCAAGAGCCAGTGGAGCGTAGTCCCCTTCGAATGCCTCGGCGAGGAGGTCTCTGTTTACCTCTGCCTTGCGCCCAGCCGAGACTCCGGCGCCTCCGGCACGCACAACCATCACCACCTGTCCTCCATGCTGACCATGCTCGATTAGGATCCCGCCGTGGCCCACAGGTTCCTCGTCATTCGCCTTGCCGGAAAGGAGTTCGCCGTCCCCGCCGCTCGCATCTGCGGCATGCTGCAGATGCGCGGTCTCCAGACCGAACTGCTTGAAGGCCGCGATCCCGTACGCTACATGGCCTCTCTTCACGGCCGCACGCTTCCGATTTTCGTCCCCAACAGCCGGCTCGGTCTGCGCGAAATCCCCGTTTCGGCCCGGACTTGCCTCCTTCTCATCCGTGAGAGCACTGAGCTCTCCGCCGAAGCCCTCTACGCCATCATGGTCGATTCTGTTTCGCGCCTGGAGGAAGTTCCGCCGCACCACCTCCGTCCGCCTCGCTCTATCCGCCTCGGCGAAAAGTGGCGTGAGGTTCTCGACCTCGATGCCCTCTGTGGCTCCGCCTGACTTCACTCTCCGCTTCGCCGTCTCAGGACGCTGATCCACCCCCAGCCCAGCAGCATCAACACCATCCCCGTCGTAAGGCCCGTCGCCCACGGCGCCGCCAGCGAGTTCTGGCCCAGCCGCGCGCCTAGGCCGGGCGCCTGATAACAGGCGCGGAGCGCACCCCAGTCTACCCGTGCCATCTCGCAGCCGGCATACAGAGGGATCAGCTTCAGGACATAGGTTGCCGCCAGCAGGTATACCCCCAGCGATGCCACGGCGATTGCCAGCCACCGGCCCGCCGCGCCCGCCCGCTCTAAACCCAGTGCCGCCAGCGCTGCCAGCGGCAGATGCATTGCCGGCGTGTACCACGGTGATATAGAGATCACGCCTGGCCGGTAGGCGTAGAACACCGCGCACGCATACAGTAGTGTCCCGGCATAGACGACCGGCGCCGATCCCAGCCAGGCCTCTCCGAAGCCCTTACCCCTCGCCCCTACCCAGCAAGCCAGCGCTGCGGCAAGCAACAGCAAGTGCAGATGCACGGTCGCCTCGGAGAATGTGGTGAACGACGAGTTCCCCGTCCACACCGCACTCCGCGCCAGCATCGGCGCGACTTTGGCCCACGGCAGTTCCGCCGCGGCGCGAGCGGTCTGGGCAAAACCGATTCCTGATGCCGACTGCATCGTCCCGCTCAGCGAGCCCGTCAGCATCACGTTTCTCGCATACCAAGGTCCGGCCAGAAGCAGCACCGGCAGCGTCAACGAGGCCGCCGCCGCCATCCCCGCACGCTTCCGCCACACACTCCAGACGAGCGCCACTGCCCCCAGGGCCGCCCAGGGCAGGAAGTATGCCTTGGTCAGCAAACCCAGCGCCAGCACCACCCCAAGACCAAGTGCGTTCCCCGCCGCCGGTCGCTCCAGGAAGCTCAGCAACCGGACCGCGAACCAGGATGAGAGTCCGATCGCCAGCCAGTCGTTGCTGATGTGCGCTATCGATGCGTAGAGCATCTGCGGCAGGCACAGCAGCAACAGCATCATCTGCGTCGTCCCGGCACTGAGACCCATCCGCCTCGCCAGAGCCAGGCCCGCGCCCAGGTGCAGTAGCACCCCGGCAATGCCGCATGCCACCCGCAGCCGCCACACCCTCTCCGGCAGCGGATCGGACGCCCACCAGGCGTCCAGCGGCGCCAGCAGCAGATAGGCCAGCGGCGCCTGTTGCGCCTCGTAGTTCTTCAGTCCGGTGAGCGGCGGCTCATTTCGCCAAGCCGGTGGAATCGCGCGCAGCGCCGCCGCGATCTCGCGGCGCTGCTCCTCAGGTAGCGCGAAGAACCCCGAGTAGGTCCGGGCAAATGGCAGGTTCTCCCGCACAGCCGGGCTTGCCGGAGCCAGCCGGAAAGACTCCGCTATCGCTTTCGATACTCCCGCCGTTCGCGGGTCGGGCAGCCGGCCGCTTGCCGCCAACGTCTCCACGTAGGCGTAGTGAAAGCCCTCATCAAAGCCCTCCCACAACGGCAGTAACCCGGCGTACAGGATCGTGTTTAGCAGCGCCAGCAGGAGATAGGGCCAGTACCGGAGTTCTCTTGAAATGGCCACCGGCAGGCGCTGCATAGTTGCCCCGCGTGCCTACAGACCCCGCAGTCCGATGACGTAGCTGTCCACCGACGGGCCCTTCTGCACGTTTCTCCGTTGCAGCCCCACCAACGTATCGGCCTGCTCCACCGCCTCCCGCAGCCAGTCGAAGCTCACCTTGCCCGCCAGCCTCTCCAGCGCCGGACGCAGGTCCTGGTTGCGCACCTCCGCACCCCCGCTGTGGAGCACCAGCAGATCCTCCAGTAGCGAGTACAAGGGCTTGAAATAGAGGTCCAGTTTCTCGCTCTTGCTGGCAATGAAGGACTCCGACGACTTCGCCCACGCCCCAAACGGCGCCGTCCCGCCGGCTGACTCCAGCATCGCCAGCATCACGCCGCGGCGCTTCTCGTACACCGCCAGGTCGATCGACCGCGCCAAGCCCGGCGAGCCCCCTGCCAGAGCGATGCGGCGCCCGGCGTCCCTGAGTCCGTGCGCTTCGGCGAACGCCTTCATCTCGCTGTCCGGCAGCGGCGAGAGATGGAAGATCACGGACCTGGAGCGAATCGTCGATGGCAGATCGTACGGGTTTTCCGCCGTCACAATCAGGATCAGGTGCTCGGGCGGTTCCTCCAGCGTCTTGAGCAGCGAATCGGCCGCCTGAATGTTGGCCCGGTCGAGTTGGTCGATCAGAAACACCCGCCACTTGCCCTTCAGCGGGCGCAGTTGCGCCCGTTCCTTCACCAGCCGCATTTGCTGGATCGAAATCTGCCGCAGTGGCCCTTCTGGGCAAAAGGTGACGAAGTCGGGATGGCTCGCAAAGAACAGCGGGTCGTCGCCGCGCTTCTCGCTCGGCCACTTTTCACGCTCGGCGATCAGCGCCCTATTCTCCTCGCGGCTCAAGTCGTCCAGTTCGATCTTGGCCGGGTCTCCCAGCAGCCGCGCCGCAAAGCGCCGCGCCAGCGTGGCTTTGCCGGTACCCTCCGGCCCAGCCAGCAAGATCGTCTGTGGGATTCGCCCGGACTCGATCATCTTCTCCAGCGCGGAGGTCACCAGCGCGTTGCCGTAGAACCCCTCAAACATCACCGCTCCTGTACTCTTCGAAAGCCGCCCACACGCGCTCAAACACCTCCTCCACGCTGCCGCGGCCGTCCACCCGGATCACGCGTCGAGGTTCTTCCGCCGCCAGCCGCCGGTAGCCTTCCAGCACCTGCTCGTAGAACGCCCGGCTCTGTTCGTCCATCCGTGTATCGTTGGCCTCCACGCTGGCGTTGCGGCTCTTGGCGCGGTTCAGGCTCGTCTCTAGATCTATGTCCACCCACAGCGTCAGGTCCGGCTTCCTCCCCCGGCAGGCGATCTCGTCCAGCCGCCGCACCAGTTCCACCCCAAGCGCCCGCCCAAATCCCTGGTAGGCCCAGGTTGAATCCGTCCAGCGGTCAGAAATCACGATCGAGCCGGCTGCGGTCGCCGGGTTCACGATCTCGTCCACGTTCTGCGCGCGCGCCGCGAAGTACAGCAGCATCTCCGCCGTCGAACCCATGTTCCCATTGGCCGGATCCAGCAGAATGCGCCGGATGTCGCCGCCGATGCGCGTGCCGCCCGGCTCCACCGTCTCGATGACGTCTTCTCCGGCTTGGCGCAGGCGCGCCGCCAGCAGCCGCATCTGCGTTGTCTTGCCGCATCCGTCCAAGCCTTCAAAAGTCAGAAAGAGGCCGTGCCGGCTCATCGTAGACATAGTGCAGAACTTTCTTCAGATCTTCCCACGCCTCGCGCTTCGCGTTCTGGTTGTACGGCCGCAACAGGTAGGAAGGGTGATAGGTCGGCATCACCGGAATGTCGCGCCACTTCTGCCAGCGGCCGCGCAGCTTCGTAATGCCTTCCCTGGTGTCCAGCAGCGCCTTGGTCGCCGTTGCGCCCAGCGTGCAGATCGCCCGCGGCCGCAATACCATCAGTTGCCGGAACAGGAACTGGCCGCAGATTTCCATCTCGTCCGGCTCCGGCGTGCGGTTCTCCGGCGGACGGCACTTCACCACGTTGCAGATGTAGACGTCCGGCCGGCGGATCGCAAGGCCTTCCTTGCCCGCGGTGCCGTCGATCATCTGTGTGAGAAGTTGGCCGGCCCGGCCGACGAACGGCAATCCCTGCTCGTCCTCGTCTGCGCCGGGCCCCTCACCGACAAACACCAACCGTGCCTCAACATGCCCTGAGCCGAAGACAATCTTGTTCCGGCCGGCACCCAGGCGGCAGCGCTTGCAGTCACCCATATCCTGCCGGATTCTTTCCAGGTTGTCATCGCTGGAATCCACTAGATCCACCCGGGAGAATGCCTGAGGCGGTTCTAGGGGGTTGGTCGGCTCCACTCCGTGTTCCTCCGTTTCCACCGGCGATGCACTCTCCTCCGTCTCGCCGCCCACAAACACCGATTTCACGCCCAGGTCCCGGTAGAAGGTCAGGTAGTGTCTCAGCGTTGCGCGGTCCATCGGAGTCCTACGAGCGCTGATGCAGCGCCAGCCGGAGCTTTAGCGCCTCGTCCAGAATCCGGTCCGCCAGCGCGCGCTTGGTGTCGCGCGGCGGGGTGATCAGCTCGCCGGTACTCAATGCGAGGATCACTTCATTGTCGTCGCTCTCAAATCCGGTGCCGTCCAGGGATACGTTGTTGGCCACCACCATGTCGCAGTTCTTGGCCTGCAGCTTCCGCCTCGCCTCGGCCACGACGTTCTCCGTCTCTGCGGCGAATCCGATCAGTAGCTGATTCTTCTTCCTCTGCCCGATCTCCGCCAGGATGTCTACCGTCGGGTCCAACTCCAGGCTCAGCCGTAGGGCCGTTTTCTTCACTTTCTGTTTGGGGACGCTGGTGACGTGGTAATCGGCCACGGCCGCCGCCTTGACGATGATGGTCGATTCATCCAGCCGGTCCAGCACCGCGCGGCGCATCTGCTCAGCTGTCTGCACCGGAATCACCTCCACGCCCTCCGGCGCGGCCAGGTGCACCGGACCACTCACCAACTGCACGCGCGCTCCGCGCAGCGCCGCCGCTTCGGCCATGGCGTAGCCCATCTTGCCGGAAGAACGATTGGAGATGAACCGTACCGGGTCCAGTGGCTCACGCGTAGGCCCGGCCGTCACCAGTACTGTCTCGCCGTCCAGATCGCGCCTTCGCGTCAGGATGCTGAGCGCGTAATCGGCGATCCGCTCCGGATCCGGCATCCGCCCCGGTCCCGTGGTTCCACACGCCAGCGGCCCCGAGTCCGGTTCCAGGATGTGGTGCCCGCGCCGTCTCAGGATCTCCACGTTGGCCTGTGTCGCCGCATGGTTCCACATGGCCGTATTCATGGCCGGCGCCAGCAGCACCGGACCCTCAAAGGCCAGGTAGAGAGTGGTCAGGAAATCGTTGGCCAGGCCGTGCGCAAAGCGCGCCAGCAGGTCCGCCGTCGCCGGCGCAACCACCAGGATGCCGTTTTCCTTCGCCACCCCGATGTGCTCCACGCTCGACGCCAGCACATCGTCCGGCCCGTCGCCGGCGAACATCCGCGTGATCACTTTGCGGCCCGTCAGGGCGGCGAAGGTCAATGGCCGGACGAACTCCTGCGCCGCCTCCGTCATGACAGTGGTCACGGCGAAGCCGCGCTGCATCAGCGCCCGAGCCAGTTCCGCTGACTTGTAGGCCGCGATGCCGCCGCCGACGCCGAGCACCGCCGAAAGGTTCGCCATGGCCCGCCGCGCTTAGCTCTCGGCTTCGGCCGGCGCGGGCTCCTCGGAGTGGATTGCTGGGTCGAAGTAGCTCACAAGACCACGCCGCACCTCTTCCATCGCAGCCACGGTCGGTTTCTTCACCGTTCCGGGCAGGAACGACCGCGAGCCGCCCTGGAGTTGCCGCGCGCGCTTGGCCGCCACGATGATGAATCGGTAGGAGCTGGACTCCGGATCGTCCGGAATCGCAAAAATCGGGTTGCGGGTGATTCTCTCCGCCATGTGTTTCGTCTGCCTCTCTATCGCTGCTCGAAAGTTCTCAGAATGCCCTGGACCGTGTTCTGCACACCGGCGTCCCTGGTGCGGATCCTTGCGCTTTTCACGATGCTGTACAACCGGTCGGTGGCCGTGTCCACGTCATCGTTGACTACCACGTAGTCGTACCGGCTATATTCCTCGATCTCCAGCGCCGCCTTGGCCACCCGCTTCCGGATGACCTCCTCCGACACGTCCCCACGGTGCTGCAACCGTTTCACCAGTTCTTCGCGGGATGGCGCCAGAATGAAGATGCTGACGGCGTCAGGATACTTCTCTCTCAATTTTTGCGCACCCTGCACGTCAATGTCGAGCAGCAAGTCCTTCTTCTCCGCCGCTGCCACGGCGAAATACCGCCGGTGCGTGCCGTAGAAATCGTCGAACACCTGCGCCCACTCCACGAACTCGTCCCGGTCCCGCATCGTCAGGAAGGATTCCCTCGTCACGAAATGGTACTCCCGCCCCTCCATCTCGTCCCCGCGCGGGCTCCGCGTCGTATACGAAACCGAGAAGACGAATTCCCCCTCTCGTCTCTTCAAGTTGTTGACAAGAGTTGACTTGCCAGATCCGGATGGCGCCGAAACGATGATCACCTGGTTCATTCGAGATTCAATGCCTGTTCGCGTATTCGCTCAATATTCGCCTTGCACTCTAGCCCCAGCGCCGTGATCCGCAGCCCGAGTTCGCCTACCCCAGAGGTCTTCGACAGGATTGTATTGGTCTCCCGGTTCATCTCCTGCATCAGGAAATCCAGCTTCTTGCCCAGTTCCCCACCCTTGTCGAGCAGGACGTCCAGTTCCCGGGAATGGACCAGCAGCCGCCCCAGTTCTTCGGTGATGTCGCTCCGGTCAGCCAGGATCGCCGCCTCCTGCGCCAGCCGCTGCGGCTCCAGGGCGACTCCTTTCAGCAGTTCGGCCAGCCGCTCCTGCAGCCGGGCCCGGAAATGCTCCACCGCCGGCTCCCGCAGTTTTTCGATCTCCGCCGCATCGCGCCGCACGTTGGCGTTGTGGGCCTTCAGCAATTCCCTGATCTCCGCCCCCTCTCTCTCGCGGAAGGTGTTCAGCGAAGCCATGGCCGCCGTCACGGCCTCCACTACCAGCAACTCCAGCTCCGCCGGCGCGTCCTCGTCTCCCAGCGGTTGAGCCAGCATGCCCGGAATGCGCAGGGCCGTGTTCAGGTCGGGCTGGCCGGCGACGCCAAACTCCGCCTCGGCCTGCTTCAGCGCCGACAGGTAGGCCTCAAACAGCGGCCGGTTCAGGGCCGCCGCCGAGATGGCGTGCGCCGGCGTGAAGCTGATCCTTACATCAACGTGCCCTCGAGTGCTCGCCTTCTTTACAGCCGCGCGGATGGCGGGCTCGTAGGCTTCGAGTTCGGACGGGATGTGCGTGTGCAGGTCCAGCGCGCGGTGGTTGACGCTCTTCACCGTCGCCGTCACCTCGCCCAGTTCGTTGGCTTTCCGTACCCGGGAAAACCCGGTCATGCTTCGCAGGCTCATGGTTCAATACTCAAGATCGACGTCTAGATCAACATACTGAAGTTCGTGCAGCCGCTGGTAGATGCCGCCGCGGCTCACCAGCTCCTCGTGCGTGCCGATCTCGCTGATCGAGCCCGCATCCAGCACCACGATGCGGTCCGCCCGGCGGATGGTCGACAGCCGGTGCGCGATGACAATTACTGTGCGGTTCTGCATCAGGTTGGCCAGCGCACCCTGCACCAGCACTTCGCTCTCGGTGTCGAGCTGTGAAGTGGCTTCGTCCAGAATCAGGATCGGCGCGTTCTTCAAGAGCGCCCGCGCGATCGACAGCCGCTGCCTCTGGCCGCCGCTCAGCTTCGCCCCGCGTTCCCCCACCGTCGTGTCGAATCCATTGGGCAGGGCCTGGATGAACTCCTCCGCCATTGCGTTGCGCGCAGCCTCGCGTACTTCCTCGTCGGCCGCCCCCGGCCGGCCGTAGCGGATGTTGTTCGCCACCGTGTCGTTGAACAGGAACGTCTCCTGGCTCACCACCGCGATGCTGCGTCGCAGCGATCGCAGGCTCACCTCACGGATGTCCTGCCCGTCGATCCGGATCGCTCCCGCGTCAGCGTCATAGAATCGCGTCAGCAGGCTGGCAATCGTGCTCTTGCCCGCGCCGCTCGGCCCCACGAAGGCCACCACCTCTCCCCGCTTCACTTCCAGGGACATCTCGCGGATCGCAAAGCCGTTGGCTGAATCCGGGTAGCTGAAGCTCACCGCGTCGAACTGGATTGAATCGGCGAACGACTTCAGGTCGGGCGCCCCTGGCTTCTCGATGATCTGCTGCTCTCGGTCGATGTACTCAAATACCCGCTGGCTTGCCCCGGCGGCCTGCTCGAAGATGTTGTGGATTCCCGCCAGCCGCTTCACGGGCTCATAGAGCAGCAGCAGCGCCGTCACGAACGACATGAAGTCCCCGGCCGTCATCGCTCCCGCCTTGATCTGTTCCCGCGTGTAGTGCAGCAGCCCGACGATGGTCAGCGCGCCGAAGAACTCGATGATCGGTGAAGGCAGTGCCTGAAAGCCGATGTAGCGCAGGCTTGCCCGTTTGAACTTCTGCGCTGTCTTCCGGAAGCGGTCGCTCTCCATCTTCTCCGCGGTGAAGCTCTTCACCACGGCGTGTCCGCTGAACGCCTCCTGCAGGATCTGGCTCATCTCCGCCGCGCTGTCCTGCGCGCTCCGTGTCGAGCGCCGGATCCGCCTGCCCAGCCGCGCCGTCGGCAGCAGCACGAACGGCAGCACCGTCGTCGAGGCCAGCGCCAGCCGCCAGTCGCTTTGGAACAGCACGTAGGCCATGCCCAGCAGCGCGAAGCTCTGCCGCAGCCAGTCGGCCAGCATCTGCGATACGGCGAGCTGGATCTTCTCGATGTCGCTCATGATTGACGACATCAGCCTGCCCGTCGAGTGTGACTGGAAGAACTCGTGCTCCTCGTTCACCACCTTTTCGAATGCCCGCTGCCTCAGATCGGTCACCGCCGATAGCCCCACGTAGCTCACCAGGTAGTTGCCGAAGTAGTCGGCGATGCCCTTGGTGAGGAACACCATCAGGATCGCCACCGCCACCAGCGTCCACACGTTATGAATGTCGAACGGAACAAGCTGGTCCAGTGTCAGCGTGAAGCCCAGCCACTTGGGCACGGGCAGCGGTACGGGAGCCTCAGCCGACGACGGCTCCAGAACGCGGTCGAAAACAGGCTTCAGCAGAATGGGCAGCATCGCCCGGCCTGCTCCCGACACCAGCATCAGCAGCACGGACAGCGCCAGCGCCGGCGTGTACCGCCGCGCATAGCTGACCAACCGCCAGAGTTCCTTCATCGCCGGGCTCCCCGCAATCCTTCCACAGCCTCGATCACCGTTTCAACCGTGACTGCTTCCAGCCCCTGCGGCGCTTCAATCTTCACGTTTTCCGTCCGCCACGGCGCCCAGATCACCGGGCTCTCCGGCCCGTACAGCACTACTACGGGGACCCCGAACGCAGCCGCCATGTGCGCCGGACCGCTGTCGTTGCCCACAAACAGCGACGCCCCCGCCATTAGCGCCTTCACCTCGCTCAACGGCGCCCCGCGCAACGTTTCGAAACCATCGAACGCGCTGAGATCGTCTCCGGTCCCGCCGATCACAACCGGCGCCAGCCCGCTGGCTTCCTTCAAGTGCCGGCATACCGCAAGAAACCGCTCCGCAGGCCAGGTCTTGGCCGCAGCCGACGCCATGGGGTGAACTAGCGCGTAGGGCTGATTGCGGCCAGACGCCTCGGCGAATAGGCGTGCCCGCGGGATCTCCGTGCGCGGCACACCCAGGTAGAACATCGCGGAGGCCAGGTGCTCTGCTGTGTGCACCGTCCGCTCCTCGCCCAGAATCTCCTGCGCCCGCGGGATACGCACGTTGTACACCCACCCCTGACGAAAGTGAGCGAATCCGGCCCGCCACCGCGCAAGCGACAGCGCCGTCAGCGCCGCGCTCCGCGCCCCGCCGTGCAAGTTCAAGGTGAGTTCGGCCCGGAATCGCAGCACCTGCCGCTTGGAGGGTGGCATGGTCTCCGCAATGTCCGGGTTGCCTTCGTACACCTGGGAGAATCGATCCTCGACCACCACACCGATCTCCAGGTCCGGCCGGTGCTGCTTCAACAGGTGGAGCGCCGGCGTGGTCAGAACGCAGTCGCCCAGCGACCTCAAGCGCACCACCAGCACCCTTGCGCCCCGAGACAGTTGTTCGAGGGCGGGTGGCGTCATGTGGGAATCGTCAGCCCTCAATCCGCGCTTCGTCCACCAGCATGACGGGGATGTCGTCGCGGATGGGATACACGCGTTTGCAGGCCGCGCACTTCAGGCCGCTCTTATCCTCGGTCAGCGCCACCGCTTCCTTGCAGACCGGGCAAACCAGGATTTCCAACAGATCTTGACTGATGGCCATGGGAATCAAACTCAGTGTAGCAGCAGCCGTCAGCCCTTCATTTCGGCCCGCGCCTGTGCCACCACCGCCAGGAACTGGCGCGCCCGCTCCTCGAACACTTCGTACTTGCCCTCTTTGATCGTCTTGGCGTCTACCAGTTCGCCGCCCACGGCCACGGCGCACGCCCCCGCCTTCAGGAAGTCCGCCGCCGTTGTCAGGCTCACCCCGCCGGTCGGGATCATCTCAATCTGCGGGAAAGGCCCCTTCAGCGCCTTGATGTACTTCGCCCCGCCCACGTTGTCGCACGGGAACACCTTCACGATGTCCGCCCCCGCCTGCCACGCCGCCAGTACCTCGGTGGGCGTCAGCGCGCCCGGGCAGATCGGCTTGGAGTACCGGTGCGCCATTTCGATCGTTGCCAGGTTCAGCGCCGGCGTAACAAAGAACTGCGCCCCAGCCAGCATGCAGATGCGGCACGTCTCCGGATCCAGTACCGTCCCGGCGCCCAACACCATCCTGTCGCCGAATTCATCGGCCAGCTTCTCCAGAACCTTCACCGCGCCCGGCACAGTCATGGTCACTTCCGCCGCGCGGATGCCCCCGCGGTAGATCGCCTCAATCGCCTTGTAGGCGCTTTCGGCCGACGGCGTACGGACCACCGGCACAATGCCGATCTCCATCATTGCGGAGAGGATTCTCTCTTTTTTCATGCTCTCATCCTATCATCGCCCGCATGCCGTTTCTTCGCTGCTACCCTATAGCTATGAGGATGATTCAAGCCCTGCTTCCCGCGCTGGCGCTGGCCGGCGCCCTCTCCGCTCAGCCACCCGCCGCTCCCGCGGCCGCCCCGGCCCCGACGCCCGCCCGCGAGAACGGTCTCTACACCACCCTCCAGATCACCCAGGGCGGTTTGCCCATGGGCGCCATCGTAATCAAAATGTACGAGGTCGAATCTCCCGTCACCGTCAAGAACTTCGTTGACCTCGCGCTGGGACGCAAGACCTGGCCCGACCCTAAGACCGGCGCGCGCGTCCGCCGCCCGCTCTATAACGGCACGATCTTCCACCGCGTCATCCCTGGTTTCATGATCCAGGGCGGCGACCCCACCGGCACCGGCATGGGCGGCACCGACGTCATCAAGGACGAGTTCCACCCCACACTCAAGTTCGACATCCCCGGCCGAATGGCAATGGCCAACCAAAGTACGCCGACGACCGGCTCCTGCCAGTTCTTCCTCACCGAAGTCCCCACGCCGCACCTGAACGGCAAGCACACCATCTTCGGCCAGATCGTCGAGGGCCAGGAACTGGTCACCAAGATCGCCCGCGTCCCCAAGGCCGGCGGCGACAAGCCCGCCACGCCCGTCGTCATGTCCAAGGTGACCTTTGAGCGCATCGGCCCCGTGCCCGTAGGCGGTGTCGCGCTGACGCCTCCCCCGGCTGCCGCTCCTGCGAAGGCCGCACCGAAGGCCGCACCCAAAGCCGCACCCGTCGCAACTCCTACGAAGGCCGCGCCGAGCGCCGCGACCGGCGCCGCTCCGGCAAAGGCCGCGCCCGCCAAGGCCGCCACGCCTGCTCCGGCGAAAAAGTAGTTACGGCGTATCCAGCGGAACCTCGGCGTAGAACAGCTCTTTGCCCGTTATCGCCTCGCGGATGCCCGTGATGTAGATCACGGCGCGCCTGTAGTGGCGCGTCTCGAAATAGAAGAACCCGGACGCTGTCTCGCCCTTGAGAAGCGTCTTTGCTCCGAACGCCCGCGTCTGCAACTCCACTGCGGCCATCGGATTCTTCTTCTTGGGCAACGGGAACGGCGCCCGGTACTCCGGTCCCGTCCTGGGCTTCTTCGGCGACTGGCTGTAGGCCAGGTCCCCCGGTGGCGTCGCCCGTACTTCAGCGCCTGGATACTGATACGTCACCCGCATCCGGTCCAGCAGCAGCGTCTGGTCCGACGTGTTCTCAAAGATCAACAGGACCGGCAGAAAGCCGTGCTCGTTCGGATTCAGCTTGCCGAAAGCCGGGCGCGTCTCCTCGTCACTTTCGTACTTCACCGCCGCAATCTTGAGTTTTCCGAGGTTCTGATGCGACGGATACGACGCCACCGCGCCGTGCTTGAACCCCTCCTGAGCCCACGCCGCCGCCACGGCCGCCGCGCAGAGGACTAAAATCGGGTACTTGCGGGCCAATCTCATCTATCTCCTCTACTGGACCCTTCAGGCCCTCGCTTTTCCGTTTCTCTTACTCTATCTTGCCATTCGCATCATCAGGAACCGCCTCTACGCCCACCGGCTCGGAGAACGCTTCGGCTTCATCCCCTTCCACCGGACGCCGCCGGGCGCCATCTGGTTGCATGCCGTCAGCGTCGGAGAGGCCATCACGGCCATCGGCCTGCTCGAACGGCTGCGCCGCGAAATGCCCGGCACGCCCGTCTACGTCTCCACCACCACTCTGGCCGGACGCGCCATGGCCGAGCAAAAGCTCTCGCGCCTCGCGTCCGGCATCTTCTACGCGCCCATCGACTACCGCTTCGCCGTGCGCCGCGTCTTACGCCGACTGAAGCCTGCCCTCGTGGTCGTCATGGAGACCGAGATCTGGCCCAACCTCTATCGCGAGAGCCGCCGCTCCGGCGCGCGCCTGCTCATCGTCAACGGCCGCATATCGGACAAGGCGCTGCCCAAGTACCGCCACCGCGCCTGGTTCTTCCGCCAAGTGTTGCAGTGGCCCGATGCCATCCTGGCCCAGGACGCCACAGCCGCCGGACGTTACACCGAACTCGGCGCGCCGCGTGTCCTTGACGCCGGCAATCTCAAGTACGACTTCGACCCTGCGGCCACCTCCATCGCTCCGCCCGTCGCCGCCCTGCTCCAGCACCTCCAGCCCTCCCACGTCTTGATCGCCGCCTCCACCATGCCTCCCGCCGCACCCGGCGACCCCGACGAAGACG
>JACRKW010000071.1 GCA_016215215.1 Acidobacteriota bacterium
GGGTTCGCGCCGAGTCGCTCACCACGTGCGCCCTCTACTGGCTCCCCGTCTCGGCGTTTCCGAGCCGCTCCCAGGAGAGAGACTGGCTCAGGGCCTTCCTGTACGCGCTGTTTGAAAAACTCAAGGCAGACGAGATCATGCCGCAATGCTTCATGGAGTACCACCACATCCACCTCCACTGCCACGATCTCTTCATCCAGCGCTCCCTCGACCTGAGCCCCATTTTCAGTTTCTCCCGCGTGCCTTGGGCGCCAATGGTCGCCCCACCATCCAAGGAAGAGATCGATGACCTGCGCAACCAGCGGAAGGTCTTTGAACTCTCCAACTACACCAACGGCATGTGCTACTGGATCCCCAAGTTCGACCCCAAGCCCTTCCTCAAGGAGTTCCTCGGCTTCGGCGGCCTCACCATGCTTTTTCCCGGCCCCGATCCAGCAGCCGTCTCTCCCTCGTTCAAGATCTCGCCTGGTGTGCGGAACAGCCCGCACTTCAAGGAGATCTTCGCCATGGGCGATCCGCAGGAGGAGCTGAACAAGGCCATGCTGCTGAAGCACAAGTTCCTCGGCCAGACCAAGAAGATCTTCGGCCGTGGGTGGGAGGAACGAGTCGAGTACCGAGGCCTGCTGTTCGTCCTTCCACGGCTCGCCAGCAGCGACTTCTTCAGCCTGGAGCCCGATGTTCTTGCCGGCCTCTTCGATGCCTCCCCGCTTTATCTGATCGAAAGCGCCGCAGACCACGGCGTTCTGCTCGCCTCCAAGGATCCTATGGACGAGACCATCATCCCCATTCTGGAGTCCCTCCACCAACAGGGCCTGCGCTATCCCTCGGAGGGTAGGGCATGAGTTCGTTACCGGTTCCGCGCGCTCCCAAGGACGCGATCTTTTTCGAGGTTCATCCCCCCAGCGGCGGCTTCCATCGCTATCTCTTCCGCCAGGGCCGATTTCCGGTCAAGCCCGCTGCGCGCGCTCGCTGGATCGACCTCTACTCACGCCTCCGCCCGCTACTGTTTGCCGCTGCCTCAAAGACCGTCACCGCGCTCCAGATGTGGCACTTGCACCACGACGACGGGCCGTCCATCCTGACCCGCAATGCCGGTGCATGGTCGCCAGACTACGGCGTCGGCGTGTGGCTGCATCAGCCGCCACCCACGCTCTGGCAGCCCGAGGAATTTGAAATGCTCGGACCGGGCGATCCCATGAGGCCCCCGATCCTCACCGCCATCGCCCTCACCGCCGAGCGGCTCGACCACCACGGAGTCTGGGTCTCCATGGGCTGCCGCGGCTGCTACGTCGAATTCTCAGTCACCGGCTCGCCCGAGGAGTTCCTGGAAGCCCAGGCCCCCCTCTACCAGGCCTGGATCGAGGAGCCCCTCATCGCCGCTCACGGCTTCTTCATTCCCCTGCTGTCACTTGGCGTCTTCGACTCCGATCTCTTCACCCAGCGCCTGGCCCACGTCGCTCCTGTCGGCATCTATGTCCGGGAGAGCGACGAGGACGAGGGCCTTCTCATCCTGAGCCGCGATCCCGTCGAAAGCCGGATCACCGCCGCCCTTGAGCTCGTGCCCTGGACCTCGCCCGACCCGGCCGTTCGCATCGCGCTGGTCCAGCAGATCAAGGCTTGAGGCCCCGCCGCATGGAGCTATGATTGGACGAACGGCCGCCGGCGTCCCCTGGCGGGGATGCCAATTAGCGGAGAGACAGTCATGAGCGCCGATTCCGTAACAGTCCTTCTCGAGCGTGTCCGCCAGGGCGATGGCGACGCGATCAATGCCCTTATGCCCGTCGTTTACGGCGAGCTCCGCCGGTTGGCCCACTCCTACCTGCGCGGAGCCGGCCGCGACCGGACGCTGCAGGCCACAGCGCTAGTCAATGAAGCCTACATCAAGCTGGTGGAGTCCGGCCAGCAAACCATCCACAACCGCTCGCACTTTTTCGCCCTGGCGGCTCGCGTCATGCGCCAGATTATGATCGACTACGCCCGCGCCCAGGCATCCCAGAAGCGCGGCGGGGGCGCCGAGAAACTCGAGCTCCGCGAGGAGATCCTGTCTCTCGATCGCGACTCCTCCCAGGTGCTTGCCATCCATGAGGCTCTCGACCGGCTCGCCGCCGAGGACCCCAGAAAGGCCCAGCTCATCGAGATGCGCTTCTTTGGCGGGATGACCGCTGAGGAGGCCGCCGATGCCACCGGCATCTCCGCCCAGCAGGTCTACCGAGAACTGCGGCTCGCCCAGGCCTGGCTGCACAAGGAGCTCTCGGCTTGAGCCCCGAGCTCGAGCGACTCTTCCTTGAAGCCGCTGATCTCGCCGAGCCTCAGCGCGGCGCATTCCTCGATCAGCATTGTCCCGATCCGGCGCTTCGCGCCGAGGTGGAGCGTCTGCTCGCCTTTGATAGCGGTTCGGAGGAGTACCTTCGCGCACCCGTCGCCGCCCTTGCCGGCCGCATCGGCCAGCATGTCCCGCTGGATGAGTCCAGCCAGATCGGCGCCTGGAGGATTATCAGGCCCATTGGCCGCGGAGGCATGGGAACGGTTTATGAAGCCGAACGTTTCGACGGCGAAGTGGTGCAGCGGGTCGCCATCAAGTTCGTGCCGCTTTCCCTGCGCACCAGTGCGATTCTGGAGCGCTTTCGCCAGGAGCGCCAGATCCTGGCCGACTTGAACCACCCCAACATCAGCCGCCTGATCGATGCCGGCACCACGCCGGACGGTTCGCCCTACCTCGTCATGGAGCTGATCGAGGGCGTTCCGATAGACACATGGTGCAAAGACAAGCGGCTCAGCCCCAGGCAGATCGCCGCTCTCTTCCTGCCGGTTTGCTCCGCGGTCCAGCATGCCCACTCCCACCTGATCATTCATCGCGACCTCAAGCCCGCCAACATCCTGGTGACCTCCTCCGGCGAGCCAAAACTGCTGGACTTCGGCATCGCCCGGCTGCTCGACCAGGCCGGTGACAGGGGTGAAACCACCCTCCACGCCATGACGCCGGACTATGCCAGCCCCGAGCAGCTCGAGGGCCGGCCGATGAACGTCGCCACCGATGTGTTCAGCCTGGGGTGCGTTCTCTACCAGCTCCTGACCGGCGAACCGCCCCGGCGCGACACGGCCACCGCCCGGCACATTACCTTGCCGCGCGCCTCCTCACGCCGCCCCGAGTTGCGCGGCGACCTCGACAACATTCTGAACAAATGCCTGCAGCCGGAGCCCGAGCGCCGCTACCCGTCCGTGGAGCGGTTCGGCGAAGATCTGCGCCGCTTTCTGAACCACGAGCCGGTCTCGGCCACTTCCGACAGCTGGTCCTACATCGCCCTGCGTTTCTTCCGCCGCAACCGGCTCCCCGCCGCGGCTGTGACCGCTCTACTGGTCTCCATCCTGGCCGGCTCAGGAGGCGCACTCTGGCAGGCCCGGCGCGCCGAACGCCGGTTTCAGGAGGTGCGGCAGCTCGCCAACGCATTCGTCTTCCAGTTTGAACAACAGGTACGCGACCTGCCCGGCGCTACGCGGGCCCGCCAATTCATCGTGCACACGGCCATCGGCTATCTCGAGCGGCTGGCCGCCGAGTCCGGCGGCGATCCTGGGCTTCAGCAGGAGCTTGCGGCCGCTTACCGCAAGATCAGCGAAGTTCAGTTCGACCCCTCCGCCAGCAGCCTCGGCGATCTGGCCGGCGCAGCGGCCAGCCTGGACCAGGCGGATCGTCTGCTGCGCGAAGTCCGAGCCGCCACCCCGGCGGGTCCGGTCACGACGGCCGAAGAGGCGCGACTGCTCATCAGGCGCAGCGAGGTGCTCGAAGCCGGCGGCCGGATCGAAGACAGCCTGGCGGCGGCGCAGCAGTCGCAGCGGCTGGCCGACTCGCTGCTGCGCGACGATCCCTCCTCGGCAGGCTGGCGTGAACTCGGCTCCCAGGCATCCGCGCGAGCCGCTCGCGCCCTCCGCCGCCGCGGCCGGCTTGACGATGCCCGGCGTGCCGCCGAACGCGCCGTGTCGCTGGACCGCCTGTCGCTCGACGCCGGCCAGGGCGGGCTCGATACCGCCATCCGCCTTTCCTCCAGCCTGCGGCTGCTCGCCAGAATCCTGCAGGCCGGCCACGACACCTCTGCGGCCGTCGACACGCAGCGTGAAGCCAACGCCGTCCTGGCTCGCATGCGCCCCCTTCACTCCGATAGCGCCGCACTGGACCGCAGCCTCATGATCGGCAACAGTCTCCTCGGCTCGCTCCTCGGCGAAGCCGGGCGTTCCGATCCGGAAGCCATCGGCCTGCTGCAAGACTCCTATCTCGCCGCACGCCGCCGCGTCTCGGCCGACCCGGCCGATTTCCGCGCACTGCTCGATCTCCAGGCCGTGGCTGTTCGCTACGCCGCCGTTCTACTCGACAGCGGCGGCACGGCTCTCAGTCTCCCGGTCCTGGAAACGGCCATGGACTCGGCCCGCAACGTGCTCAAGAGCGACTCCCTGAACCGTGAAGCCAAGCTCAACTACGCCATCGCGCTCGTCTGGTCCGCCGAGTATTACCGGCTCACGCACCAGCCTCGCGAGGACCTTCGCGTCCGCCGCCAGGCCCTTCTGCTGCACCAGGACCTTCTCCTGGACTCCCCCACCGACCCCGACGTGCTCTCTCCCTACGCACTCAATCTAGCGGCGCTTGCCGCCTCCGCGAACGAGCACGCCCGGCTGGCGCTCTGCCGTGAAGCTCACGATTTCCTCACCGCCTTGCCCCATCCACCTCAGCAGCAGGAGGAGACGGCGCGCGCCCTCTCCCCCCTGTACCAAGCTTGCCCTTCCGGCCGCTAGCCAGCCGGCATCTGCGATACCATGTCTCACGGAATCTCGCCATGCGCCTCGCCCTCCTCCTGATCTTCCTGAACTGCGCCGCTCTCGCCGGGGACGTTCGCAATACCTTGGTCCCCAACACCGATACCCCGGCCTCTTTCACCGCGCCCGCAGACCTGAAGACCTGGGAAGTTCGCCGCGCCGCGCTCAAGAGCCAGATCCTCAATGCGGCCGGCCTCATTCCCATGCCGGCCAAGACCCCGCTCAATCCTCTTGTGTTCGGACGACTCCAACGCAACGGCTACACCGTGGAGAAAGTCGCTCTCGAAACCCGTCCCGGCTACTGGCTCAGCGGCAATCTCTTCCGCCCCACCGCTGCCGGCAAGCACCCGGCCGTGCTCCAGCCCCATGGCCACTGGAACTACGGACGCCTGGAGAGCCAGCCTCTCAACGCGCCAGCCACCCTTGCCGCCAATTTGGCCCGCCACGGGTTCGTCGTTTTCAACTACGACATGGCCGGCTACACCGATACCGTCCAGACGCCCCACGACTTCTCCACACCAGTCTTCCAGCTCTGGAGCTTCACCCCTCTCGGGCTGCAACTGTGGAACTCCATCCGCTCCCTCGACTTCATCGCCTCTCTCTCCGACGTCGATCCCGCCCGTGTCGCCATCACCGGCGCCTCCGGCGGCGGTACGCAGACCTTCCTGCTCGCCGCCGTCGATTCCCGCGTCGCCCTGTCAGCGCCCGTCAACATGGTTTCCGGTCTGATGCAGGGCGGTTGCATCTGTGAGAACGCGCCCGGCCTGCGCATCGGCGCCAACAACATCGAGATCGCCGCCATCTTCGCGCCCAAGCCAATGCTCCTGGTCGCCGCCACCGGGGATTGGACCAAGAACGTTCCCAAGGTCGAATTCCCAGCTGTACGTGCTGCCTACGAACTCTACGGCAAGCCGGAGATGGTGGAAGCCGTGCAATTCGATTCGCCGCATAACTACCACAAGGACAGCCGCGAGGCCGTTTACGAGTTTCTGCGCAAGCACTTCGCGCCCGAGACAGCGCCCTTCAAGGAGCGCGGCGACGGCATCGAAAGGCTTCAGGACACCCTCGTCTGGAGTGGCAAGCCGCTGCCGGCCGGCGCTCTGACGTTTGAGCAGGTTTTCGCCGCATGGAAAGCCGTGTCACAGCAACAGACGCTCACCGCGGCGGTCGCGGATCTGAAGGAGCGCCTGCGCCTTGCACTCGCCGTGCAGTGGCCTCAGGCCCCCGCCAGCCTGGGCGACCCAATCCCTTACCGCTTCATCGAGGGCAAGTCGCCGGTACTCTACCTCCACCCCGACGGGATCGACGCCGCCCTCAACTCCCCAGCCGTCAAGGCGCTCCAGGCCGCGGGCCGGGGCGTCCTGCTCATCGACACCTTTCAGACAGGTTCGGCGAAGGCCCCTCGCGACCGATCCCACCGCCACTTCCTCACGTTCAACCCGTCCGACGACCAGGCGCGCGTCCAGGACGTGCTCTCGGCGCTCAGCTGGCTGCAGGCTCGCGGGAACGCGCTCGAGATTCAGGCTGAGGGCGACGCCCGCTGGTGGGCGCTTTTCGCCTCCGCCGCCGCGCCGGTTCCCGTGCGCTTCAGCGCCCCGCCCGCCGCGTTCGACGTTACTGACGACGAGCTCGCCGCTACGTTTTTCGTCCCCGGCCTGCAACGGGCCGGCGGCGCCGCTGCCGCGTTGAGGATTATTTCTTCTCAAAATCATTGAAAGACTAGTCGGAATGGCGGCATTCTGTTCCTTGGAGGGAAACGGACTTGGAAGGATTCCTCATCCTCATCGCCGCCGTCCTGGCCATCGCGGCGCTCGTCCTGCGCCGCCAGATCGGCGAATTGGAGGTGCGACTCAGTAAATTGGAGTCGGTCCGGCACGCGGAGACGGATTCACTCCTGGGCGCCCTCACCGCCCGCGTCTACCGGCTTGAGCAAGGCCTGGGCGCCGCTCCTTGTGCTGTCCCACCCCCTCCTCCTGCCCCCGTGCATGCGCCGCCAATGCCCATCGCCGCTGTGGAACCGACCCCTGAACCCATCCCTCCACCGCCGGCCCTCATTCCGCCGGCCCCCATTCCGCCGCCCCCGGATGCGCCGCCACCCTCGCTTGCGGACCGTCTCCGCGGACTCCTCGGCGGCGACGAGTGGGAGGCTCTGGTCGGCGGCAGCCTTCTGAACAAGGCCGGCGCGCTCATCACCGTCATCGGCCTCGCTCTTTTTCTCGGATACTCCTTCACGCGCGTGGATGCCGCCGGCCGCGTTGCGGTCTCGCTCATCGTCAGCGCTGCTCTCCTCGCCGGCGGTGTCTGGTTGCAGCGCCTCCAGCGATATCGCATCTTTTCGTATGGGCTGATTGGCGCCGGCTGGGCCGGGATCTATGCCACCACCTTCTCCATGTATGCCGTCGACGCCTCCCGCGTCATCACCAACTCGACTCTCGGCGCCTGTCTCCAACTGGCCGTCGCCGCGGCGATGATCGCCCACACGCTGCGCGCCCGCGTGCAGGCCGTGACCGCAATCGCCGCCGCCTCAGCGTTCGCCGCACTCGCGTTGGCGCCATCCAGGCCATTCGCTGTGGGTGGGCTCCTGCCGCTCTCCGCTGCGCTGCTCTACCTCTCCCGCAGGCTGGGATGGCACGCCGTCGCTCTTGCCTCGCTGCTTGCCTCCTACGGCATCGTCATCGCCCGGTCGGAACCAGGCTCGCCATTAGTGCCGGCCCAGGCATTTCTCTTCGCCTTGTGGCTCATCTTCGAGATCTTCGACCTTGCCGCTCTTCGTGACGAGCCTGGCGCTCCCTCCTACGCCCAACTCCTCTCGCCGCTGAACGCCGCTGGATTCCTGTGCCTCTCCTACCTGAAATGGGAAGACGCCGCCGCGGCTTCGCTCCACCTCTTTCTGGCCGCCGCCGCGCTTCTTTATCTGGCCGACGCCCTGGTCCTCGTGCGCAAGGCTGGTGGAGCCTGGGCGGCCGTCCTGTTGGGCCTCGAGGCTGAGATCCTATTCATCGTCGCCATCCGCCTCCGCCTGCGCTTCCTGGAATGGGTAGCTGCCGCGGCCTTTGCTGGATCGCTCTTGCGTCTGGCCGCCGCTGCGTTTCAGGGAATCCTCGGTGACTGGATATACTTCGCCGATCTCCGATGGCACTCCTGGACGCCGGCCGCTCTCTTCCTGGCCGTGCTGGCCTACGTGAATCGCGCCCGGCGTAACCTGGCCATCCCATACGCGTACGCGGGCGCAGCACTGGTTCAAATTGTCATCGGTTTCGAAACCCCGGACCGCTGGCTCGGTCTGGCCTGGACACTATGGGCCGCGATTCAGATCGAGGCTTCCGTCCGTTTCGACGCCCCCGACATCCGCCGCCAGGCATACGGCGCGTGGATCCTCTCCGTGGTCGCACTGTGGACCTCCCATGTCGTCGGCCTTAGCCTCGCCCCTGGTGTGGCAACGTCGGTCTCGCTTGCAGGCGGGGCCTTGGTGGGCTATGCCGTGTGCGTCCGGCTCTGGCTCGGCCGGCAGGCCGCGGCGGCTTCCACCGCCGCAGCCGTCGCAGCAGCGCTTTTCTCCCTGTGCGTCACCTGGAGCCTGCTGCCCGCCGCGATTGTCGCCCTGGCCTGGATTGCCATCGCTCTGGCCGTGCTCGAAGGAGGCTCTCGCCTCCACCACCCCCACTTGCCCCTGTGCGGCCATCTCCTGGCGGGCGTCTCTTTCTTGCGCCTGTTCTTCGGCAATTACACCAACGACGGGTCCACCTGGGGCATCTCCCACCGGTTCCTGACTGTTGTGCCCGTCTCGGTCTGTCTGCTCTACCTCTGGCAGCGGGGCAAGGAAGACCGCTTCCCGGCCGCCAGAATCCATCTCTGGCTCGCCTCCATTTCCATCGCCGTCCTGATGCGCTTCGAGTTCGGCCGCACCTTGACCGTCATCGGCTGGGCGGTCTTCGGCCTCGCCCTGCTGTGGCTCGGGCGCCGCTTCACGAACCTGGACCTGCGCCTGCAGAGCTACCTGCCCGCTCTCGCCTCGGCTTTGCGTTGCGCCGCCACCAACTTCGATGCTCCCGAGAGCGATTCCGGCCTCGCCTCGCGTCCCCCCACCGCCGCCGAAGTCGACGCGTCCTTCGCATCTCCGGCCTCTCGATGTTGATTGTCTGCATCGGTAAACTCTTCTTCTACGATCTGCGCAATCTGGAGACTCTGCCTCGCATCATCTCCTTCATAGCGCTCGGGATCATACTGCTGGGGGTGTCCTGGGCCTACACGCGTTTCCGCGAGCGCCTTCGGAGGTTGCTGTGACGTCCCGCCTCCTGTTGATCGCATCTCTGGCTCTGTTGGTTTTTTCCGCGGCTATTGTGTTGGCCGGAAAGGTAGATCGCCACCAGAGTCTGGAATCAGTCGCCCGGCTCCACGGCGACATATTTTGGGATCTGAACCGTGCTGGTGCCTACCTGGCGCCGGTCTCCCAACGCGACGAGGTCGCCCTCGGCGACCGCCTGGCAACCAGCATCCAGGCCCTCGGGAACCCGGACCCCGAGGCAGCTCAACACGCCTCGGCCGTCGGCCTGCGCCTGGCGCCTCATGTCCTGCGGAACCTCCCTTACCGATTTCACGTCATCGACCTTCCCGAACTCAACGCCTTCGCTCTCCCGGGAGGGCATGTATATGTGACCCGCGCTCTGATGGCATTCGTTCAGAACGACGACGAGTTGGCTATTGTCCTCGGTCATGAGATGGCACACGTCGACCTCCGCCACTGCCTGGAGAGGTACCGCTACAGCGTCGCGATGAAGAAAGCCGGCGCCCGCCCGGCAGGCGAACTGATCGATGCCGTTCGTTCGGCCTTTGCCGCCACCTACACACAGGCGGAAGAATCGGATGCCGATGCCCGCGGAGCCCACTTCGCCGCGCAGGCAGGCTTCAATCCGCGCGCCGGCATCGGCATCTTCGCCCGGATGGGCCAATCGACCACGCCTTACACTGGCGGGTTCCTTTATCCCTACCTCGAGACCCACCCTCCCACCGCCGATCGCCAGCGCCGTTTGGAGGAAGTGCTCGCCCGCCAGGGGCGCTGAGGCGTGATTTCGCTCTCGTAAGACTAGCGCTTCAGCTTGTCCTTGAGCCCTTCCAGGAGCCCCTTCGCCTTCTTCTGCCACTCATCACCGGGCTGAGCCGCTGGAATCGAAAGGGCTTCCGAGCCAGGTGCAATCGTCTCCTTCCAAGGCTCGGGAAGGGTGGCGGTATTGCGCGAAATCACCCGCGGCCGGGAATTGACGATTCCATAGGATCGTTCCACCAGCGAACCGTTCTTCTCCTCCACGACCACACGGAATCCACCGGCGCTGTCGCTTCCGGGGTTCTCCAAACGCAAGGGCAAGTAGCCTTTCAATCCGCGTTCGATGAACGAGGTCTCGTACCTGTGCCGCCGGCTGTTCCACACAAA
>JACRKW010000072.1 GCA_016215215.1 Acidobacteriota bacterium
ATATTGAAGCCCGCTTCCGCGCCCGTGACCACGGACGCCGAGGGGAAGTTCCGCGCCACCCCGATTCCACCGGGAGAGTACTTTCTGGAGGTGGTCCAGAAGGAGCAGGAGCAGATTGAAGAGCGATGGATGCCGTTGGGAGCTCGCACGCCAGTGGAGGGCTACGCGCGGCTCTACTGGCCCGGCGGCGGATTGCTTGAATCGGCCTCACCAATGTACTTGATTGCCGGCGCACGCTACGAGGCGGGCGACATCTGGGTGACCAAGCAGCCGCTGCTACGCGTGCACGGCGCGTTGACGGACGGCCGCTGCCGGGCGGACACCAAGTTCCGGCTGGTGTTGTGGGAGAAGGGATCCGGCAGTTACCTGCCGCGAGTGAACACACTGGTGAGTTGCAACACGCGGTTCACGGTGAAGAATCTGGCCGAGGGGAATTGGGTGCTGGAAGCAGGAATGCAGAGCCAGTCGTCGGAGGAAACGGACGCGGAGTTGGTGGACCTGGATGTCAAACCGCCCAAGGAGGGCGATCCTGAGCTGGAGTTGGCGTTGAAGCCGCTGCCACCGCTGTTGATGGTGGTGAAGGCGCGAGGGCACACGGCGCTGCCAGAGGGAGTACTCGCCGCGCTGTCGGCGGTGGGACGACCGCTTCACGATGCTCCGTCATTTGCCGCGCCGGAAGCCGGAGATCGATTCGTGCTTCCCGCGCCGCCGGCAGAGAAACTGGAGTTGAAACTAAGCGGATTGCCGGAGAAGTATGCAGTGAAGGAGATCACCTACAACGGCGGATCGACGCAAGAGGGTGTGTTCACGCCGAATCGGCAGGCGCCGTCGCAAACCCTGGAAGTCGTTCTCACCGACAAGCCCGCCAAGGCCGGCGGCGTGGTGAAGAAGGGCAATAAGCCGCTGGCGGGCGCACTGGTGGTGTTGGCGAGCTGGCCGGTGGCGCTGCGGGCGGAGTGGCCGCGCACGGTGCGGGTGGTGGCCGGGGAGGATGGCCGGTATGCGTTCAAAGCGCTGGCGCCGGGGAGTTACCGGGTATTCGCCGTCGAGTTCAGCCTGCGGCGCCGGTTGGAGTTTCCGGGAGCGCTGCTGCGCATGATCGGGAGGGCGGAGGAGCTCAACCTGGGGGAAGGCGACGCTCCGGTGGTGGACCTGAAGACGGCTGAGCCGTAAAGGCGGAGGCGGTATACTGGCTGATACTCGCGCTGCAGTGTACGGGCGTTTGGGGCGCCTCGGAGACCTGCTTCAACTGCAGTGGCGAAGAAGTCAAAGTGGCCGCCGGAGGTACGGGGATGGCTGGGATGCCCAACAGTCTTTCAGACTTGGATCTGAAGGCTCAGGCTCTTCCTTTCGAACCTGCCGAATTGTTCCGCACTCAATCCCTGCTCGACGACAGCCAGACAGCCGAATGTAGCGGCAAGAGGATCGGCATTCTGGTAGTGGCATACAACGCCGTCACCACGCTGCTGCCGGTGTTGAAACGGATCACCCCGAACGTTTGGAGAAACGTGGAGGAGGTGGTGGTTTTCGACGACGCCAGCCAGGACGCGACATTCGAATTGGCCGTGGGCGTCAAGTTGATGCGGGACCTGCCGAAGCTCAAGGTGTTGCGCCACGCGCAGAACCTGGGCTACGGAGGGAATCAAAGGGCCGGCTACCAGTACATGATGGAGCGCGGGTTTGACGTGGTTGTGCTGCTACACGGCGATGGGCAGTACGCGCCGGAGGTCCTGTCGCACCTGTACGCGCCGATTGTGAGGGGAGAGGCCGAAGCGGTGTTCGGCTCTCGCATGATGCGCACTTACGGCGGCCCTCTCAAGGGGGGGATGCCGCTCTATAAGTACGCTGGTAACCGGATTCTCACGGCACTGGAAAACCGCGTGCTTGGGCTGGACCTGACGGAGTTTCACAGCGGGTACCGCGCCTACTCGCTGGAGGCGTTGAAGCGGATCAACCTGGACAACCTGACCAGCGATTTCCACTTCGACACGGAGATCATCATCAAGTTGAAGCACCAGGGCATGCGCATCCGGGAGGTGCCAATCCCGACCTACTATGGCGGGGAGATCTGCTACGTGAACGGCATGAAGTACGCCTGGAACGTAGTACGGGCGCTCAGAAACTACCGGCGGACAGTGGGAGGAGTGAAGGCGTATCCGGAGTTCTCCGAGTACTGGGGACACTATGCGCTGAAGGATGCGCCGTACTCCAGCCATGACCTGGCCTTGCGTGCCGTGCCGGGGGGCTCCATGGTTTTGGATGTCGGGTGCGGACAGGGATTCCTGGCTGAGCGCATGGCGGAGCGCGGATGCAGGGTCACCGGGGTGGATGCTCTGCCGGAGGCGGAACGGCGGCATGCGATGGCCGAATACCATTGCTGCGACCTGCGCCACGGCCTGGCACAATTGCAGGGGCGGTTGCGGGAGGAGAGCTTCGATCACGTGCTGTTGCTGGACGTGCTGGAGCACCTGCCTGAACCAGGGGAGGTCCTGCGGCAAACGCGCGGGTTCCTGATGCCGGGGGGGCGGTTGCTGGTCAGCTTGCCGAACGTCGCCAACATCACCGCCCGGCTGCACTTGCTGTCCGGCCGGTGGGAATACTCCGATCGCGGCATATTGGACCGCACGCATCTCCGGTTCTACACGCGCAAGTCGGGCCGCGAACTGCTGGAGCAGAACGGCTGGGAAATCCTCGCTGAACAGATGACGGTGATGCCTGTGGCAATGGTACTCGGCCTGAGACCGGAGAGCAGGATGACGCGCTGGATTTCCACTGTGTTGTGGGCTGGGACGCGGTTGCTGCCGGGCGTACTCGGCTACCAGATGCTGTTTCAGGCCAGGAGGAAGCCAACGCACGGATGACGGAAACCGGCTCGCACCGCTGGAAGGTCTGGCTGGGGTTGACCGCTGTCCTGTGGATCTCCGCCGTCTGGCCGGAGATCACCTATAGCCTGTGGACCGACGAGGCCGGCACGTGGTGGATAGTCAAGGACGCGTGGCGGGAATGTGTGGAGCGGGCCAACTGGTGGAGTTCCATCTCCCCGTTCTACTTCGGCATTCTCTGGGCCTGGACGCATGTCTTCGGGTTGAGTGAAGTGGCGATGCGTGTTCCCTCGCTCCTGTTTTCGGCGGTCTCCGGGGTGTTGCTGTTTCGCCTGGCGAGAAGGTGGATGGACGATGAGGGCGCCTGGATCTCGGTGGTTGTGTTCTTTCTGCTGCCGCAGGTGAGTGTCTCGGCTGTGGATGCGCGCCCCTACGCTCTGGGGGTGATGACTCTGCTTGGGGCGTGGCTTGCGTTGGTGCGTTGGGCGAGCGGCGGCCGTTGGACGGACGGTGTGTGGTTGGCCGTGTGCGCGAGCGCAACGGTGTGGGCCCACTACATGCTGGCCTTGGGCCTGATTCCGATGGTGTGGTATCGCAGACGGCTGGGGTGGCTGAGGTCGGCGGCATCGCTGGCCGCGATTTTGCTGATGGCGTCTCCACTCGTGCCTCAACTGGCGGACACGGCCGGCAGGCGGCGGGCGTTGACGTTTTCCGGACCGCCGAGCGTCCCGGACCTGCTTCTCGCCATCGTGCCGCCCGTTGTTCTGATGATGATGCTCTTTACCGTGGCCGCCGCGGTGGCATCGCGCCCGGTTGGCCGGCAGGACGGGGAAGTGAGCTACCGGCCATTCGCCGTTCGAGAAAGCCTGACCCCCATGGTGTTGCTGGCGGCAACTCCGGCTGTGGCGTTGTTCCTTTTCGGGATGCTCGACGGGACAAGGATGTTCGTGAGCCGCTACATGATCGCCAGCGTGGCCGGGTTGGCGGTGACAGGTGCTTGTGCCGTACGCGGCCTCAGGCATGCCCGAGCGCGCACGGCAACCATGTGCCTCACTGTGGCTGGGGCTCTGGCTCTGAACTATGTCCGGCCGCCCAAGCACTGGACCGACTGGCGCGCGGCCGCGGATTGGGCGAGAGCAGAGACAGACCGCCATCCCGGGACGGAAGTAGCGCTGGTGAGCGCGTTTGTGGAGTCCCTGCATCCTGAAAAGCTGGCGGATCCGCGGCAGCGGCAGATTCTGTTCGCGCCGCAGGAACGGTACTGGGCGCCCGAGCGCCCGCTGTTGTTGCCCATGCTGCCTTCACCGGAGGCGGAGAAGACACTGCTGGAGAGGATGAAACCTACGGTGGGGCAGACTGGGCGGTTGGTGGTTCTGGCTGGTCCGCTTTCAGGCGGATATCGACAGTGGCTCGATGAGAAACTGGGGGCCCTCGGCTTCGGTCTAGAGAGGGAACAGGTGATGCGGACGGTTTACGTGTGGACCTTCACGCAACCGGAGAGACGCCGCATTCCTTAGAGCTATGAGTGGCGCCTTGGTGTCGCGCGCGAGCCATCCCATCTGGTTGGCAATGAAGTACGGGCTGTGGCTTCAGGCAGGAAACCCCAGAGGCTACGCCCCGCTTCGAAGGCGAGAGTGACCCGGCCTGCCGCATCGGCGGACGCGAAGTATGATGAATGCTGCGCGGCGTGACAAGACGGGCCTCCGCCAGGCGGGGAGGTCCTACGAAGACAGCGGACAGTCAAGCGGCCTGGAAAGCCGAACCCGCTGATGTGCGTGGCAAACAATGAAACACCCGGGGCTCTTCCCTGGCGGCTTCTCCGCGAACGATTCCGGCAATGACCGAGTGGGAATGCCGGACAAAGGTGAGCTGACTCGACTCTTCTTGCTCGCCCTCATTCTGGGAGGCGCCGCCCTGCGTCTGTGGCTTTGGTGGGTTTCCATCGGATCCAACGATGTGGCCACCTGGGCCCGGTTCGGAGAAAGCATCGCTGCGGACGGTCTGGCCGCAACCTACCGAAACATCCAACTCTACAACCACCCGCCGCTTATGGGACTTTATGCCATGCAGGCATGGCGGTGGGCAGGCGAAGACCTGTGGACATTCGCACACCTTCTCAAACTACCCGGTCTGGCCGGCGAAGCTCTGACTCTGTGGGCCCTCTGGCGGTTCGCCGGGCCCCAAGCCTCGGCCGCTTATGCCTGGCTGCCGGCGGCCATCCTCGTCTCGGGCTTTCACGGCAACACCGATTGCCTGTACACCGCACTGGTACTGGTGGCCATCATCGCCTTCGACAGGCAATGTCATTTTCTGGCGGGTCTGCTGCTGGCCGCCGCCCTCAACGTTAAACTGATTCCCCTTGTGCTGTTGCCGCTGGTGTTCATTGGCTCGCCGAACAGGAGAACGCTGCTGCGCTTGACGGCCGGGTTGGCCATTGGCGCGGCGCCGTTTGTGGTCCCGGCGCTGTCGGCGGGCGCTGCGATGTACCGCAACATGGTGGTCTACAATTCCAATACTGACAATTGGGGACTCCTGGTGGCTTTGAAAGCGTGCGTCCAGATTCCGGTCCTCAGCAATGTGGGCGCCGCCATGAAGGACGCCTATGTTGGAGGCGGCCGCTACCTCGTACTGATGGCTGTAACGTTTGTGGCCCTACGCTCGCGGTTCCGCAACAGCCTGCCGATGGCTGAGCAGGCGGCGCTTGGAGCGGCGTTGTTCCTGTTGCTCGCCCCCGGATTCGCGGTCCAGTACGTCGTCTTCGCGGCGCCGCTGCTCTGCCTCGTGGACGTGCCGGCAGCGCTGCGCTGGGGGAGTATCTCGGGCGTCTTTATCGGTTTGGTGTACTGGCATTTCCGTGTGCAAGGAACGCATCTCGCTTCCGTCCACACCACCGGTTTCCCCATTCAAGCATGGGTGGTTGGTCTGGCTGCCTGGGTGGTACTTTTGCAGTTCGTATGGCGCCATCGGCCGTTTGCGGCCGTGTCTCGGTAGCCCCTGGACATCCTGCCCGCGACAGATAAGCGAATGGCGGTTCGCGGGTGGGCGCAAGGGGTCTGGACAAATGACGAACCGCAGTTGATCAGGACGGTGCGGGAGCAGACACTGCAGATTTGCCGCACCCTGTACTCTGTATTGCATGCGCAGGCTTTGGACGGTCCTTCTCGCATTGACGGCGTCAGGCGCCGAGAAGGTGGACTACGGCTGGGCGTTCGCTCCTCCGCACCGCATCACACTCGGCAAGCCCGGCGGCAGCGTCAAGACGCTACTCGACGCCGAGCCGGGTTTTGTCACCATCGCCTGGACCTACGACGACTTGCGAGCAGTGCCCCTGGGAGCGTGGAAAGCGCCACGCATTCAATGGCGCGTGCGAGTGGGAACGCTGGTGGACGGCGAGGTAGTACGGGAAAGCACTTGGGCCAGGCCTGCTGAAGGGTGGCCGGTGCTGGATATGACATTTCGTTCGGCGGGCGGCAACGTGCAACTGGGGATGGCAGGCTCAGACGCGGGTGCAGTGGGGCGCCTGACCATCCGGAATACAGACTCGCGGCCGCACCGCTTCGCAGTGCGCTGCGAAGTGCAGGGTGGGTGGGTGGCGCACAATCCAGCATGGATCGACGCGGGCCGTGACGGCGGCGCGCTGCTGGCGATGCAGTTTGACAGGGCGGATCGCGTGCTGCTGTTGCTCGCGGGCGGAAGGACGGGAGCGCCAGCCAAGAAGAGCATCTCCATGGAGTGGGATGTGGCCCCGGGTGCGATCGCGCAGGGCTGGCTTGTCCGGCCGCAGGAGGCCTACGAGCGCGATCTGCCGGCAATGCGCGCAAGGGATTGGAACCGTGAGTATGCCTCCGCGCTGGCCGCGTGGCGCGAGGTGCTGGCAGCGGCGGAGCGCTTCGAAATCCCCGACGAGGGTGTGGCGCGCGCCTTTCGCGCGAGTCTGGCAGACCTCTTCATCATGCGCGAGCCGCTAGCCCAGGGCTACACGGGCACCATTGCCGGTACTGACCTGTACCGCTCGGCAAACCCGTTCGAGCCATCTCTGACTGCCATCGCTTTGGGTCAGGTGGGGCTGCACGCGGCGGCGGCTGAAGGCATGCGCGTCCACCTGGACATGCAGGCGGCCGACGGCAACTGGAACGACCCGCAGGGCTGGGCGCACGACATGTGGGGCGCGGCTGGCATGAAGGCCTGGGCTGCGACGGCGCACTGGCGTCTCACGGGTGACCGGGAGTACCTGAGGGCCGTCTATCCGCGGCTGCTGGCGAGTTCACGCTGGCAGGCCGCACAAAGAAAGAGGGGCGGCACAAGCGGCCTGATGCCGCGCGGCATGGGAGACGGCGGGCTCATGAACGGCGATGACTACTTCGGCGTCTTCTATCCGCACAACTTCCTGGCGGTGATGGCGGACCGGTTGGCAGCAGAGGCGGCCGAAGCATTGGGGCGTTCAGCGGAAGCCGCCGAGCTGAAGGGGTATCACGTTGCGGCACTGGCGGACTTGCGCCGGTCGCTGGAGAAGGGGGCGATCCGCGAGGGGGGCATAAGTTGGATCCCTGGAAGCCCCGGCAACACCAGCGGCAGCCGCTGGGGGGCGCTATATGCGTTGTTCCCGGCAAAAATCCTCGAGCCACGCAATCCGCTCATTGAGGGAACGCTGAAAAGGATGGAGGCGTCGCTCAGCGCGGGAGGCCAACCGGTACACACCGGCTGGATGGCCGACGGGACGTGGCCGGCCATCACGCTGGACAACCTGGCTGAGGCGCACCTCGTGCGCGGTGAGGGGGACGCAGCGGCGGCGTATCTCTACTCCACGTTGAACCACGCCACGCCGCTGGTGACGTGGTGTGAGGAGCGCGGGCTGGAGCCGGGCAGCACAAAGACCGCCGGAGATCGCCAGCACCTCTGGACGCCGCTGGCCGTAGTGCGCGTGATTCGCGACTCGCTGGTGATGGAGCAGGGCGGGGAGTTGCACCTGGCGCTGGGCACGGCGCGCAGTTGGCTGTCGCCAGGTAGGAGCGTAGGCGTGAAGAAAGCGCCGACGCACTTCGGAGAGGTGAGCTACCGGATCTCGGCCACGCCCACTGGACTGCGGGCGGAGATCGATCCACCGGCCAGGACGGTTCCCAAAGCGATGGTGCTGCACCTGCGCCAGGCCGAGCGGAAGACGCCGCGCGCGGTGCGGGTAGACGGGCAGGTGGTGCGTTTCGACGCGGCGTGCGAGTGCGTGCGGCTGCCGGCGGGGCGGGGAAAGATGGTGGTAGAAGCGCTGTACTGAGAACGGCTACTCGTCCCGCAGCACCTCAAGCGGGCGCTGGCCGAGAATCCGGATCGATGCCAGCCATCCGGCGGTGACCGCCAGTGCGGTTGTGAGCAGGATGGTCACCAGGTTGGGCACCAGTTCGAACTGGAACCTGGCGTCGAGGAAGCGGGTAAGCAGCGTGCTGGAGAACGCCGTGGCCAGCGCGCCACCCATCAGGCCCGCCGTGGCGCCAAGGATGGCGAACTCGACCGAGAAGATGGCGATCAGGCGGGCGCGCCGGGCGCCGAGGGTCTTCAGCACAGCCGATTCGCGGGTGCGGCGCAGGCGCGTGCCGGCGACGGTGGAGGCCAGAATGATGGCGCCGGCGAGGATGGCGAAGGCGGAAACAAAACGGATGACCAGGGCGGTCTGGTCCACCACCTCTTGCACGATGTTCATGACGTCGGCCGCGTTGATGACGGTGACGGTGGGGAAGCGGCGGTAGGAATCCCGCTGGAAACCGGCGACCTTTGCGGGAGCGAGCCGGACGGCGCCGAAGTACTGCGCCGGCAGGCCGGCCAGCGCGGCGCGATTGAAGAGAAACTCTTCGTCGGCGCCGGGGCGCACACTTTGAACGCGGTGGATGGCGGCGACGCGGACATCGAAGTCGCGGCCCGTGGAATTCCACCGCAGAGTCATGCCGGGTTCGATCTTCAGACGGCCGGCTGTCCCTTCCGAGACGGAAACCAGCGCGGCTGTGTCGTCCTTCCTCCACCACGCGCCCTTGCGCACCTGGATGTCCTCGGGCCGGTCCTCCAGCCATGTGACCTGGCGCACACAGCCGCCCCGGCGGCGGCGCTGGCCGGGAGGCTGTCCGGGTGGCGGTTGCAGAATCTCGTCGGGGGACTTTCCATCGACCGACAGCAGGCGCACGGGAACGAGAGGATTGAGTCGCGGGGGCGCGAGGTAGTCGCTGCGGGAGTCGAGGAACTCGCGGACGGCGTCGTGGTCGCGCGGCGTGATGTTGATCATGAAGACATTGGGCATGCCCTTGGGAGCTGCGCCCATCACCTCCTTGAGCAGCGACTTCTGCACCAGGAAGATGGTGAGAGTGAACATGACGCCGATGCCGAGAGAGACCAGGACGCTGGGGGCATGGTTGCCGGGACGGTAGATGTTGGCCAGCCCGTGGCGCAGCGCGACAGGCAACCGGAACGGGCTGAGCCGCACGAAGAGCCGCAGTCCGCGCAGCAGCAGCCAGGCGACGGAGGCCAACAACAGCAGCGCGACGGCCAGACCGCCGACGAACCAGGCGCCCATGCGGAACGATTCCGCCAGCCAGGAGGCTACTCCGCCGAGGCCGGCGAGGATGACGGCGGCGGCGGCGAAAGCCGGCAGTTGCTTGCGCAGACGCGCGGCGAGCTTCGGCTTCACTTCGGCCATTTCGCGGCGGAAGATGAGCGCCGGCTTGACGTCACGGATGGCCAACAGCGGCGGCAGGGTGAAGAGCAGGGCAACCAACGTGCCGGCGGCCATGCCTTCCAGCGCGAACGACGGATTCCACGGAATGCTCTCGAATTGGAAGTAGCGGGCAAGCAGCACCGGGAACAGACGCTGCACTGCGGCGCCTACCATGACGCCGGCCAGGCCGCCCGCCACGCCCACCAGCAGAGTTTGGAGCGTGTAGATGCGGATCACTTGAGCTGAACGCGCGCCCAGGCACTTGAGAATGGCGATGGTGTCCAGCCGCTGCTGGATGTGCGCGTGGATGGCGGTGGCGACGCCGAGCGCGCCGACAATGAGCGCGATCATCGAAACCAGGCTGAGGAAGGTGGTGCTGCGGTCCAGTGCGCGTGTGATGAGCGGATGGGTCTCTCGATAGTCGACGATCATCGCTTCGGGGAAGGCCTTCTTCAGCGAATCGCGCATTTGCTGCACGTCGATACGTTGCGGGGCGCCGGGTTGCGGGAGCTTGAAGAGCAGCCGGTGGGAGGCGCGCGAGCCGAAGATCATCAGGCCGCTGCGGTCGAGGCCGTCGCGGGTGATCATGATGCGCGGACCGATGTTCAGGGAGCCGGTCATACGGTCGGGTTCGAAGCGGACCACGCCACAGACGGTGAACTCGGCGTTGCCGAGCTTGACGGTGGAGCCGGTGGAAAGATTCAGGCGCAGCAGCAGGTCGTCGGAGACGGCCATGGTGGAGGCGGTGAGGGCGCTGGCCAGCGCAGCGCCGGGCTCCAGGCGGACTCGGCCGTAGAAGGGATAGGCGCTCGGATCCACCGCTTTGACGGAAACCAGCACGGGCGGTGCGGCGTCGTCGGCGCCAAGCATGGAGATGGTTTCGGTGATGAGGGTGAGGCGCGCCCCACGTGCCGTCCATTTGGCGGCTTCGGCGTCCTGTGCGGGCGTCGGCGGCGAGAACTGGCGGATGGTGAGGTCGGCCGCCATGAGGGTGCGGGCCTCGCGGCGGAGCGCCTCGTGGAATGCAGCCGAAAAGCCGCGTACACCGGTGAGAGCGCCCACACCGGCGGCAACCCCGAAGATGACAAAGGCGAACTTGGGCGCCGAGGCTCGCGCTTCGCGCCAGGCCATTCGCCAAGCTGGTGAGGCGAAGGTCATTCCGGCGTCTTCCGTTCGTCAGACACCACCAGGCCATCCCGTAAAGTGATGATGCGGGTGGCCAGGGCCGCAAGATCGCGGTCGTGTGTGACCAGTACGAGGGTGGCGCCCTCCTGGCTGTTCAGAGCCACCAGGAGGTCGAGGATCTGGCGCCCGTTGATGGAATCGAGGTTGCCGGTGGACTCGTCGGCCAGCAGTAGGGGTGGCTTGCGCATGAAAGCGCGGGCGAGGGCGACCCTCTGCTGTTCGCCTCCGGAGAGCTGGACGGGGTAGTGGTCGAGCCTGTCCTGGAGGCCGACAGTGGTGAGCAGCATGCGCGCGCGTGTGGCGGCCTGCTCGCCTGTCTCGCCGGCCAGTTCCGCCGGGAGCAGAACGTTCTCCTCGGCCGTGAGGGTGGGAATGAGCTGATAGCTCTGGAAGACGAAGCCGATCTTGCGGCCACGCAGCTCCGAGAGAGCGTCCTCGCCGAGCCGGGAGATCTCATCGCCATCGAGTTGGATGGAGCCTGTGGTGGGGGAATCGAGTCCGGCCAATAGGCCCAGCAACGTGGACTTACCCGAGCCAGACGCGCCCATGACAGCGACGAATTCTCCTGGATGGATCTCCAGGTCGATGCCGCGTAGGATGTCCACACGGTGCGTGCCCGTGTCGATCGACTTGGTGACGGATTGAAGGGAGAGAACCGGTTGGCTCGGCATGGTTGGACGCGCGGAGTGCTTACTCTCCTATGATGGCAGTAGATGAGACGCCGTTGGTTCTGGATGACGATCTTCGCCGCGGTCTGCCTGGTAGGCTGCGACAAGACTGAGGAGCGCCGGGTGACGCCGGCGCCGCCTGCCAGGACGGAGACCGCCGCTCCGGCCGCAGCGGACACGCGTCCCGTGATCGTCGCTTTCGGCGACAGCTTGACCGCCGGCCACGGGTTGGAGCCCGGCCTGAGCTACCCCGACTTCCTGCAAAAGGACCTGGACGCCAGGGGCCTGCGGTACCGCGTGGTGAACCAGGGCATCAGCGGCGACACCACGGATGGCGGCGTGGCGCGGATGGACGCGGCGATTGCACTCAGACCCGAGGTGGTGATTCTGGAGTTGGGCGCCAACGACGGCTTGCGCGGCCTGCCGGTGGAGGCTACCCGCAGGAACCTGGTGGAGATGGTGGACGCGTTCCAAAAGTCGGGCGCAAAGGTGCTGTTATGCGGCATGACGCTGCCGCGGAACTACGGCGGGGATTACATCAGGAGCTTTGAGGGGATCTTCGCGGACTTGAGCCGCGAGAAGAAATTGGCGCTGGTACCGTTCTGCCTGGACGGGGTGGCGACGCGCAAAGAACTGATGCAGGCCGACGGGCTGCACCCAACCGCGGAGGGGTGCAAGCGCGTGGCTGCAAACGTGATGAAACACCTGGAGCCAATGCTGCGCTGATCCTTAGCGGTTCAGGCTGGCGGCCGGGTGAGGGTTGACCTCGTCGCGCGAAACCTTGCCGTCGCGGATCGTGATGATGCGGTGGGCGTATTCTGCAATGTCGCGCTCGTGGGTGACCAGCACGATGGTGTTGCCCTGCTGGTGGAGCCGTTCAAACAGCGCCATGATCTCGGCGCTGGTGGCGGAGTCCAGGTTGCCCGTGGGCTCGTCGGCCAGCAGAATGGATGGGTCGTTCACCAGGGCGCGGGCAATGGCCACGCGCTGGCGCTGGCCACCGGAGAGTTCGCTGGGCTTGTGGTACATGCGCTGCTGGAGATCGGTGATCTTCAAAGCATGCTTGGCGCGCTCGATTCGGTCGTCGGCCGGGATGCCGGAATAGATCAGCGGCAGCTCCACGTTGTGCAATGCGGTGGCGCGGGGCAACAGATTGAAGGTCTGAAAAACGAACCCGATCTCCTTGTTGCGGATGCGGGCGAGTTCGTCGTCGGTCATCTCGCTGACCAGGTTGCCGTTGATGAAGTAGTCGCCCTTGGTGGGTGTGTCCAGGCAGCCGATCAGGTTCATCAGCGTGGACTTGCCGGAACCGGAGGGGCCCATGATGGCGACGTACTCGCCGCGCTTGATCTCAACGTCGACCCCCGAGACGGCATGGATCTCCTGGTCCCCCATGATGTAAGTTTTCCAGAGGTCGTATGTCCGGATGACGATGTTGTTGCGCTTCAGCTCTTCGCCGCGGGCGAGTTTCTCATTCAGAGTGGCTGTTGCCATGGGGTATCGGTTCCTTCTTCCTGTTCCGACGGACGCGGCCGCTCACGGTTAGGATTCGGCTTTGGTGGGCGCCTTATTGTCCACCTTGACCTTGGCCTGGTTGCGTAAGGTGCGGATCACCTTGTAGCTTCCGGTGATGATCTCTTCGCCCTCTTTGACGCCGCTGAGGACCTCGATGTCGGTGGAACCGGTGATGCCGGTCTTGACTTCATGGAACTCAGCCTGGCCGCTCTTGATGACGAAAACGCCCTGGAGCTCTTCCTTCGCTTTCTTCTGCTTATCCGGATCGGCGTTGGAAGCGGCCTGAACGTTACCGGACTTCTTCTCAGGCTCCAGGTCGCCGCGCTGCCGGACGGTGAGCGCCTGGATGGGGATGGAGAGCGCCTTCTGGCGGGTGGCGGTGATGACTTTGGCCGTGCAGGACAGCCCCGGACGGATTTCGGCCGGCGGGTTGTCCAGAGCCACAACTACTTTAAAATCTTTGGCTTCCTGGCTGGAGACGGCGCTCTGGCTGGCCGCCAGGCCGCTGGAACGGAGGATGGCCGTATTGCCGATTTCAATCACCTTGCCACGGAAAGTCCGGTTGGGGATGGCGTCGATTGTCACGTCCGCCACCTGGCCGAGGGTGACATTCACAATGTCGGTTTCATCCACCTTGACCTCGGCGGTGATCACACTCATGTCGGCGATGGTCATGATGAGTGAGGCGGCCGAGTTCTGGACGCCGGGCACCACGGTTTCGCCAACCCGGACCGGCAGGTTGGTGACAATGCCGTCGATGGGGGTGACGGCGTTGTGCTTCTGCAGAACGTCGCTGATGCGGCCCAGTGTGGCCTTCACCTGGGTCACGCGCCGCTGGCTCACGGAGAGCTGGGCGGCGGTCTGCTCCCGCTGGGCGCGGAACTGCAAGACGCGCGCCTCGGCTTCACGCAGGCTGGCGGCCAGCGAATCGTAGGCGGCCTTCTTTGAATCAAACTCCTGCTTGGCGATGAGCTTGTCCTGCACGAGCTGGCGGGCGCGCTCAAAATCGAGACGGGCGCGCTCCAGTTCGGACTTGGCCCGGTCCACGCTGGCAACCACCGTGCGCAGGTTCTCATCCATGGCCTTCAGCCCGGCTTCTGAGGCCGAGGCTTCCGCCAGCGAGGAGTTGAGCGCCGCCTGCTGGGCCTGCACATCCGCCTGAGCCTGCACGGATTCCAGCCGGGCCAGCACTTGTTGCCGCTGGACTCGGTCCCCTTCCTTGACGTTGATCTCGACAATCCTGCCCATCACGTTGGCGCCGATGTTGACGTAATTCCTGGGCTTGATCTCGCCCGAAGCGGTGACCACGCTGGTCAAGTCCTGGCGGACTGCCTTGCCGGTCTGCACGGCGACGATCCCGCGCTCCCTCATCTTGACGCTGGCGATGGTGCCCCCCGCGATGACCAGCACGGCGGCAACACCGATGATCCACTTCCACTTGCGCTTCACGACAATATAACTCCTATCTGGTTAAGACGCAGCAGAATCACCATTTGTTCTGCCCTCAACGCAAATTTGAGACTCTTCCCGGCCGGAACTCATGATCGGCTCCGGCCCACACGGGGATCGCAGCCAAGTTAGCAGTCACTCACATTATAGGCCCGAGCTGGGGCCAAAGTGGCTCCTTCGAACGGCGTGTCCCCTTGGCTGCCGTCCAGAGAGACCCTCCCCAAACGAGTAGTACCAGGGCGCTTGAAGTAACGAGCGGCTCTTCTTAGAGTAGAGAAGCGGTGACCTGAGGGGCTTGGAGGGCCTGAGAGACCTGGAGGAGCCAAGCCCCGCCGCCACATCGAAAAACCGGTCCATCTTCCGGATTCGAGTAAGTAGATTCACGGAGTCCTAAAGCGCGCGAACCTTAGAACCGATAGAGCTGGTGTGCGTTCACTGGAACACACCGAGCTTCTCGCCGACGCTGCGGCCGGATTGAGCCGGCAGCTCCAGGCGCATCTTCGTTGGATGGGCAAAGCCCTCATGGCGCCTGCCAAGTCGCCAGGCAAGCTTCTGGCGGAAGTTCTGACTCGGCGGTTCGAGAAGCAACTCCGGGAGATGGGTCACGGCAAGCCCCAACGCGAGGCGCTGATCGCCATCACCACCGGCGCGGCGGCGCGGATCATGTACCAGGGCAAGCCGGCGCCGGAAAAGGGCGCCAAGAGCCTCGGCATGAAGGGCCGGGGCATGGAAGTCTTCCTGGAGGAGGTTCAATACCGCGGCCGCAGGCTGGCCAAACTGGGTCTCAACCCGGCCGCAGTGGTTGCCGCTCTGAAAGAGTATGACCAGCAACTCCGGTCGGAGTTCGAGCGCCGGTTCCCGGATCAGATGGTCAACCTCGACTGGGTACTGGGGCAACTGCATTTCCTGGTGCTGCTGACCTTGAACAGCGCGTTTTACCAGGTCCGGGAGACCGAGAGCCAGACGTTCTACGAGTTGTTTCGGGTCGAGGTCGAATCGCGGACTCTGGACGAGATGCTGCCGCGGTTTCTCGCTGTATTGATGAACTACACCGGCGCCTCCGAAGGCCGCCTGTACCTGCTGGACGTCGACAGCGGCGAATGGAAAGCGCGCGCCAGCCAGCCAAACGAGGCGATCTGCAAGGTGGCGCCGCCCATGGCGGCGTTGCGCAGCGCCCTGGGCAAGCCACGGAGCGTCTTACTCAAAGCCGGCCGTCTCAACTACGCCCTGGAAACAGGTTGGAGGAGGAAGTTCAAGACGTGCTGGTCTGTGCCGCTGCTTTCTCAAAGGAAGCTCAGCGGCGTGCTGCAGTTTGCCTTCCCAAAGGAGTATGGCTGGCTACCGCGCGAGCTGGATCTGCTCTCCGCCGCCGCCGAGCGGTGCTGGCTGGCGGCCGAAAAGGCTCGTCTGATGGAGGACCTTGCCCGGCGCGAGGAGCAGGTCCGAAGGCTCGCCGAACATATGGTGGAGGTGGAGGAATCCGAGCGCCGGCGCATCAGCCGCGAGTTGCACGACGAGGCTGGCCAATCTCTCTTGTGCGTGCGCCTGCAGATGGAGATGCTCGAGCAGGACATGCCCGCGGGCAGCGAATCCTGGCGGCAGAGGCTGGTGGAAGCGCGCGAGATGACGGAGCACACGATCGTCGAGATTCGCCGTTTGATCGCCGCTTTGAGCCCGGCAGTGCTGGAGCAGATCGGGTTGGCGGCCGCCCTGCGCCAGTTGATCGCCCGATTCCGCAGGCTGCACCCGGCTGAGGTTCAACTCCACCTGCCCCGGCGGCTTGAGCTTCCTAAGAAGGTTGAGATCATCGTTTACCGGCTGATCCAAGAGATTTTCAATAACATCGCTAAGTACTCTTTGGCCACCCATGTAAACCTTTCGGTGGATTCGGCCGATGGATACCTGAGGCTGATTGCTGAAGACAACGGAGTCGGCTTTGATGTGTTGGAGGCGCTGGCGCGCCGGGATTGCTTTGGACTTTCGGGCCTGAGGGAGAGGGTTGCTCTCCTGGGCGGCAAGCTGGAAGTGGCTAGCCTGCCGAAGGCGAAAGCCGGAGAATCGGCCGGAGAAACCGCGTGGGCCTCAGGAAACCCTCAGACAGAGGGAGGGCAGATCGGAGTGAGCAGGCATGGCACGTCGATTCGCGCTGAGTTCCCCCTGATGGGGCACAGCGCAGCCGGCAGCCGGATGCGGCGTGGGACTTGGCCCGGGGATGAGCCCCTGGGAACTGGAAGAAGGAAACGCGTAGGCGCGGAAGCGAACTAGCAGAAAGCTGGAGTTTCATTATGGCGAAGATCCGAATCTTGTTGGCGGACGATCACACCCTCTTCCGCCAAGGCATACGGCAACTGATCTCCACCGAGCCGGACATGGAGGTGGTGGGAGAAGCGGCCAATGGCAGCGATGCCGTTGACAAGGCGGCGGAACTGCGTCCGGACCTCGTCCTGATGGACATCGGTATGCCGGGCCTCAGCAGTTTCGAAGCCACCCGCCAGATCAAGAAGAACAGGCCGGAGACCAAGGTCCTGGTGCTGACCATGTACGACGACGAGGACTACCTCGTGGAGGGCATGGAGGTGGGCGCCAATGGCTACGTTCTGAAGGATAGCCCCGCCAACCAACTCACCGCCGCGATACGCGACGTGTGCCGCGGCGGCAGCTACCTGAGCCCGCGCATGCTGGCTCAACTTGTGGACGACTTCCGCTCTCGCATCAAGTCGGCCAACCGCCTGCCGCGGTTCGCCACCCTGACTACGCGTGAACGGGAAGTGCTCAAGCTGCTCGCCGAGGGCAACTCCGTGAAGGAGATCGCCTGCGACCTGAACCTGAGCGTCAAGACAGTGGAAGCGCACAAGTTCAACCTGATGCGCAAGCTGGACATCCACAATAAGGCGCAACTGGTGCAATACGCCATCCAGAAGAAGATCATCAAGATCCCGAATCTCGCCTGAGGAGGGGAAGCCGCACCGCCCGCGGCCGTTCCGCGGCGGCGCGCTGCCTGTAGCCGTTCGCCTTTCGCTCTGCCCCGCGCTGGAAGCTGGCCGGGCGTGAGCCGATGTACAATCGGTGTCATGCTGGCAGCGGCTGGCGCGGGGTTTTTATGAACAGAAGAGATTTCGTCAACACTTCGGCGGCCCTCGGAGCGAGTGCCGCACTGACTCAAGCCCAACCGGCAGGTAAGCGATTGCCGATCCGGAAGGGAATGCTACTCAGCATGCTCCCGAGGACTTTGAGCCTCACGGAACGATTCCAACTGGCCAAGGACTGCGGCTTCCAGTCGATGGAATGCGGCACGGAAGACAATCCGAAGGTCGCCGAGGAGATCAAGGCCGCCAGCGAGAAGGCGGGCCTCCCCATTCACTCGGTGATGAACCGCGACCACTGGCAATCACCGCTTTCCAGCCCTAACCCCGAGGTGGTGGACAAGAGTGTGAAGGGTATGATTACCAGCCTGGACAACGCACAGCTTTGGGGCGCCGGAGTCGTGCTGCTGGTCCCGGCTGTGGTCAACGCTGAGGTAAGCTATGGCGACGCCTGGAAACGGTCGTTTGATGTAATCTCCAAGCGGCTGGTACCGGAGGCCGCACGGCGCAAGGTGATCATCGGCATTGAAGAAGTCTGGAACAAGTTCCTGCTCAGCCCGCTGGAGATGGCCAACTACGTGGACTCTTTCAAGAGCCCGTGGGTCAAGGCCTACTTCGATGTGGGCAACATGGTGCTCTACGGCTTCCCGCAGGATTGGATCCGGACGCTCGGCAGCCGGATTGTGAAAGTTCACCTGAAGGACTTCGGCTGGAAGAATTACACCTTCACCCCCGACGGCCAAAGCAAGCCGGTGCGCAAGCGCGTGCCGGAGTTTGTCAATTTACGCGATGGCGACAGCGGCGGTGACGCCGAATACCTCAAGGACCTGAGCCGGCGCGTGGACCTCATTCTCGAAGGAGCATAGGCCAGCGCCTGTGATTCACTTGTCATGAAAAAGTTCCTGCTGGGGATCCTGGCCGGCATCATCATCGCCGGCGTGTCTGGCGTCGTGATCTTCTTCGCCGCTTGGAAGCTCGCGAGAAAGGCGCCCGAGCCGCCAAAGGCCGCGTGGATGGCGCTGCGCCTGGAGGGTGAACTGCCGGAAGCCGCGCCGGCATCCATCCCTTTGCCGGCGTTTGAGGATCGGACGCCCATGACCGTGGCGGAGGTATGGAGCGCCCTGCGCCGCGCCGCGCGCGATCAGCACATCAAGGGAGTGATGGTAAAGCCGCGTGGACTCGTCATGGGCTGGGCAAAGCTCGACGAGATCAGGCAGGGCATGGAAGCTGTCCGCAGGGCGGGCAAACCGGTCTATGTCTGGCTGGCCGCCCCCGGCACCCGGGAATACTACCTCGCCACGGCAGCCGACCGCGTCTTCCTCTCCCCCGAAGACCTGCTGGACATGAAGGGCATGCGGATTGAGGCGGCCTACTTCAGGGGCACCCTCGACAAACTCGGCGTGGAGGTTGAGGTGGAACACGTCGGCCGGTACAAGGACGCCGGAGACATCTTCACGCGCACCAGTATGAGCCCGGAGACCAAGGAGGCGCTGAACTCGATCCTCGACGACCTCTTCCCCCGGCTGTGCGAGGCCATCGGAAAAGCCCGCAAGATGGAGCCGGCCAAGGTCCGCGCTTTGATGGATGAGGGTCCCTTCCTGGCGCCGCAGGCCCGGGACAAGGGGTTGGTGGACGAGCTGGCCTATGAGCGGGCCGCCAACAAGCAACTCGCCGACAGAGCGCATGTGGAGGAAAACCAGGTCATTTCGGCCAGAGACTTCCTGCGCAGCGCCGGGGAACCCGGCCGGAGAACGAAGAACCTGGCGTTCCTCGTCGCCCAGGGAGATATCCTCCGTGGCGCCTCGGCCGACCTGTTCGGCGAGGACCGCAGCATCAGCCCGCGTCCCATGGCCGCCCACATGCGCCGCATCGCGGATGACCCCTCCATCCGCGGTGTCATCGTCCGAGTCGACTCGCCCGGCGGCGACGCCATTGCCTCCGACGAGATCCTCGACGAGCTCAAGATTCTATCGAAGAAGAAGCCGGTCGTCATTTCGATGTCCGACGTGGCGGCGTCCGGCGGCTATTACATCTCCATGACCGGGGATCCGGTGGTGGCATATCCATCCACTTTGACCGGCTCCATCGGCGTCATCTATGGCAAAGTGAACCTCAAGGGTCTCTACACCAAACTCGGCGTTTCCAAGGAGATCCTGAAACGGGGTCGTTTCGCCGATATCGACTCTGACTACCAGAAGCTGAGCCCGGAGGGCCGCGCCAAGCTGCGCGAGTCACTCGAGTTCGTCTACAACGGCTTCTTGAAACGGGTTGCCGACGGACGAAAGAAGACGCCCGCACAGATCGACCCGCTGGCTCAGGGGCGCGTCTGGCTGGGCTCCCAGGCCAAGGAGCGAGAGCTGGTGGACGAACTCGGCGGGCTCGACAAGGCCGTCGAGCTGCTCAGAGGCCGCGCCGACATAGGCAAGGACGAGGCTGTGCGCCTGGTTCTTTATCCGGGACGGAAGAGCATGTGGGACCAACTGTTCTCAAGGGCCGAGCCGCAGGAGGGCTCTGCCTCCCCAGGCGATGCATCTCTTCTGTTCCGCGAGCTGCCTTCGGGGGTCGCCCCCTGGCTGCAAGGCGGAATCCTGCGAGTGATGCCCTACCGTCTGGACATCCGCTGAGCGGCTTCAGTTCAGAACGACTGGCTGGAAGTGATGCCCTTTGCCTGCAGCACCACGGCCATCTTCTCGAGCGCCGACTTGTGGATCTGCGACACGCGGCTTTCGTTGATCCCGAGGATGCCGCCGATCTCCTTCATCGTCATCTCGTTGGTGTAGTAAAGAACCACAACCTTCTTGTAGCGCTCCGGCAGAACGCTCATGGCCACTTCCAGCTTCTCCCTCAATTGCACGCGAGCGCACATGGAGTCCGGTTGTGACTCAGGCTTGCCCGGAAACTCCGGCGCCGGCAGATCCTCGTGTTCAGGCGCCCGCGTGGAGGCCGAGACCAAACCGACGTTGCGCAGGTCCAATGCCATCTGCCGCCAGCGGGTGACATCCACCCCCATCTTCTCCGCCAGTTCAGCTTCTGTAGGCTGGCGCTGCAGCGCCGTGCAGAGGTCACGGGTGATCTGCTCAACCTGCTTGTGCCGGCGGCGCAAGTCGCGGGAGGCCCAGTCCAGTTGCCGCAGGCTGTCGAGAATCGCGCCCTTGATGCGGTGCTTGGCGTAACTCGGAAACACCACTTTCTTGTCGGGGTCGTACTTCGTGGCGGCGTCAAACAGGCCCAGAATGCCGGCGTGGACCAGATCGTCGAGTTCGACGTGCACCGGAAGGCTCTCATGAACTCGGACGGCGATGGCCTTGACCAACGGAAGATGTTCCATCACCACCCGGTCACGCCGTTCCTGAATGCTCTCGACAGGAGCCCGAAGCTTCCGCGGTTTGCGCTCACGCGTCCCAACCTGATGCCGGACCTTCTTCTGCTCGCTCTGTCGCGCTAACACGGTTGCCGTCGCTCTGGCTGCCATAACCCTCTCCTTCGCCTCATCTTCATGCGGCCCTCTTGGGGGCCTCTCTCAGTTCCCTCGCCGTCCTCTCTGTTGGAGGACTCTGCTGAGTTCCCTGTGCCTGTCGAGCTCAACCGACTTCGAATCGGCTTGCCTGACACTCCTGCTAAGGCAAATGGGTGGCCATTCCTGCGGCAACTCAGGTTTTCGCCTGAGCTTCCTTACTCCATCGGCGGCAAGTGTCAGATTCTTTAGGGCCATTCTTCATGGACTCCGGTTGAGGCCGGCGGGGCTCGCTCAGGCCCTCCCTGCTGCGGCGGAGCCACATTTCTCGTTTCAACTGCGCCGGCGCCGTTCATGCCTTTCTTTTCATCCAAGCTGAAACGGATAGTCCCAGTTCGGTACAAGTTTCACGCTCAGTCATGGTTCGGATCTGCGTTCCGACACACTCATCGGCTGATCGTATCCCCTTTGTCCGCATTTCCCACTAGATGATGTCTCTCAATACCTGATCAGAAGACACCTATGGCGGAGGTCGGGGGGATGAGGGGGAGGGAAGGGAGAAGGCGAGGGAGCCGATGCTACTGGAGTTCCTCGCGGCGAACCGCGATCCAGCTCTTCAAAGCCAGCGCAATCAATAAGATAAGAACCATCCAGCGCAGTGCGCCATCCAGAGTGAGCCAGGCGGCGATGCCGATGACCGCATAGGCCACAAGCGCGTGACGGAGACGGTGGCGGATGGGCATCATCCTCCCTATCCTATCGCGGGAGGTTGTAGGAGAACACGAGCTGCAACCTGATCTCAGGCCCGCGGAACTCGTTCGGCAGCGGGGGAAACGGATTGGAGGCGCTGATGCCGGCGACGGCTGCCCGATCCAGAGCCTCAGCGCCCGAAGGCACGGCGATGACGAGTTTCGGTACATGACCCGTCCGGTCGATGGAGAACTGGATCGCCACCCTCCCCTGCCTGCCAAAGCGTGCGCTCTCGGGGAAGACCGATTGCCAGTTACGCTTCACCGCAGCCAGAACCTGGATGAGATAGGGCCTGAAATCGGTGCCTTGCGGATCACTGAGCAATTCGAGCGCGCTCGCGTTTCGCTGTTGGGATTGGTTCTGGACGACGCCTTCGCTGATGCCTCCGCCGCCGCCCGCACCCACGTCTCCTACCGTCAGGCCGCGCCCGCCGCCGCCCCGGGTAACCGCCCTTACGGCCTCATCCACTGATGTCTTGGGCGGAGCTACGGCCGCCATTCCAACGCCCCTGCCGCCGGATGGCAACCCCTGCGTTCCACCCACCTTCTCAAATGGATTGGCCATCTTGGGCTGCTCGGGTGGAGGAGCGGTGGGAAGCCTGGCGGCCAGCGCCGCACTCGCGTCTGGCAACCCCTGCGGGGCTGTCTCCTGCTTCGGCACTTCGATCACAGGCACCTGCTGCTGCGTCACCGAGGGGGCTTGAGGAGGGACAAACACTTTCCCCGCCGGGGCTTGGATCGGTTGAACCACCTGAGGCCGGCTCAGCAAAGCCGCCATATCCACCTCGGTCACCGGTTTGGAACGTTGTGCCTCTTTTTGAGTCAGCCTGAACTCCCTCAAATCCGGTGGAGCGACCAAGGGAGTGGGGCGTCCAAACTGGATTCGCGCATCATTGATTCGCTCGCGACCACTCCAGCCCGACGGGGCGTTCAGCGCGAAGACAATGAGAAGGACGTGAAAGCCGATGGAACCGGCCGCAGCCCCGCTGATGCGCGGCGCACGACCGGGTTCAGGCGCATGGTCCAGCAACAGCCTGAGCTGTTCCTGGTCCCCGTGCCAGTATCGTTGAAAGTCCTCGAGCATCGAATGGAGGCGGTGTACCTACCTGATAGACGCTGCGGCGAGCGACCTGGCTACCACCTGGCCGTGCTCTTCGATCTTGTCCATGATGATTTGTGCCAGTTGCAGCGCGGCGGCGGCGGCTTCTCCGTCCACAGCGGGGCGCGAACGGCTGGCGACGCATTCCAGGAAGGCGTCGAACTGCCGCTTGAGCGGCTCTTGTTTCGTCACGGTTTGCGGCATCAGCCGGACCTGCCGTTCCTCGTCCACACCGATGGCGAAGCACTCCTGTTTGGCGTAGTCCACTGAGATGTACTGCCGAGGCTGGAAGAAGCGCAGTTTACGCACGCGTTCGGTGGAGACCCGCGAGGCGGTCAGGTTGGCGATGCACCCTCCTGGGAAGGCAAGCCGAACGTTGGCGATGTCTGCTTTCGCTGACAGCACGGGGATGCCGGCTGCGTGGACCTCCTCCGGCATCCTGCCGGTCATGGCCAGGAGAATATCCAGATCGTGAATCATCAGGTCGGCCACGACGTCGACGTCCAGGCTGCGGGGCGAAAAGACGCTCAGCCGGTGGATCTCGAAGAACAGCGGCAGCGTGATCAGTTTCACGGCCGCCTCCACCGCCGGGTTGAAGCGCTCCAAGTGGCCCACCTGCAGAATGCGGCCGTGGCGGCGGGCGTCGACGATCATCTCGCGCGCCTCGGCGGCGGTGACGGCGATGGGTTTCTCCACCAGCACGTCGAGTCCGGCGTCGAGCAGGCGGCAGGCGACATCCTTGTGGGCGCTCGTAGGCACAGCCACGATTGCCGCCTGGGCGTGGCCGGCCAAATCCTCCAGCGTCTCGTAAGCCCGGCAGCCGAACTGCTGTGCGGCGGCGCGGGCGCGTTCCTGATCGACATCAAAGACCCCGGCGAGTTCCGCGTGGCCTGTCTCGCGAATCACCCGCAGGTGGTTCTTGCCAAAAGCGCCCGCTCCGGCAACTGCCACGCGGGGTAATACATCGCTCATGCTTCCTCCGGCTGGTAACCGATGATGGAGATCTGCAGGCTGGCCGCAAGGGAGAGCATCTCGTCCTTGTCCAGCAGCAGTGTGCGGCCGGCATCGACGGCCAGAGCGGTGGTTCCGGTCTCGGCCATGGTGCGGATGGTGCCCGGTCCGGCCACGGGCACGTCGAACAGAAGATGTTTGCGGCGGCGGGAGACTTTCACTAGCCGCAGCGGGCGGCCGTTCACCAGCGACGCGGCGCGCCGCAGCATGGCGTCGGTGCCTTCCATGGCCTCCACGGCCACGCAGGCGCGCTCGCTGACGGCCACGCTCTGGCCAATGTCGAAGCCGGCAAGAGCGCCGCCTACGCGGCGGCCGTAGTCGATGTCTTTACGCTCTTCTTCGTCCGGCTTGCGCGCGCTGATGACGCCTTCAGGCGCCAGCATGGGCTTGAGCAGCAGCGTTGAATCAGCCAGACGGATGCCTTCCTCTTCCAGCACCTTTTGCACTCCGCCGATCAGAGCGTCGGTGTTGCGCGCCGGCAACGACATCAACAGTTTGAACAGGCGCCAGTCCGGCTTCAGCGAGCTGAACAGCGATGTGTGCTTCACCTGTCCGGCCATCACCACCTCTGTGATCCGCTCTTCGTGCAGGATTTCGATCAGCCTGCCCAGTTCGGCGATGGTGATCCAGTAGCACTTCGACCCGAGTTGTTCCACCTCGGCCGGGGCATTGTCCTTCAGGGCGATCACCACCACGTCGTGGCCCAACTGCCTCGCGCTTTCCAGCGCCAGGATGGGGAAACGGCTGCTGCCGGCGATGAGCCCGTATCTCACTTGATGAATCCGCGTTGAGCCGAGAGGATGAATTCGACCAGTTCGTCCACCTCTTGGCCCCGCGGCACCTCGGCCCGGATCTGTTCCAGCGCCTGCGATGTGTTCAGCGTCTCGCTGGCCAGCAACCGGAAGCACTTGTTGAGCTGGTCGATCGTTTCCGGTTGGAAGCCGCGCCGCTTCAGTCCCACCTTGTTAGCGCCGTAGACCTTGGATTCGCGCGGCGTCACGGTCATGGAGAATGGCAGCACGTCTCTCGTCAATACGCTGTAGCCGCCGACGAAGGCATGCCGGCCGATGCGGCAGAACTGGTGCACGCCGGAGAAGGCCTCGATGGTGGCGTGGTCCTCGATGGTGACATGCCCGGCCAGCGTCACGGCGTTGCCCAGGATGCAGTGGCTGCCGATGCGGGCGTCGTGCGCGATGTGCGTATAGGCCATCAGCAGGTTGTCGTCGCCGATGGAGGTGAGCGCTCCCCCGCCCTCGGTTCCGCGGTGGATGGTGACGAATTCCCTGATCTTGTTGCGCGACCCGATGCGCGTTTCCGCCCGCTCGCCGCGGTACTTCAGATCCTGTGACGCCACCCCGACGCTGGCATAGGGGTAGAAGATGTTGTCCTCGCCGATCCAGATAGGCCCTTCGATGAAGAGGTTGGCCATCAGGCGCGTGCGGGCGCCGATCTCGACCTCGGCGCCGATCACGCAGAACGGGCCGACCTCGGCTTCGGCGTGGATCCGGGCCGCGGGATCGACGATCGCGGTCGGGTGGATCGCCATGCCACTATTCCTGCGGCGGCACGCCCGGTTTCGGCTTGTCGGCCAGCTTGCACATCACGATGCCCTCGGCCACCACCTGCCCGTTCACCGTGGCCGTGCCTTGCATCTTCACGATGCTGGCTTTCTTCTTCAGCGTCTTGCACTCGATCAGCAGCGTGTCGCCCGTCAGAACCGGACGGCGGCACTTGGCCTCCTCCATGGAGGCGAACAGCACACGTTTGTTCTTGCGGTCCGGCACATTCATCAGCACCAGGATGCCGCCCACCTGCGCCATCGCCTCGACGATCAGCACGCCGGGCATGACGGGATAGTCGGGGAAGTGCCCGGCAAAGAATGGTTCATTCGCCGACACGTTCTTCAGCCCGACGATGCGCTCCTCCTCCATCTCCAGGACCCGGTCCACAAGCAGCATCGGGTAGCGGTGCGGCAGAATGTCGCGAATGTCAATGTTCTCAAGTACTGCCATCGGAAAACGCTATTCTAACAGACGATGGACGCGATCCTGGCCCACGTCACCGCTCAGCAACCTTCAATCGTCCGGTTTCGCAAGGACTTGGTGGAGTGCGAATCTCCCAGCGACAACCCTGCCGCCGTCACCGGCTTCATGGATCTGCTGGCCGAGAACTGCCGCGGCCTGGCCACCGCCCGCACCTTTCCAGGCGGCCGCTACGGCCGGAACCTGCTGCTCAACTTCCAGTTGCCGGGGCCCAGGAAGAAGTCGCCCGGCCGAATCCTCGGCGTGGGCCACGGTGATACCGTCTGGCCCGTGGGCACTCTGAAATCGATGCCGTGGCGCGAGGACGGCGGCAGGTTGTGGGGACCCGGTGTGCTAGACATGAAGGCCGGCCTGGCGTTCTTCATCAGCGCCATGAAGGTGCTTCAGGCATTGGACCAACCAGTAAGCCGGCAGGTGGCCCTATGGGTCGTTTCCGATGAGGAGGTGGGCAGCGAGTGCTCCCGCCCGCTCACTGAGAAGCTTGCATTGGAAAGCGCCGCGGTTCTGGTGGCCGAACCCGGCACCGGCCTGACGGGCAAGCTCAAAACCGCCCGAAAAGGCGTGGGAGACTATACCGTTACCGTGCGTGGTAAGGCCGCCCATGCAGGCGTCGACTTCACCTCCGGCGCCAGCGCCGTGGTGGAACTGGCGCGCCAGATCGAGAAAATCGCTGCCTTCACCAATCTGAAGAAGGGCCTGACCGTCAACCCCGGCGTGATCGCCGGCGGCACGCGGACCAACGTCATCGCCGCCGAAG
>JACRKW010000073.1 GCA_016215215.1 Acidobacteriota bacterium
AACGACCCCAACGACCGCGTGGCCCTCGGCATCCTCGGCGAGCTCTTCAAGGACCGCCCCGTCATCGGCATCCACGCCGTCGACCTCGTTCTCGGCTTCGGCACGCTGCACTGCCTGACGCAGCAGGAGCCGGCATAGACGGCCGCCTACTCCTCCCCCTCGTCGTGATCGAACAGCGTCGTCGCCACCCTCGGTCTCAGCTCCCCGGCTGGCACAATCGCCCGTGTCGACTCACCGATCCAGAGCGCGGCTAATCCGAGCGGCCGGATGAGCGCTACGACTAGTTGAGGTGGCGCGAGCCAGGCATCCACCAGCGCCGCCAGCCCCTCGGAGAGCAGCAAGCCTCCCAGTGCCCAGCCGCTGCGCACCCGCAGACTCCGGCTGGGACCAATTCCTGTGGGCCTCAATTCGCGCGTAGCCTTGATGTAGCGCCACCAGCACCACGCCGCTGCCACAAGCAGTGAGCACGCCAGGGGCGCGCCACCGCTGCGCAACAGCTTCACCCAATCGTGCGCCCCCGGAACGCACGCAAAGACCAGGGTGCTGAAGAAGACGGCCAGCCCGGCGTACAATCCGCGCGCCGCCAGGCGGCTCTGCAGCCGCCGGAGCGCGGCCAGCCCCAGCTCGGCGGATGGCTCGAGGCTTTCTGGCAGGATGTGTTCCTTCATGGGCTTCTCCTCATGCGAATCTCGTTTAGCCGCAGTCGCGCGCGATGCACCTTCACCTTCGCCGTGCTCACCGTCAGGCCCAACACTGCCGCGATCTCTTCGTACGGCAATCCATGTTCGGCCCGCAGCAGCAGCGCCGCCCGATCCGTCTCCGGCAATTGCTGCAACGACGCCAGAACCTGGCGCAACTCGTCGTTGATCTCGTGATCCACCGCCCTGCAAGGTAAGTTGTCGACCAGTTCCACGCGGCGCTTCAGATGCCGCAGCTCGTGCAGATAGAGATTGCGGACAATGGCCAGCAGGTAGGCACGCACCGTCGCCAGCCGCACTCGTTCTCCCGCCTGCCAGATCCTCAGAAACGCCTCCGCAGTCAGGTCCTCCGCCAGCCCAACCTCGCCCGCCAGCGCGAGCGCGAATCGGTAGACGGCCCGCGCGTGTTCACGATATAAATCAGCGAAACCCGGAATGCGCGGCGCATCATCCATCTCCATAGACGATATCCCTCCGCGATGAGGAAGTTACTGCCCACCATCGCCGTTTTGCTGACGTCGGCCGCGGCGCAGGCTGACAGCCGCACCCAGGTGTTCTCTGACTTTGTCACCCCGCTTCCCGTTCAGCCCGGCGATACGCTCATCATCGGCGTGGTGGGCGGGTGGGAGCGCTGGGACAATCCCGTCCGCTGCGTCCGCCGCACCGCCATCTCCATCAAGCGCAGGGGCCTGCCGGGCGTCCATGTGGAAACCGTGGAGAACCACAAGCTCCATCTTGCTTTGGAACTTGTCCGGCGCGCCTTCGACCGGAACGGTGACGGCAGGCTCTCAAAGGACGAAGCCGCCCGCGCCCGTGTCGCCGTCTTCGGCCAGAGCCTCGGCGGCAGGGCCGCCGTCTGGCTCTGCCGCGACCTCGCCGCGATGGGCGTGCCGGTCCCGATCGCCGTCGTCGTAGACGCCTATGGCCGCGATTCTTACCGCATCCCCTCGAATGTCGCCCAGGCCGCCAACTTCTATCAGCGGGACCACCTGCTGATCAAGGGCGTTCCGCGCATCGTCGCCGAAGACCCTGTCCGGACGGAGATCCTCGGCAATTGGCGCGTGATGTGCCGTGGCCGCAAGATCGACACCTTGGACGACTCGCTCATCCATCGCCTCTTCATGGGCGCTCACACCCTGCTCGAATACGACATGCAACTCTGGGACAGAGTGGAGCGGTTGATCGTGCGCAGCGTTACTTCAGAATCCGGTGCACGCGATTGACGTTGGCATCCAGCCCCGCCGGCGCGGGGATCTTAAGTGCCCGGCACAGAATCGCAAACACATCCACCGTCTCGGCGGACTCCTGCCGGACACCGGACCGGAACGCCGGACCTGCTCCGATCAGCATTCCATTCATCTCCTGATACTTGGCCGGGTCGTATCCGTGCATGCCCTGCAGGGGCGGCACTGGCTTGGCATCGGCGTCGAACGGCGGAATCACCTGCACGATCGATGGCTTCTTGGGCACCACCACCAGGTCGCCGATGCGCTGATTCCCGCGATAGTGCAGGCGCTCGGGGATTTCGTGGGAACGCCACACGGTCACCTCGGGGGCGTTGCGGACCAACTCCGCCCGCACCGCCTCCGGGTCGGGACAGTACAGCATCGTCATCGGCGCCTCGTTGGCCGCCTTGCAGCCGCGGAAGTTGGCCCTCTTGGACAGATCGATCTGGCTCGCCACCTCGATTTGCCCATGGTCTGACACAACCAGGAAGCTCATGTCTTTTCGCACGTTGCGCACCAGTCGCACCAGGTCCCCCACGGCCTGATCCACCCGGCCGATCGCCGCCCGGGTCTCCGCCGCGTCGGGTCCAAACCGGTGCCCGCTGGAATCCACGTCGGAGAAATAGACGATCACCAGCCCCGGACGCTCGCGCTCCGGCAGGCGAAACCACTCCACCACCTGCTTGACGCGCTCCTCGATCGTCTTCTTCGGGTCATACGCGCGATAGTAAGTGGGCCGCTTGCCCCGGATCATGGCGTCAGACCCCGGCCAGAAGAATGTCGCCGTCTTGATGCCTTTGTCCTCGGCAAGCAGCCAGATGGGCAGGCCTCCGTACCATTCACCCTCAGCCGCGTTCCTGTCGTACCGGAAGGTACGTCCCTTCCGGCGATCATAGAAAGTCATCGCCACCAGTCCGTGCCTGGCCGGGTAGAGACCCGTGGCCATGGAATGGAAATTCGGGAAAGTGGTGGACGGAAACGCCGGGATCAAACTCTTGATCGACGATCCCTCTTCCTTCAAGGCAAGAAGATTCTCCGCATGGTCGCGTTCGGCGAAATCCCAGCGAAAGCCGTCCAGAGCGATGACCAGCAGCGGCGGATCGGCATGGCCCATCGTTTGGACCAGGAGCAGGCAAAGAAGAGCATTTCGGACCATCTGCTCCATATTACCGCCGCGGCTTGCCTCAAACGCCAGGGAGTATGATGTTTAGGACTTTCTCTACTGGAGCGCATCGAATGAACACCACTCGCAGAGACTTTCTGGCCTCCACTGCTGCCACGCCTGCCATTTTGGCTTCTCAGGGCGCCCCGGCCGACCGCATCCGGCTCGCCATGATCGGCGCCGGCGGCCGTGGCCGCGATCCTTTCAACGAAGTCCGGCGCGCGAACGAGAACGCCTAAATCGTCGCCGTCTGCGACGTGTGGAAAGTCAACCGGGAGGCCATGGCCGCCAACGTCGAAAAGGCCTTCGGCGCCGCTCCCCGCCAGACCACCCGGTACCAGGAAGTTCTGGCCATGAAGGATGTCGACGCCATCCTCATCGCCACCCCCGACATGACGCACCCCAGGATCCTCGCCGACGCCGTCGCCGCCGGTAAGGACGTCTATGTCGAAAAGCCCTTCGCCGTCGACTTCGCCGACGCCAACCCGGCATGATGGGTGTGGCCAAGGCCATCCACGGAGGCGCCATCGGCAAGGTGACGCGCGTCTCCATGGAGTACCACTTCCAGGAGCCGCGCTGGCGTCGCGACGTCCACATGGTCAAGGCCGAGGATGTCGACTGGGAGGCCTTCCAGTTCGGCGGCCGCATCAAAGGCCCCTTCGACGCCCGCAAACTGCGCGAATGGCAGTTGTTCCGGGAAACCACCAACGGCATCTCCGGCCTCTGGCTCTGCCACCTCATCGACCTCGCCGCCTGGTACCTCAACGACCCCTACCCCAGACACGCCGTCACGCTCGGCGGCGTCTACCTCTGGAAGGACGGCCGCGAGACCACCGACGTCTACCAGACCATGATCGAGTACAAGGATTGCCTGGTCACCTTCGCCATGAGCCTCACCAACTCCGCCGGCGGCCGCAACCTGTGGTTCGGCACAAAGGGCACCATTGACGCCGAGGCGCTGAAGATCTCCGGAGAAGGCAGCAAGGATCCTGACCGCGTCATGCAGTCAGCCCCGATCGAGAAGGTCGCTGGCGTCGAGTCGCACATGGCCAACTTCCTGCGTTGCGTCCGCTCCCGCCAGACGCCGCGCGCCAGCGTCGAGGCCGGCTTCTCCCACGCCGTCGCCGGTTGCATGGCCGCAACCGCCCTGGAAACCGGCCGCCGCGTCGGCTTCGATCCCGTCAAATTGGAGCTCGTATGACCCGCAGGTTCTTCTCCGGCGCCCTGGCCGCCTCCGCCGCTTCCGCAACCGAAGCGCCCGCGCCGGCGCCCGCCATCCGGTCGATTGAGGTCTTCCCGGTCATCTATCCGGTGACCGGCTATTTCAAGTTCTTCCCCAAACCCGAACGTCCGGCCGTCTTCGTCAAAATCACATGTGAGGACGGCACGTCCGGTTGGGGCCAGAGCGTCCCCACTCACACGTGGAGTTACGAGACGGTCGAGTCGGTCACCTCCACCCTGCGTGCCTACCTGGCCCCCGCCCTGATCGGCAAGAATCCCATCGACATCGCCGGCGCCCACGCCCTCATGAACAAGGCCATCGCGCCATCGTTCTCCACCGGCATGCCCCTTGCCAAGGCCGGCATCGATCTGGCCCTCCACGACATCGCCGGAAAGCTCGCCGGCAAAAGTCTTCCCCAGCTTTGGGGACGCAAGCCGCTTGATCGAATCGTCCTCAGTTGGACCGTCAATGTCAAAACTCTCGGCGAGGCCGAATCGCTCATGGCGGACGGCCGCCGGCTGGGCTACCGCCACATCAACATCAAGATCGCGCCCGACCCCAGGTTCGACCTCGAACTCGCCGCCGCCGTCCGCCGCTTCTCCAAGGACTGCTTCCTCTGGGCCGACGCCAACGGTGGCTACGATACCGATACCGCTCTCACCGTCGCCCCAAAGCTCAAGGACGCCGGCGTCAACGTCCTCGAACAGCCCGTCGCTCCAAACCGCCTCACCGGCCTCGCCTCACTGAAGAAGCAGGGCGCGCTGCCCATCATCCTGGACGAGGGCGTCGTCTCCGTCGCTGACCTGGAGGAGTTCCACAAACTGGCTCTGCTCGACGGTGTCGCCATGAAACCCGCCCGCACCGCCGGCCTCTGGGACGCGCGCAAACAGGTCGAATACCTCGAACGCAATCGGCTCATGTTCCTCGGCAGCGGGTTGACCGACCCCGACCTCTCGCTCGCCGCTTCGCTGCTGCTTTACGGCGCCTACGGCCTGAAGTACCCCGCCGCCCTCAACGGCCTTCAGTTCCTCGCGGGCAGTTTCCTGAAAGTCGCCTTCAAGCTGGAAGACGGCGCCATCCGCGTGCCCTCCGGTCCAGGCTTGGGCGTCGAAGTCGATGAAGAGAAAGTGAGGCGTGAGTCCCGTGGCTAAACTCATTGGCATTCTCATCCTCGCCGCGTCCGCGGCCTTCGCTCAAGGTTCGCTCGCCTGGAAGGACTTGGGCGACGGCCGCATGGAACTTTCGGAGGACGGCAAGACCTACCTGGTCTACAACTACGGGCCCCAGCTCAAGGCCGGCGCCCCCGAGGACCGCCGGCGCTGCTGCTACATCTTTCCCGCCCTCACCCCGGCCGGCGTCTCCATGCTCGACGACTTCGCCAAGGACCACTACCATCACCACGGCCTCTTCTGGGCCTGGCCTGTCGTCGAGACCCCCTCCGGCAAGTACGACCTCTGGATGTACCGCGGCGTCCAGCACCGTTTCGAGAAGATCCTCGGCTCGCAAGCCCGGCCCGGCCGCGCCGTTCTCATCGCCGCCAACGGCTGGTACGCCGGCGAGAAGAAGATCGTGCAGGAGACCGTTCGCATCTCCGCCTCCCCCTCTCAGGGCGCTTCCCGTTCCTTCGAGGTCGACCTGAAGTTCGAAGCCCAGGACGAACCCGTCACCCTCCGCGGCTCCCAGGAGCGTGGCAAAAGCTACGGCGGCTTCAGCGCCCGCTTCGCGCCCCGCCAGCAGACCGTTATCCGCTCCGCCGAGGGCCCAGTGGACAAGGACGAAGATCTCGTCCCTCACAAATGGGCTGAGCTCGAAGCCCTCTACGACGGGCGCAAAGCCACCTTGCGTATCACCCCCGACCCCTCCAACCCGGGCGTGCCCTACCAGTGGTGCCTCCGCCGCTATGGCTTCGCCGGCGCCTCCTTCCCCGGCCGCACTGACGACGTTCAGGGCTTCACCATTCAGCCCGGCAAACCCCTCCAGCTCAAGTTCACTGTCACCATTGCGGACGCCAACTGAAGAGTCGCCGGCGCGATCAGCAATTGGCGAGCTATTCTTAGTGTATTGACCGCCGCCTTCCTGGGAGCGCTCCGGCCCCCACCGTCGCGGCGGCTTCTTCGGAGAACTTGAACCATGCGCTGCCTTCCAAACCTCCTTTGCGTCTTGGCGTGCGTCGCCTGCGGCACAGCCCTGGCTGACCAGATCACCCTCAAGAACGGCGACCGCCTCACCGGCAAGATCGTGAATGCCGACGAAAAGACCGTGCTGCTCAAGACCGAATACGCCGGCGACATCAGGATCAACCGCGCCCTCATCACGGCCATCCAGACCGATCAGCCAATGCACGTCACACTGAAAGACGCCGGCGAGGTCCAGGGCAAGCTGGCCCCGGCGGCCGAAGGGCTCATCGTGGAAAAGTCCGGCGGCGGAACCGTCACCGTGAAGCCCGAAACGCTCACCGCCTTGCGCGACGAGGCCTCCCACAAGGCCTACCAGCGTGAACTCGAGCGCATCAGCCGCCCGAGGCTGAACGACTTCTGGGCCGGCTTCATCTCGCTCGGCATCGCCAACGCCAGCGGCAACGCCTCCACCACCACCATCTCGACCGCCGCCAGCGCCACCCGGGCGGCCGGCAAGAACAAGATGGGCGTCAACTTCACCCAGATCTACGCCACCCAGGCCACCACGCTTCCCCACGGCCAGACCGCCAACCGCATGAGCGGATCCTTCCGCATTGATCGCGATCTGAGGCCCCGTCTCTTCGTCTACGGCATCAACTCCTACGACTACGACAAGTTCCTCGACCTCAATCTTCGAGTGGTCGTCGGCGGCGGTTTCGGTTACCACGCCTGGAAAACCAGGAAGGGCTACCTCGACCTGATGGGCGGCGCAAACTGGAACCGCGAGACCTTCGACGTCACCGCCACCACCAAGCCCCTCGCCTACACCACTCGAACCAGGAACTCCACCGAAATGGCCGCCGGCCAGGAGTGGGGCTACCAGCCCTTCGAACGCCTCAAGCTCTTCGAGCGCTTCTCCTTCATCCCCAACATGACCGACACCGGCGAGTACCGCTACAACCTCGACACCACGGCCAGCGTGCCGATTAAGAAGTGGTTCGAATTCAACGTCGGCTTCTCGTCGCGCTACCTCTCCAACCCGCTGCCCGGCAAGAAGGGCAACGACACCATCCTCACCCTGGGCGTCCGCGCCAGCTTCGATCAGACTAAGCGGTAACCGCCGCTACTTCGTACTCCCGCACGCCGGGCAGCGTGAACTCGATCCTTCCCGCCGAAACGCGGAAGGCCAGGCGTGCCTTGGTCTCCAGCGTCTCCACCGCCCGCGGCTTGAAGCCCTCCGGCAGAGCCAGGCTCACCCGTTGCGCCCCCAACGGGAATGCCTCGCGCGCCGGACCCCGCATCAGCGCCGGGTTGTTGTAGTTCAGCACGTGCAGCGCAAGCCCCGCCTCCGTCTCCCAGTAGAAGACGTCGGCCAGCCCCGGACCCTCCACATGCGCCCCCAACCGCCCGCGCGCGGCCCACCGCACGGCATTGGCCAGCAGCCGCGACAGGTCCGGATTCCAACTGCGCCACAGCGTCCGGTCCACATCCGACGGAAAGTACACGCTCCGCCCAGCCGGCTCTCTCACGATCATCTCCGGCCCGGTGTGCTTGTCCCCGGTGCGGTAAACCATCTCCGGAGGAAACGCCGGATACGGCGGAATACGCACCAGCGGCGCGCCGGCGTCCTCCGCGATCAACACTCGATTTTGCCCCCCGGGCAGGTACCTGGCCCCGCCGAAGCCCTCCAGCACCGCGTGCGGCCGCTCCACCCGGAAGTAGGAGTTCCGCAACGGCCCCTCCACCTGGCCCGCAAACGACGCCCCAAACGTGCCCGCCAGGCCGAACTCCGCCCGCCGCTTCCCGTTCTCGTCGTACAGTGACGACTCGAACGTCGCCACCACGCCCCCGCCCTGGGCCGCGAATCCGCGCACTGCCGCGCACTCGCCGTCTGACAGCAGCGCCGCGTTCGGCAGCACGACGCACTCGTAGCCGCCCAGCCTCTCGGCGGTGAGGTCGCCGTCATGGATCAAATCGAACGGGATGCGGTTCTCCAGCAGCGCAAAATAGAATCCCTGCAGCGCGTCCGTGTTGCGGTTCAACGTGGGGTGCCACACCTGCGTCCGCTGCGGCCACACCAGCCCGACTCGCGACAGCGAGCGCCGGTTGAAGAAGTGCCGCTCGTTCTCCTTCAGCCAGGGAAACACCTGCAACCCCGTCTCCATCCAGCGCGTGTCCTGCGGCTCGCCGCCCAGCCAGGTCAGCCAGGGCACCATGCCGCTGGCCGCGCTCTGCTTCAGCCACATCCGCATCTCCAGCGGCGACTTCGACGTGTGCCGCCAGATGGCGTCGCTCATGTTGTAACCGCTGGTCACGTTCGTCACCGGCCGCCCGCGCATCACCGCGTAACCGATGCGCCCCTGCTGCGCGCAGTCCCACATCGGCACGTTGCCCGAACGGTCCTGGTGGTCGGCGTTCATCCACCGCGCCACGCCCGCGATGCGCCTCACGTCGGCCTCCGCCCGGATGCTGCCGCCCAGGTTGCCGACGTAGACGCGGTCCGACCGGCCCCGGCTCGCCGTCGTGTCCCACAGCTTCCACACCTCCAGCACGCGCTCCATGCGCCGCTCTGTCCAGCGGCGAAACGCCGGGTCGGCGCGGTCATCCTTCTGCGGCAGTGTTCCAAACAACCCCCGGCACCGCTCACAGTGGCAGATCGAACCCAACCCCGTTGACGGCCAGGCGTTCGTATAGAACGCATCCGGATCGTACTTGTCGCACAATTCCCCGATGATCGCCGTCATGTGCTGGTCGTAGTACGCCCCGAACTCGCAGGTGCGGAACAATCCCGCCGCCTCGTTGTGCTCCACCGGGCGCCCGGCGGCGCTCCTGGCAAACCACTCCGGCCGCGCCTTCAGCACCTCTTCAAAGGCGTACGAGGGGTCCAGCCGCGCGATCACGCGGATCCCCGCCTTCTTCGCGGCGGCCGAGTACTCGCCGAACAGGTCCCGTGTACCCAGAAACCGCGAGCGCCGGTGCAGCGGCACGTCCGTCGGGTAGAACGCCATGATCCCGCCGCAGCTCACGATGAGTCCGTCCACTTTCATGCGCGACCAGTACCCGATCCAGCGGTCCACGTCCAGCGTCGAGGCGTCCGCCTCGTTGATGTTCAGTTGCCCCAGCCGCCGCATCCGGCTGTACCACGGCATAGGGGCAACATCGGGTGCCGCAAGCAACCCGCTTCCGGCTGTGTACAGGAACTCCCGCCTCTTCATCTACCACCCCCTCATCTCGAAGCTGTATCTGCCGCCGCCCGCCTGCACCAC
>JACRKW010000074.1 GCA_016215215.1 Acidobacteriota bacterium
GGCCGGAGGAGGCCGTTCAGAAGGTCGATGCGGCCCTGAAGCCCGCACTTGAAAAGCAGTGCCGCGTCGTCGGGTGACGTTTGCTGCTGCCGAGCCCCTTTACGCACCCAGGAGTACCGTTTGCAGTCCGTTTGCAACTCGTGGGTTCTGACGCAGAACCCATCCAGTGTGCGTGGGTCGATTTCGTCTGTAAGTAATTGGACTGGCGGAGAGGGAGGGATTCGAACCCTCGGTAGAGCTTTATGGCCCTACGACGGTTTAGCAAACCGCTGCTTTCGACCACTCAGCCACCTCTCCGCGAAGTGTGTGTGGTGGGTCAATTCGATGTTAGCACAGGGTCAAAGGGCTTTGAGGACGATGACGGTGATGTCGTCGTGCTGATCCGCTCCGGCGGCGAAGGCATCGACATCTGCGATGACGCGGGCGATGATTTCGGAGGGGGGAAGGGAAGAGCAGGCGCGGACGGCGGCGAGCCAGCGGGCGTCGCCGAACTCCTCGCCGGCGTGGTTCATGGCTTCCAGGACGCCGTCGGTGCAGACAGCGAGAAGGTCACCGGGCTGAAGCGTGAGTTCAGCGGAGGGATAGACGGCGTGGGGGACCAGGCCTAAGGCGAGGCCGCGCGCGGCGGGGATTTCCACCTCGCCCCCGTGGCGGAGCAGGACCGCGCCGGCGTGGCCGGCGGAGGAGTGGCGGAGGGTACGGGCGGCGGGGTCCCACTGGCAGCAAAAGAGGGTGGCGAAGCGGTTGCGGGGCGTGGAGTCGAAGACGAGGCGGTTGAGGCGGGACATGAGGTCGCCGAGGCCGGCTACGCCGCCGGCGCAGAGGCCGCGGAGGGAGGCCTGGAGTCCGGCCATGAGGAGGGCAGCGGGGACGCCTTTGCCGCAGATGTCGCCGATGACGGCGGTGAGGTGGGAGGCAGGGGTGAGGAAGAAATCAAAGTAGTCGCCGCCGATGGACTGGGCCGGGCGGCAGTGGCCGGCGCACTCCAGGCCAGGGACGGGGGGAGGCCGGCGGGGGAGGAGGCGTTCCTGAACCTCCCGGGCGATTTCCAGTTCACGGTGGATGCGTTCGCGGCGGGCGGCCTCGGCGGCCACTTCGCGGGTGAGGCGGGAGTTTTCGAGGGCGAGGGCGGTCTGGGTGGCGACGGTTTCGAGCAGGCGGCGGTCGCTGCGTGAGTAGGGCTCCTCGTTCCGCTTGGGGCCGAGGACGAGGTGGCCGTGGGCGTCGGCGCCGGCGGAGAGGGGGATGGCGAGTTCCCAGCCGTCGCCGGCGCCGTTGGAAGTGATCTCGACGCGCTCGACGTGCAGGGCGGCGGAGACGCGGCTGCAGACGCGGAGCTTGAGTTCTTCGGCGTCGGCGATGCTGCGCACTTCGTCGCTGAGGGCGGCGAGCACCTGTTCGGCCTCCACCTGCTCGCGGAAGAAGCGGCGGTCCACCCAGGCGCGGGCCTTGCCGGCGCCGCGTTGCACGACGATGGCGGCCAGCATGGAGTAGGCGATGAGTTGAAGCTGGCGAGCCGGTCTCATGCCGACGCTTTTGAACTCCTGGTAGACCACCCACATGACCAGCAACATGACGAGCGCCGTGAGGACGCGCACGCCTTTCTGGGCGAGGGCGTACTGGAGGCCCTGGCGGAGCACGACGCGCACATCGAGGGCCTTCTGGACGACGATGACGTAGCCGAGCGTGGCCGGGAAGACGAACATGAGGAGCATCAGGACGAGGATGAGCGGACCGGGGAGGGAATTGAGGTCCGTGCCTCGGATGCGGGTATAGACGGCGGCGAAGAACATGGGGGCCAGGCTGAGATTGGCGCCCCACCATAGGAGCTTGAGGCGCCTTCTGGCGTCGGCGGCGGGCTCCTTGGCGGCTTTATAGGGGATATTGGCGAAGAAGACCGCGATGCCGCAGAGAAGGAGGATGAAGAAGACCGGGGAGGCGAGAAGGAGGATGAAGAAGACCGGGGAGGCGAAGCGGAGCGCGCGGTTGACGAGATCGGGGGTCTGGCCACCGGCGGCTTCGATGGACTCGAAGATTGCCACGGTGAGGCTGAAGGCGAGTAAGGGCAGCCCGACCGCCCATTGGGTCCAGCGAAGGATGCGGACAGGCGAGCGCGGGTCAGGGAAGTAGAGGCCGAAGAGCAGCATCCACAGCGCCCAGGTGGTATTGGCGATGAAAGCATAGAAGACGCCGGAACTGCGCCAAGGCTGATCCCATTCCAGGGGGATGTTGCCGACGCCGGTGGCCAGGTGGCCGAAGCTGATCATGAGGCCAAGGACGAGCCAGGCGGCGAGGTCGCGCGGGCGGACGAGGACGACGAAGAAGCCGAGGGCGAGGCAGACGACGCGTGTGAGGAAGTCGACGAAGATGGCGATGATCCAGTCGCGCCAACCGGACATGGGTCCGGCGGCGGGCTTGAGCTGGATTTCGGCGGAGAGGGTCTGCCCGCCGCGGAGGTACTGGACGGGAAGGTGCTGGCCGGCTGCGGCGGAGCGGAGGGAGGCCTTGAACTCGCCGCCGTGACGGAGCGGGCGGCCGGCGACGGTGAGGACCCGGTCGCCAGGCTGGAGGCCGGCGGCCGTGGCCTCATCCTGAAGCGCGGAGATGACGGTGGTGTGAGAGGGGATGGTGAAGGGCAGGCGGGGGGCGTCGCGGTAGAAGCGGATGGCTCCCCAGGTGTGGGCGATTTCGTAACTGCCGGCCAGAAGCAGGAGAAGGCCAGCGAGCAGGCGCAGGTAGCGCATCAGGTCTAGATTACCGCCTATGGGTGGCAGGGGGCGGATACCGGCATAATAAGAGAAGTACATATGAGCTTTGCCACTATTCCGGAAGCCCTCGACGCCTTCCGTGCCGGCCGCATGCTGGTGGTTGTCGACGATGAGGACAGAGAGAACGAAGGCGATCTGACGCTGGCGGCGGAGTTCGCCACGCCGGAGGCGATCAACTTCATGGCGCTGCACGGGCGCGGGCTGGTGTGCCTGGCGCTGGCTCCGGAGGTCTGCGACCGGCTGAACCTGCCGCTGATGTCGCAGCGGAACACGTCGCAGTTCGGGACGGCGTTCTGCGAGGCGGTGGACGCGACCGAGGGGGTGACGACGGGCATTTCGGCGGCCGACCGGGCGCGGACGATTCAGGTGGCGATTGATCCAGGCTCGCACCCGGCCGACTTGGCGCGGCCGGGACACGTGTTTCCGTTGCGGGCACGGGAGGGCGGGGTGCTGATCCGGTCCGGCCAGACCGAGGCGGCGGTCGACCTGGCGAGACTTGCGGGACTGCGGCCGGGCGGCGTGATCTGCGAGATCATGAACGACGACGGCACCATGGCGCGGGTGCCGCAACTGGTGGAGTTCTGCAAGCGGCACGACCTGTTGCTGATCTCGGTGGCGGACCTGATCCGCTACCGGCTGGAGAACGAGCACATTGTGCGGCGCGCGGCCGAGGGGTCCATCACGATGGACCTGGGGACGTTCCGCACGATCTCATACGCGTCCTCGATCGATCCGGAGACGCACCTGGCGCTGATCTACGGCAATCCGGAGAAGGCGGGCTCGGCGCTGGTGCGGATGCATTCGCGGTGCACCTACGGGGACGTGTTCCACTCGACGGAGTGCGAGTGCCACCGGATTCTGCGGGCGGCGCTGGAGCATATTGTCGCCGAGGGGGCGGGGGTGCTGGTGTACCTGCACCAGACGGGATCGGGGATCAGGCAGATCGCACTATTCGTCGCCGGCGGGGCAGCGGCTGCTGCAGCACGAGACGGGGTTGGGGGCGCAGATCCTGTCGGACCTGGGGCTGCACCGGATTCGGCTCCTGACCAACCACAGGCGGAAGGTGGTGGGGTTGGAGGGGTTCAACATCGAGATCGTGGACCAGCTTCCGCTGTAGGGGCGGGCGGTCTGGTAGACTGAAAGTTCGAATTCACGCCGGAAGGAGGTGAGTAGGAATGGCAGAAGTATACATTCAGGACGGTGAGACTCTTGAATCCGCATTACGCCGCTTCAAGCGGAAAGTGCAGCAGGAGGACATCATCAAGGAGATCAAGAAACACTCCTACTACATGAAGCCCGGCGAAAAGAAGCGCGTGAAGGCGGCATTGGCGCGGAAGCGCAATCGCAAGAAGCGGCCGAGGGACGTGGAGTAGGGGCTCGATCGAGTTTGATGCGGGACAGGCCACCTTTCGGGGTGGCCTGTTTTGCGTTTGCCCCAAGGCTTTACCATGGAGGCGTATGCCGCCGTTTCTTGCCGCGCTGAAGTGGGACCGGATCGACGAGTGGTTGGTGATGAGCCTGAAGGCGTCGGTGTACCTGGCGGGGGCGGCGCTGCTGACGTTCCTGCTGGGGAAGTTGTTCCGGCGGATCCGGCGGCTCTCGGCGGAGCTGATCCGGGAACGGGGCGGGGCGGACGCGGAGATCGAGAAGCAGACCGACACGATAGCCAGCATCTCGCGGCGGGTATTGTTTTCGCTGATCTGGACGCTGGCGATGGTGCTAGCGCTGCGCGAGTTCAAGTTCGACGTGGGGCCGCTGCTGGCGGGCGCCGGGGTGGCCGGTTTGGCGGTGGGCTTCGCGGCGCAGAGCGTGCTGAAGGACTGGATCAACGGGCTGTTCCTGCTGACCGAGGGCCAGATCCGGATCGGCGACGTGATCAAGATCGGCGACCTGACGGGGACGGTGGAGCAGCTCTCTCTGCGGACCACGGTGTTGCGGGGCTACGACGGGAATGTGCATGTGGTCGCCAACGGATCGGTGCAGAACTTCTCGAACCTGACGCTGGGCCACTCCTATGCCGTGTTTGAGATGGCGGCTGATTATGGGGAAGATCCGGAGCTGCTGTTGGGCGCATTGCGAGAGGCGGGCGACGAGTTGCGTGCGGACGCGGAGTTCGGACCTCTGGTGCTGGAGGAGATGGAGGTGGCGGGCGTGGACCGCTTCACCGAGCAGGGGGTGGTGGTGAAGGCGCGCATGCGCACGCGGCCGAGCCAGCAGTGGAGGGTGGCGCGCGAGGTGAACCGCCGGGTGCGGTTGAAGTGCGCCGAACGAGGGATCACAATCGCCACCGCGCAGCGCGCGGTGCAGATCTTCGAGAAAGGGTTTGGCCATGATTCCCATCCAGCGCAACCAACTAGCCGGCCTTGAGTGGCGGCAACCAGGGGCATTCTCGCGGACGTACGAGCTGCGAGCGGGCGATTCGCTGTTGGCCCGATTGGAGTTCAAGAAGACGTTCGGCACACTGGCAGAAGCCGAGACGGCGCAGGGGAAATGGAGCTTCAAGCGCACGGGGTTCCTGTCACCACTGGTTTCGGCGCGCGTGCTGGGCGAGGAGGCCGATATCGCCATCTACAAGCCGAGTTTCTCTGGCCAAAAGGGCGCCCTGCGGCTGGCCGGCGGAGAGACTTTGGCACTGCATACGATGGGCTTCTGGGGCTCGGAGTGGGCGCTGACGGCCGCGGGCGGAGAGCAGTTGCTGCGATTCCACAACAAGGGGCTGGTGCATCACGGCGCCGACATCGATGTGGGTGAGGCGGCTCGCAACCGCGAGGATCTGGAACTGTTGCTGACGATGGCGTGGTACATCCTGGTGCTTCACATGGCGGATTCCAACGCCATGATATGCATGGTGGGTTCTTGAGCCCGCGGCGGATTCTGTATCTGGCCGCTCACGGGGGTTTCGCCGGGCAGGGCATCCCGTTGGGCGGCGGGGCGGCGGTGTCGGAGATGCTGCTGGCGGAGTGGTCGCGTTGCGGAGTGGATGTGGAGATGGTGGCGCCTTCGGTACTGGGCGGCACGGCACCGGGCGGGCGGGAACTGGTGGAGTACAACGAGCGGCAGTATGCGGCATTCTGCGACGCGTTCCGGGAGGCGTCGACGGCGGAAGCGCTGCGGCACGATCCGGCCACAACATCGATCCTGGTGAACGATATCAGCGAGGGACCCGACTTTGCGAGGCTGCGGGCGGCGGGATTCCGTGTGGTGACGGTTTATCACGTGGACGTGGTGGCCTACATCGCGGCGATCTACTTACGCGGGGTGGCGGGCCCGGCGGCGCTGGCGCGGCTGTGGGAGAGGTTGCGGGCGCTGGGGGCGGGACGCATCGCACCGCGGATTCTCAGGCTGATTTTCGAGCAGCAGCGGGCGAGCCTGGCGCACTCGGACGCGGTGGTTGTGCCGTCGGCGGCGATGAAGGAGATTCTGCTGGCCGGTTACGCGGACACGCCGGCGGAGAGGATTCACGTTGTGCCGTGGGGAGCGCCGCCGGAGGCGGCGGCGGATCCGGCGATCGACCTGCGGCGCGAGTATGGTGTCCCGGGCGAGGCGCGGGTGCTGCTGTGCCTGAGCCGGATTTCGCCGGAGAAGGGGCAGGATGCACTGCTGGAGTCGCTGCTGGATTGGGAGGGGTCGGGCAGGATGCCGGCTCGGCCGGTGTGGCTCTTCATCTGCGGCGAAGCGGCGTTCATGCACGGCCGCCGGCACATGGAGAGATTGCGGGCGCTGGCATCGCGGTTGAAGCGCGTCAGGGTGGTGTTTCCGGGATACGTGGCAGGCGCACGGAAGCGGGCCTTTTTCGAGATGGCGGACCTGTATGTATTTCCGTCGCGGCACGAGAGCTATGGACTGACGCTGATGGAGGCTCTGCAGGCGGGGCTGCCGGCGGTTTGCGCGGAGAGCGCCGGCTCGCGGGAGATCATGGCGCCGGAGTTTGGTGTGACTGTGCCGGCGGGCAGACCGCTTTGGCCGGCGATCGCCGGACTGCTTGAGGATGACGGCCGGAGGGTGGCGATGGGACGGGCGGCAGGCGAGTTCGCGCGGGCGCGGCCTTTCGCGGCAAGCGCGGCGCGGCTGGCGGAGTTGTTGCTGGGTTAGCGGGCGGCGTCGAAGAGCGCGGCGGCGACGCGGTCCAGCGGGGCGACAACCTGCGCGGCGCCGAGGCGAATGGCCTCGCGGGGCATACCGAAGACAACGGAGGAGTCCTCATCCTGGGCGACGGTGCGGGCACCGGCGCGCAGCATGGCCAGCATACCCTCGGCTCCGTCGCTGCCCATGCCGGTGAGCAGGGCAGCGGAGGCGCAGGAGCCGGCGGCCTGGGCGACGGAATGGAACAGGACGTCGACCGAGGGGCGCTTGTAGCAGACCTTGGGGCCGTCGGGGATGTGCTGGGTGATGACGATGGGCGGGACATCGCCGGAGAGCGACTTCAGGACCTTCTCGATGGCCTGGGTGCCGCCGGTGGATGCGCCGATGGCGACGATGCGCTTGGGCGGGATGGAGCCGGCCTGGAGCTTAACAGGCGGGGCGGCGGCGGGCGCCTGCGGATGCGGGCGGGCCGGGCGGGAGCGGGCCGCGGCGCGGATGCGGCGGGGGAGGTCCTCGCGCAGGTCGCCGACCGAGTACGGGCCGCCGGGCTTGGCGAGCACATCGACGGCTCCGCGGCTGAGGGCCTCCATGGCTTTTCCGGTGGAGCTTTGGGTGAGGGAACTGATGACGATGACCGGGAGAGGGTGGTGCACCATCAGCTTGTCGAGGAAGGTGAGGCCGTCCATGCGGGGCATTTCGATGTCGAGGGTGAGGACATCTGGGGCGAGGGAGAGGATCTTGTCCCGGGCGACGAAGGGATCGGGTGCGGTGCCGACGACGTCGAGGTCGGGCTGCGAGTTCAGGATATCGCTCAGGACTTTGCGAACGATGGCCGAGTCGTCGACGACGAGGACGCGGGTTTTGGCGGGGGCAGGCATTATGGCTCCTGGAACTGGATGAAGACGGAGATGCAGCCGTCCTCGAGTTGGAAGGTGAGCCAGTGGCCGGACGGGGCGTAGGAAGCGGCAATCGATTGGGGCTGCTCGATATGGAGGCGTCCTTCGGGTTCGAAGCGGCTGATGGTGGCGCCGCAGAGCATATTGGCGAGTTCGGTGACGGTGCTGAGACAGTTCTGGGCGTCGATTTCATCGGGCTCCAGGCCAAGCAGGCTGGCGGCGAGGCGGATACAGGAGCTGCGGGTGATGGCGACGGTGAGTGCGCCTTGAAGGCTGCCGTTGAAGCGAGCGGAGGCGGCGCAAGAGTCCGGCTGGAAGGCGGAAGAGACTTCGGCGGTGGTGATGGGGAGCTCGAAGAACATCAGTTCGAGGACCTCGAGGACGGCAGCCTGGCAGGCGTTTCGGAGCTTGGGGTGGGAAAGGTCTTTCATAGGAATCTCCCGCGCCGGGCGCCTGGAGTCACGAGGCGCTCCATTCCGGGAAGAGGCCGGAGAGGACCTGAAAGAGCTTCTCGGGTGGGAAGGGTTTGCGTACATAGTCCGAAGCGCCAAGACGCATGAGGGCGTCAACGCGCTGGTCAGTGGAGTCAGTGGAGACGACAACGACCGGGATGCGGGCGAGGCCGGGATCGAGACGCAGCTCCCGGAGCAGGCCCTCACCGTCGAGCACCGGCATGTTGATATCGGTGAGGATGAGGTCGACCTGAGCGCCGGCCTGGGCGGCCGAGCGGAGGCGTTCGAGGGCTTCGCGGCCGTTGCCGGCTTCGAGGCAGGCGGAGACGCTGAGGCCGGCCACGGCGATAGTGCGCTTGACGAACGAACGCATGACGGGGGAGTCGTCGACGATGAGGACGTTCTTTGTCATTCCACACCTCCGTTGAGAGCGGCGTGCACGGCCGAGGCGGCACGGGCGGCCAGTTCGCGCTCGGGCTGGCCGGGCGCGCGAACCAGCATGCGGCCGCTGGCGGCTTCCAGGCGGATGGTCCGAGATACCGAGCCGCCGACCTCCTCGCCGTGGATGAGCACGCCGGCCTTCCACAGGAGTTTGCGCAGCGCGGCGTAGTTGCGTTTGCCGATGCTGAAGATGCCGTTGTCGTCGACCACCGCGGCGCCGCCGGCCAGGCGGACGACGAGGCGGCGTTTGTCCGCGCCCTGGCGGTAGGCGGCCTGAAACAGCAGGGGCGTGCCTGTGTCGGCATAGCGGAAGGGGTTCTCGCGCCCGTTGGTGAGGCGGTCGACGGCGCTGTCGGGGAGCATGAAGTGCAGCATGCCACTGACCTTGGAAAGCGGATCCCAGATGGCGACGGCTATGCAGGAGCCCAGGGCATAGGTGACCAGTTCGGCGGCCGGATCGCCGGTCACTTTGCAGTCGCCCACTCCGACCACAAGGGCGCTCATGAGGCGCTCCTTCCGGCCGGTCCGGCGGCGCGCCCCGGTTTGCGGTAGACGGCCGGCAGGCAATAGTCCAGGCCGTGACGCATGCCCAGCAGTCCTTCAGAGTGGCCGATGAAGAGCCAGCCGCCGGGCTCCAACTGCGCGGCAAAGCGGCGAACCAGCTTCTCCTGTGTGGGCTTGTCGAAGTAGATCATGACGTTACGGCAGAAGATGACGGCGCACAGGGGAAGGCGGGAGAAGTCCTGCATGAGGTTCAGACGGGAGAAGCTGACGCGCTGGCGCCACTCCGGCCGCACGCGGACTTTCCCGGCGCTGGCTCCCTCGCCGCGCTGGAAAAAGCGGCGGTGCCAGGACTCCGGCAGGTCCTTCAGCTTTTCGGCGGCAAACACGCCGGACTGCGCCGCGTCGAGCACGCGGGTAGAGATGTCGGTAGCCAACAGGCGAAGCGAGCCCAGACGAGACTCGCCGAGCGCCTCGGCGCACTGGAACAGAATGCTATAGGGCTCCTCTCCGGTGGAGCATCCCGCGCTCCAAATGGTGAAGACCTGCCGCCGGGCCGCCAGTGTGGGGAGGATCCGCTCGCTCAGCAGCGCGAAGTGTTGAGCTTCACGCATGAAGCTGGTGAAGTTGGTGGTCAGGGCGTCGATCAGGGCCGACAGTTCCTGGCCGGAGCGGTCGTCGCGCACGTACGCCAGATAGGCCTGAATGTCCTGCAGGCCGAGTTCACGCACGCGCTTGCCCAGCCTGGCGCTGACCAGCATCTCTTTGCCCTGTTTCAGATCGAGGCCGAAGACCTCGCGAGCCAGCGCGCGAATCTCATCAAACACGCGCTGGCTGAGGTCGGCGGCGGCGGGCGGGCTGGAGGCGGATGCCGCCGAGGGCAGGGCCTCAGGCGGCATGGCTGACTCCGGCGGCCAGAGTTGAAAGGTCCAGAATGAGGCCGACGCGGCCGTCGCCGAGGATGGCTCCACCGGCGATCCCCGACACGCCATGAAATGTCTCGCCGAGGCTCTTGATGACCACTTCCTGTTTGCCGACCAGTTCGTCCACCAGCAGGCAGAACGTGCGGCTGCCGCTCTCGCCGACGATCATCAGGCCCTCGCACGGGTCCTCGGACCGTGGTTTGACCCCGAGGCGGCGTCCCAGGCGGAGTACCGGCAGCAGGCGCTCGCGCACCAGGGCCATCTCGCCGCGATTCTCGACCGTGAACAACTGGCCGGCGGTGGGACGGAACATCTCGCGCACGGCGAAGATGGGGACGATGTAGCGCTCGCCGCCCACCAGAGCCACCAGGCCGTCGATGATGGCCAGCGTCAGCGGGACTTCGAGATGGAAGGTGGTCCCGGAGCCAGGCTGCGAGGTGATGGTGATACGCCCACGCAGGCGGTTGATGTGTTTCCGCACCACGTCCATGCCCACACCGCGGCCGCTGACGTCGGTCACTCTCTCCGCAGTGGAGAAGCCGGGCTCGAAGATGAGGTGAAAGACTTCACTGTCGGTGAGGACGGCGTCGGGTTGGGCCAGGCCGCGCTCGACGGCTTTGCGCAGGATTTTGTTCCGGTCCAATCCGCGGCCGTCGTCACTGATGCCGATCATGATCTGGCCGGCCTGGTGAGCGGCGGTGAGGCGGATACGACCGGTGTGCGGCTTGCCGGCGGCCTCGCGTTCGGCCGGAGTCTCCAGGCCGTGGTCCATGGAATTGCGCAGCATGTGGACCAAGGGGTCGGATAGCTCCTCGACGATGGTTCTATCCAGCTCGACATCTTCACCGCGCATCTCGAGTTCGGCCGGCTTGCCGGACTTGCGCGAAAGGTCGCGCACCAGGCGCGACATACGGCGGAACAACTGGCCGATGGGGACCATGCGCATCGACATGGCCGTCTTCTGCACCTCGGCGGTGACGCGCGTCAATTGGGCGATGTTGCGTTGCAGACGCGGCGATTTCACATCGCCCAACTCCGGCGTGTGGCGCAGCATGGACTGGCCGATGACCAGTTCGCCCACCATTTCCACCAGGTACTCCAGTTTGGCGGTTTCCACCTTCAGCATTGAAGTTTCGCCGCGCGGCCCCTGCTTGGCCGTGCCCGGCTCCTCTCCGGCCTGTTGCGGGGGGGCGCCGGCGGCATCGGCCGGCTGGGACGATTGATCCGGCGAAGCGGCGGCACGTATCTTCTCCAGGAGACCGGCCGGCGGCGGCGGCGTCCTGGTTTGAAGGCCTTGCTGGGCCTCCTCGATGTGATTCAGCCAGGCGGCAAGGTAATCACCGGAGCGGAGCACGACATCGATGCGCGGAGGATCGAGCATCAGTTGGCCGGTACGCGCCAGATCCAGGAGCGATTCGACCTCGTGTGAAACCTCCTGCAGCACGCCGAGGTCCAGGAAGCCGGCGAGGCCCTTGATGGTATGGAAACTCCGGAAGGCCGCGTTCAGCGTCTCCTCGTTTTGCGCACCCTGCTCGATTTCGAGCATCCGCGCCTCGATTGTGCTCAGGTGCTCGCGGGCCTCGACCAGAAAATCCTGCATCAGTTGCGGGTCCTGGTTCAGGCTGGTGATGGGGTCCGCCGGCGAGGCCATGGAGGCATCGAGCGCCTGCATGGCCTGGACCACGTCCGGAGGGGGGACCAGGGCATTGGACTTGCGTGTTGCCATGGGAGGCTCCTGTGACTGTGCCGGCCGGCTAGAAATCTTTGAAGTCACCCATTGGAATTGCCGAGTGCGCCGGGGCCTGCCAACCGGCGCGCGCAGAGGTCTTGTGGAGCAACCCGAGGTCAGGGCGAGCGGCTGCCATGTGGGGCCGCGCCGGCCCGGTAGAGCCGGCCGCACCGTTCACCAAGAGCCGCAGCCGTTCCACCGAATCGTGCAGCGACTGCGCCTGGGCGCTCATCTGCTCTCCGGCCGAGGCGCTTTGTTCGGCGCTTGCGGCGGTGGACTGTGTCACCTGCTGCATCTGCGACACCGAACGCGAGATCTGCTCGATGCCGCGGGCCTGCTCCTGGCTGCCGAGGTTGACTTCGTTGAACAACACGCGGATACGCGAGGAGTTTTCAAAGACGTTGGCGACGCAGGCGGCCACCTCATCCAGCCTGAGTTTGCCCTCGCCGGAGCGCTGAATGGACTCCTCGATCAATTCAGAGGTATCACGGGCGGCTTGGGCGCTGCGTTGCGCCAGGTTGCGCACTTCGTCGGCGACCACGGCGAAACCCATGCCGGCCTGGCCGGCGCGAGCCGCCTCGACGGCGGCGTTCAAGGCCAGGATGTTGGTCTGAAACGCGATCTCATCGATGACGCGGATGATGCGGGAGATCTTTTCGCTCGAAGTGTTGATTTCGCGCATGGAGGTGATCATCTCGCCGAGCTTCTGGTCGGTCGCCTTCAGGAGTTGATCAGCGCGGTCTGATTCGGTGGCCGCGGTGCGCGCGTTTTCGGCGTTCTTCTGGGTCATGGAGTTGAGCTCTTCAGTGGAGGCCGAGGTCTCCTCTAACGTCGCCGCCTGTTCTGACGAACCCTGCGCCAGGGCCTGTGAGGATCCCGAGACCTGGTGCGCGGCGGAGGCGACCTGGCGCGAGCCCTCCTCAATTTCTCCGGCGATGCGCGAGAGTTCGGCGGCGTTGCCGTGGATGACCCAGAACACCACCGCGCCGATAGCCAGAGAGACCAAACAGAGCAGCGCCGATACCAGTTTCCAGAGGCTGACCTGAGAGGTGGACGCCTCGGCGCTACGCGCCTGAGCGGCGTTGGCGGCAGACGATAGCTCCTCGGCCTTGCTCAGCATGCGATCGAAGATCGGCCGGAAGACCTCGGCCTGCGCTTTGGAGGCCTCGTCGAATCGCTGGCCCCGGATGTTGGAGTCCCACTTGGAGTACTCGCGCTGCCAGTCCTCCACGGTGGAGTTCATCTGCGCGTGGAGGTTCCGCTCCACCTCCTCGGCCAGCAGCGGCTCCATCGCCCGTAGCGATTGCCTGAGCCGCGAGGCAGAGTCGCGTAGCTGCCGCGAGGCGGATTCCACCTGGGCGGCATCGCCGGTGAGACTGCCCAGCAGCACACCGCGCTGGGCGTTCAGGATGGCGCCCGCCGTTGCGCCGGCCTCGGCCGACATCTGGCTCTTGCGGGCGTCGCGGTGGACCACCTGGTCCAGCCGCTGTTGCAGGAGGCTCAATGCGAGGACCGAAAGAAGGCCGAGTAGCAACACGAGCGAAGTCAGGGCGCCGGCACTGGCGTAGATCTTCCAAGCGAGACTCATCTGATTCCAGCCTCTGGTATTGCTGTTCATGACTGCGTTTCTCCCGCGAAGGCGTTCTCAAGTTCCGCACCCTGCCCGAGTTGAGGCAAGTGCTCCAGTCCGCGCACCTCCTGGCGCGACAGGACCTCGTCGATGTCGAGCAGGATTTTCACTTTGCCCTTGACCTTGGCCATGCCGAGGATGTAGGGCGTGGCCATCTCCTCACCGAATTCCGGCGTGTTTTCGATCTCGTTCTCCTGAATGGTGAGAACCTCCGAGACGCCGTCCACGATGGCCCCCATCAGGATGGCTCCGCTTTCCATTGCCACCTGCAAGACGATGATGCAGGTGCGCGAGGTGTATTCGGCCTCCTCCATGCGGAATTTGCGGCGAAGGTCGATGACCGGGATCACCTTGCCGCGCAGGTTGATGACACCGCGCACGAATTCCGGCGTCTGCGGAACACAGGTGATCTCCTGGATTCCCATGATCTCGCGCACCTTCAGCACGTGGACGCCGAACTCTTCCTTTCCGAGGTGGAAGACGAGGTACTTGCCCTGACGCGCCTTGACCGCAACGTTTTCCGACACTGCCGCTGCTTGCACTGTTCTGTCTCCTGTAGGGGCCGGGCCGCCTGGCGGCGGCGCGGCTCACGTACGCCTTATCGGAGAGCGCGGCGGAGGGTGAGAGAGAAATGCGCGGAGGAATGTGGTGTGGCCGGACCGGCGGCTCTGCTATGCTCAATCGCAAGTGCACAAGCGTGACCGCACCGGGCAGGACCGGGGCGGTTGAAGGAAGGGAGAGCCGATGAGAATCATTTCATTTCTGGGAATGGCCGTGGGGACAGTCCTGACCGCCGGCATGCTGCCGGCACAGGCGCCCGCTCCGCCGAAGACACACCTCAAAGTTGGCGACGCGGCGCCGGATTTCAGCCTGCGGACGACCGCGGGCAGTACGTTCAAGCTCTCCGAGCAGAGAGGGAAGACCGTGGTGGTGGCCTTCTTTCCGGCCGCCTTCACCGGTGGTTGAACGAAGGAACTCACGGCGTACCAGGCTGGTCTCGCCAAATTCGAAGAAGCGGGCGCGGTGGTCATCGGCATCAGCACGGATAACCTGCCGACGCTCAGTCATTGGTCGAAGGAAGAGTTGAAGCTGTCCTTCCCGCTGGCCTCCGATTTCAGCCAGCGCAAGGTGTCGGAAACGTACGGCGTTCTGAATAAGGATGCCGGATACGCCAGCCGGGCGACGTTCGTTGTGGACGCCGACGGCAGGATCCAGCACATCGAAGAGGGCAACTCGGCGGTGAACCCGGAGGGCGCGGCCACGGCTTGCGCGAGAGTGAGGAAGAAGTAGGCAGAAGGCAGAAGACAGAAGCCAGAAGTCAGAAGGCAGAAGTCAGAAGTCAGAAGACAGAAGTCAGAAGACGGAAGTCAGGAGCCAGGGGAGTCGAAGAACGGCTCGCCTGGCTTTCTGTATTTCCAGGCGACATCGAGGTCTATTTCAATTCCCAGACCGGGGGTATCGGGAACGCGCACTTTGCCGTTGACGATCATGGGGCGGTCGCCTGTTTGGATGAGGTCGTCGAAGAATGGCACACTGGCGGCGTGCCATTCCAGGGCGAGCACATTGGGAGTGGCGGCGCAGAGGTGGACTCCGGCCATGGTGCCGAGCGGCGAGCTGATGTTGTGCCAGGTGAGGTTGACGTAGTGGAGGTCGGCCAGGTCGGCGAGCTTGCGGCCTTCCCAGAGGCCGATTTTCTGCACGTCGGGGGCCAGCACGCGCAGGCCAGCTTCGGTGATGAGGCGCTCGAAGTCGAGGCGGAAGAAGTGATTTTCGCCGGTGGCCAGGGGCGTTCTGGTCGCGCGCTGGACCTGGGCGAGAGCGGCGATGTTTTCCGGCGGGCAGACGTCTTCGAGCCAGAGCAGGCGGAGCGGCTCCAGGGCACGGGCGAGGTCCACTGCGGCGGCGGCGCCGTAGTTCCAGTGGCAATCGATGGCCAGCCCGATCTCGGGCCCGACCGCCTGGCGGACGGCGGAGGCGAGCGAGGCGGCGAAGTCGACCTCCTGCGGGCTCAACGACCGGTTGTACTCGTCGGTCTCGTAGGGGGTAGGCACATCGACGTCGAACTTGAGGATGCGGAATCCGCGGGCGGCCATGGCGGCGGCGCGCCCGGCGTATTGCGCTGGGGCGAGGTCGAGACTTTGTGAGGCGTCCCAGCCGTGGTGCTTGATGCTGACGCGCGATTCGGATGTGGCGCCGGGTTGCTCCATCCAGGATGGCGTGCGGGGCTTGAGCAGGGGCGTGATGGAATCCAGGGCGCCGCCGCCGTGACAATCGGCGTAGATGGTGACGTGGTCGCGGTACTTGCCGCCTAGAATCTGCCAGACGGGCATGCGGTAGGCCTTGCCGAGCAGATCGAGGATGGCGGTTTCGATGCCGCCGATGGCATGGAAGACGAGGCCGGGCGCGGCGTAGACGGTGCAGGCGCGCATGCGGCGGATGAGACGGTCGATGTGGATGGGGTCCTCGCCTACCAGGACCTCATTGAAGGAACGGATGACGCCGCTGACGCCGGGGCCGAGAAAGGCCTCGCCGTAGCCGGCCAGGCCCGCGTCGGTTTCCACGCGCACCAGGACCCAGTCGAAGTTGGCCTCGATGACGGCGGTGGAGACGCGCGTAATGTGCATATTCCAGCTACGCTAGCACGCCGGGACGAAGGTTACTTGAACTCCAGCGTGACCAGTTCTCCGGCGATGGGCGGCGAGGGCGGTGCGGGTTTGGGCCGGGCGGCGGCTTTGGGCGCGGCTTTAGTTGCCGCCTTCGCGGGCGCCTTGGCGGCCGGCGGTTTGGCCGCCGACGGCGCAGGCGCGGAAGTAGGCAGGCGTCCGGCGACATAGCCGGCCTCCACGGGTGGGGCCGGTTTCTGGGGGCCGCAGATAAACTCGCGGCGGGCCGAGCTGGTTCCCCTGAGCATGACCTGGTTCAGTTTCTCGGTAAACAGGATGGTCCGCTGGGCGGGCGTCTTGCCGGCGGCGGGGCGGGTTTCGACGTGGAACATGACGGAGGCGGCGCCGCAGTCGAGCAGCACGAGATTGCCGGTGACGGAGGAGTCGCCCTGGGGAGTCGCCCACGTGCCAGGTGTGGTCACTGGGGGCTTGGCAGCCGCTCGGGCGGCGGGGGCGGTCTCGACCTCACGTAGCGCCCCGCGGGCCATTTCGGATTGCTGCGGGGTGGCTGCCGCCTCGACTGCGCGCAGGGCGGAAGCGCGGGCGGCCTCCCGATTGCCGGCAGCGAGCTGGGCGCGGGCGAGGGCCTCCCAGAACATGGACTGCCGGGGAAGGATCTCGACGGCGCGTTGGAGCGCGGCGACGGCCTCCTGGGCGCGGCCTTGCCGGAGTTGTCCGGCGCCGAGGAAGAACCATGCCTCGGCGAAGGAAGGGTTGGATTGCACGGTGCGCTCCAGGCTCTCCATGACGAGCGCTTCGGGGCCGCGGGTGTCCCTGACCAGCATGGCGTATTCGAACTGGGTGGAGGCGCGGGTATCGCCCAGCGCCATGGCGCGTTCGAGATTTGCGCGGGCGGCGTCGTAACTGGAGCGGCGCAGGGCTGCGTAGCCGAGCCCGGCGACGGGGGCGGGGTGGGTGGGCCACTTCTTGGCGATCTCACTGTAGGCCGACTCCGCCTCGGCGGTTTTGCCGCAATCGAGGAGTGCGTCGGCGCGGGCCAGCCGCGCGTCGAGGTCGGAGAGGCCGGTGACTATGTAGGCGGAGGGCTGCGGGAGCAGGCCCAGGGCGACCTCGCGCTCAGGCAGTTGCCGGGCGGCGACGGCGGCGCGGGCGGCGGCGATGGCTTCGGGGAAGCCCAGATTGAAGGTCTCAGCGAATGCGGCCTGCTGCGACTTGCCGGCGCGGATGGCCTGCTGGAAGGCAGTGATGCGGTCGCGAGGAGACGGCGCACGGAAGAGGAAGTGCGTGAGAGCCCAGCTTTGGGCATAGAACAACGTGGAGGCGCGCGAATCGGTATAGACTGGATCACGGTTTCCGACCGAGGCGAAGAGCGACGGCTCCATCCATGATTCGCGATTGAGGAGTTCAAGATGAGCCTGCACGGGTCTGCCGGCGATGGCCTTGCCGGCGGCGCTTTGAGTACCTGGGGCAAGAGTGGAGAAGTATTCGGCGAGGCCCTCCTCCAGCCATTGGGGCAGAGGGCCGGTGGAGTGGTGGAGCGCGAGGTGGACGTACTCGTGGCGTGCGGCGCGGAGGGTGTCCTCGCCGATGTCGGCAAGCACGATCAGGTCGCGGCCGGCCGCGGGCTGGAAGAGTCCGTTGTTGTTGGTGGCGGTGCGGAAGGCGTCGAAGTCCTGGGCGCGGCGAAAGAGAACAATGCGCACGGCGGGCGCCGCGTCGGGCCGTTGCCATCCGGTGGCGCGGAACGCCGCGTCGATCTCCAGGAGGCGCGACAGGACGGCCGAACCGGTCTTGGGCCCGGCGTCGGTAAGCAGTTCCCAGCGGCCCGATTCGAGCTTCAGCCAGCGCGGGGCGGCCTGAAGCAGCCCGAGGGACAGAACGGCCAGTGCGGTGAGGAGTTTGCGTGGGTGGGGCACGATAGAATGGGTCTGATAGAAAGTTTCGATTGGACCATGTGGGGCCCAATTCATATCCTACAGTCAGCATGGCCACTTTGACGTTCATGGAACCAAACACCAGTCAGGTATCGCTACTGCACCGGATCAGCAGTATCGTGAGTTCGAACCGCTCGGTGGACGAGATGCTGGGCGAGATTGTGGGAATGACGGTACAGGTGACGGGGTGCGATGCGTGTCTGGTGTACATGTTCGAGCCCGAGAGCAGCGAGATCGTGCTGCGTGCGTCGCAGGTGCCGCACGCGGCCGAGATCGGCCACCTGAGCGTGAAGGTGGGCGAGGGTATCACGGGGTGGGTGTTTGAGAACAAGAGCGTGGTGGCGCTGGCGGCCAACGCGCAGTCGGACCAGCGCTTCATCCGTCTGCCGGGACTGATCGAGGACACCTACGAGGCGTTCTGCGCGGTGCCGATTGTGGCGGCGGGCCAGGTGATCGGCGTGATCAACGTGCACCACAAGGAGCGGCACGACCACGCGCCTGAAGAGTTGGCGCTGCTGACGTTTGTGGGCGAGCAGATGGGAGGCGCGATCTCCAAGGCCAAGCTGCAGGACGAAAACGCGCGGCTGGTGGAAGAGACGCAGGAGATGAAGCGGCAGCTCGAGACGCGCAAGGTGGTGGAGCGCGCCAAAGGGATTCTGCAATTCAAGTATCACCTGACCGAGGAAGAGGCCTACCTGCGGCTAAGGAATGAGAGCCGCAGACTGCGGCGCCCCATGCGCGACCTGGCGGAAGCCATCATCCTGACCGAGGACTTCGCCCGCAAGGCAGGTGAGCCCGGGTCTTTGGATCGCGAAGTGGAAGGCGACTAAGACTCAGCCGGGCCTAGAGACCGGTCACCGACTGCCGGGTGATCTCCGCCAACGAGCGTGCGCCGCACTGCTGCATGATGAGGCGGAACTCTGCCTGGAGCAGATCGATGATCTTTTCGACGCCTGCCTGGCCGAATGCGCCCAGGCCCCAGACGTAGGGGCGGCCGATGGCGACGGCGCGTGCGCCAAGGGCGAGAGCCTTGAAGATGTCGGTGCCGCGGCGGAAGCCCCCGTCGATCAAGACAGGGAGGGTTGAGCCTGCGCCGTCGAGCACCTCGGAAAGGCTCTCAATGGTGGCGCGGCCGGTCTCTTCGGCGCGGCCACCGTGATTGGAGACGACGATGGCGTCGACACCATGCTCGCGGCAGAGGCGGGCGTCCTCGCGGGTAACGATGCCTTTGAGCACGAGCTTCATCTTCGTCATGCGGCGGAGCCGGTCGACGTAACCCCAGGTGAGCGTGGCATTGTATGGGACCAACCCGGCGACGTCCAGACCTTTGAAGATGGGACGGCGGAAAGATGAAGCCGGCATGGAGTCGCCGTGACAGGACGAACACCGGCGCTTATCGAGACGCTCGAACCGTTTCTGGGTTTCGGGATTGCGGCCGGCGGGGATGTCGGTAGTGAGCACCAGCACGGGGCAGCCGGCGGCTTCGGCGCGCTGGACCACACGCTCGGCGACGGTGAGTGAACTGGTGGGGTAGAGCTGGAACCAGACTGGGCGGCCGCCTTCACGATTGACCTGCTCGACGCTGTAAGAAGAGAAGGTGGAGAGGATCTGGAGGGTGCGTTTCTGTTTGGCGGCGCGGGCGACGCCTGCCTCGCCTTCGGCGTGGAACGCTCCCTGGTTGGCGACGGGGGCCAGGAGTATGGGGGTGTCCCACTTCGTGCCGAGGAGGTCCACGCTCGTATCCACTGTGCTGACGTCGATGAGGCGGCGGGGGCGGAGTTGGATGCGGGCGAGCGCCTCGCGGTTGGCGCGCAGGGTGGCGTCGCCATCCACGCCGGTGGAGAGGTAGCCAAAGTGGGCAGGCGGGATGGCCTTGCGGGCAGCGTCTTCGAACTCCAGGACATTGAGGGCGTCCTTGAGGTCGGACAGCACGGCGCCATCGCCGGCGCCCGCGGCGAAGAGCGGGCTGCCGGCGAGAAGATGCAGGAAACGCCTGCGCGATGCGGCTGATCCCATGGCCCCGGTCATGGGGGACTATTGTAGCGCGGCGGGCAAGATCTCGCGGACGAATTGGGCGGTCTGGCCGATTTGGTCGTTGAAGCGCTGATACAGCCCGATGATAACGGGGTCGGTGGGCTTGATGCCGTTCAGGGCGACGGTCATGCGCTCCTTCACCTCCTTGGGAGAGTTGACGGTGCGGCCGGCGGCGAGGACCTTGTAGGTGAGGCAGGGCTTTTTCGCTGTACGGATGGTCTGCATCATGCGGGGCGGGTCGGAGGGCAGGTAGATCTCGCCGAGGGGGACCTGGCCGAGGATCTTCTCGAACTCGGCGCGGGGGCGGTTCATGTAGTAGAGGCTGGTCATGAAGTAGTCGATGTCCCAGCCCTTCTCCTCGGCATACTCCACTTCCAGAGGGTTGTGGCAGGAGAGACCAACCATGACACCCACGTCGCGGATGCGCTTGAGGTAGTCGAGGGACTTGTCGAGCTGGCCCATGTCCCAGAAGCGGTTGGTGGCGGCGCCGTGCTGGGCGATACCCATGGGTTTCAGCTTGGCGACGCGGGGCAGGATCTCGGGGGTGTTGTTGAAGTCGGGGCGGGAGAGGACGAGCAGTTGGAGTTTACCGCCCTGCTCCTTGTACTTGAGCCAGTCGGTCTCCAGGCGTTCGCTCCAACTTGCCTGCCAGGTGTTGAGACCGGCGCGCTCGAGCTCCTTCAGGAAGGCGATGACGCGGGCGGTGGTGTGGTACTCGCCCATGTGAGCGGAGAAGAGATAGTTGAAGTGCGAGTAGCCGTAAATGGTGTTGGCGCCGGCGATCAGGCGGGTGAGCTGGTACTTGCCGAAGGGGATGGTAGGCAGCAGAGGGCCGGGTTTGGCTTCAGGGACTCGTCCGTCCGGGGGATCGGCGGGGGCGGCCTGGGCGTTGGCGGCGGCGAGCCAGGCGGCGATGGTGCCGGCTCCGCGGAAGAGGTCGCGGCGGTCGACGCCGGGATCGTCCACCGGTTCCAGTTCGGTCATGCCGTTCATCCAGGGGGGCTCGTGTTCCATGCACACCCTTGTATCACCATCGAATGCGTTCCGGGGGTTGGGTGGTAAGTTTGAACGAGAAGGCCTCATGCGAATTCCAGCATTGATTCTCCTCTGCTGTTTCTTACTCTCCGCACAGGAAGGGCCGCGGATGATGGCGACCCAGACGGACCTGGCCGCGGCCGTGGCGCGGGCGGAAGCGGAGCCGTGGGCGCGGGCGGTGATGGACCAGACGGTGAATGCGGCCAAGGCGTGGCCGCAGTCGCACCTGACCAAGTACGGGTTGAAGGAACTGGCTTTGCCCCCGGAGCCAGGGCAGTGGACGCTGTGGGACGTGTGTCCGGTGCATGGTGTGAGTCTCAGATACACGCCGCCGGACGTGAAGACATGCCCCATCGACAACAAGCGCTGGTCGGGCTGGCCGTACGACCAGGTGACCTACGACCGGCGTCTGGACGATCTTGCCGGAGCGGCTCGCGATCTGGGGCTGGCGTTCCGTTTCACCGGGGAACGCGTGTTTGCGGAGCAGTCGGCATGGATTCTGAAGGAGTTCGCCGCCAAGTACCTCTCCTATCCGTTGCACGACAAGGACAACAGGAACACGCGCAGCGGGGCGCGCGTGCACGCGCAGACTCTGGACGAGGCCATCTGGCTGATCAACGTCGCCTGGGCTTACGATCTGCTGGCGGGCTCGGACGTGCTGACGGATGCCGACCGGGCCGACATCGAGAAGAACCTCCTTCGCGCCGCGGTGGAGACAATCCAGCGATACGATGCGGGTATTTCCAACTGGCAGTCGTGGCACAACGCTGCGATCGGGGCTGTGGGATTCGCTTTGGGCGATCAGGGATTGATCAGTGCGGCGATCGACGGCAAGTCAGGCTTCCGTTTCCAGATGCTGAATTCGGTGACGCCGGACGGCTACTGGTATGAAGGGGCGTGGGGCTACCATTTCTATGCCTTCGACGCGCACCTGAAGCTGGCCACGATGGCCTCCAGGAACGGCATCGACCTGTTCGGCGAACTGCCGCTGCGGCGGATGTTCGACGCGCCGCTGCAGCTTGTTCTGCCGAGCGGCAACCTACCGGCGTTCAACGACAGCAAGGAAGTGAACCTGTATGGGTACGACCGGCTGTACGAGTACGCCTGGGCGATGTACGGCGATCCGTCCTACGCCGCGGTGCTGGGGCGGAGGTCACGGTCACTGGACGCTTTGCTGTGGGGCAACCCGGAGATTCCCAAGGTGGAGTTGACGTCGATGGCATCGGCGGTATTCCCCGAGTCCGGCTACGCGGTGCTGCGGGCGCCGGAGGGCGACCACACCATAGCCATCAAGTTCGGCCCGCACGGCGGAGGGCACGGGCACTACGACAAGCTGAACTTCATCTCTTACGCGCTGGGAGCGACCATGGGGCTGGACCCGGGCACGCAGTCCTACGCCGCGCCAACGCACAACACGTGGGACAAGGTCACGGTGGCGCACAACACGGTGGCGGTGGATGAGACGACGCAGGGGGAGTCCGCCGGCGCGCTCGTGTGGGCGGAGCTGGAGCACCCGGTTTATCGCGCCGTGCGCGCCTCGGCGGGCACGGGGGCGTACTGGCAGGCATTGCTGGCCCGAACAATGGTGTTGACCGGCGAATACGCGCTGGACGTGTTCGATGTGGAATCCCGGGATGGCGCCGAGCACCAGATGGATTGGATCTACCACAACGATGGCGTGCTGACGGACTTCCAGGCGGGCGCCGCTGCGACGGCATACCCGGCCTTCCCGAAGACGAACGGCTACCAGCACCTGACAGAAGCCAAGGCGGCCTCGACGGAGGAGGCGTGGCAGGTGGTAATCGACGCTGGAACCGCTGCGCCCTTCAACGGCTCGGCCTATGCGTCCAATTCCAATGTGTCGGGGACGATTGCGCCGTCGGCCGAGCAAGCCGTGAGCGCCCCGAACTCGGTGAAGCTCACCTACGCCTTCAACGGCGCGGGCTACGTCCTGCTCACGGCCTCGCGGCTGGCGCCGCTGCCGGAGGCCGTGCCCGCGCGGGTGAAGCTGTGGGTGTACGGAGACAACTCCGGGCACAAGCTGGCATTTCGGTTGTACGATTCCACCGACGAGCGCTTCGTCACGCCGCAGGTGGTGGTGAACTGGACGGGGTGGAAGGAGTTCGAGTTCGATGCACCGGAAGGCTGGAGCCACTATCTGGGCAACAATGACGGAGTGTTGGATCTGCCGGTGAAGCAGATCTCGTTTGAGATCACCAACGCCGGCGGAGAGACTCCCAGGAGTGGAGTGCTGTACGCCGACGATGTCCGGTTCCTGTACGACGCCTGGCCGGAGACGACGGCGGCCGCGTTTGATCCGCCACTGAGGAAGATCCGGGTGTGGATGCTGGGCGCGCCGGGCACGACGGTGGTGACCGGGCGCGGCCTGGGTCCGGTGCTGCCGAACACCGCGCCGTTTGTGATGGCGCGCAGGAAGGCCGCTGGCACTCAGTTTGTCACGCTGCTGGAGCCGTTCGAGCGGCAGCCTGCCGTGACGGCGTTCGAGAGGGACGCCGAAGGCCGGTTTGTGGTGGAGACGGCGGCGTTCCGCGACACGTTTCGGGTGACGGCGGAGGGGGTGCGGGAGTTTGAACGGACGCGCAAGGAATGATGCAGCCGGCCGCCGGTGATTGAAGATGAACTTGCCGCACGTGGTGATCATCGGCGGAGGATTCGGCGGCCTGACCGCGGCGCGTGCGCTGCGGAGGCTGCCGGTGCGAGTGACGCTGATCGATCGCGCCAACCACCATCTCTTCCAGCCACTGTTGTACCAGGTGGCGACGGCGATGCTGATGCCGGGGCAGATCGCCGCGCCGATCAGGCAGGTGCTCCAGCGGCACCGGCGTGCCCAGGTGGTGCTTGGCGATGTGACAGGGGTGGAAGCCGGGCGGCGGCAGGTGATCTACCATGCTGGAGAGTCCGGCCAACAACGGCTGGACTACGACTACCTGATTGTGGCGACGGGGGTGCGGCACAGTTACTTCGGCCGCGGGGACTTTGAGCCGTTTGCGCCGGGGTTGAAGACGCTTGGGGATGCGACACACGTGCGGAACCGGATCCTGTCGGCTTTCGAGGCCGCCGAACGGGAGACCGATGTGGCGAAGCGCCGGGCGCTGCTGACATTTGTGGTGGTAGGCGGCGGCCCGACGGGGGTGGAGCTAGCCGGGGCGATCGCTGAGCTGGCTAGGGTGGCGATGAAGGAGGATTTCCGGCGGATCGACACGCGGCTGACGAGGATCCTGCTAGTGGAGGCCGGGCCGCGAATATTGCCATCGTTCAGCGAGGACTTGGCGGCGGCAGCCACGGGCCGGCTACGGGCAATGGGCGTGGATGTGGCCTGTGGCTCCGCGGTGGAGGAGATCGACGATGGCGGCGTACGCGTGGGCGGGGTGGCGGTGGCGGGCCGGACGGTGCTCTGGGCCGCTGGAGTGGAAGGGAGCCCAGCGGCGGCGTGGCTTGGTGCGCCGCGTGACCGCGCCGGGCGCGTGCAGGTGCGCTATGACCTGAGCGTGCCGGACAGGCCGGAGATCTTCGTGATCGGGGATGTGGCGGCGTTTGAGCAGGACGGGCGGCAACTTCCCGGAGTGGCGCAGGTGGCGCTGCAAATGGGGCGGCATGCGGCCCGGGTGATTGAGGCGCGGTTGCTGAACGATGCGCCTCCGCCGCCGTTTTCCTACCGCGACACGGGCAATCTGGCGGTGGTGGGGCGGAACTATGCGGTACTCGAGCGAGGCAGATTGCGGCTCTCCGGGTATCCGGCCTGGGCTGTGTGGTCGATGATCCACATCCTGTTTCTGGCGCTGCCGAACATGCGCGCGAGCGTGTTCCTGCAATGGGTTTGGTCGTATGTGACTGGGCAGCTGGGCTCGCGATTAATTGTCGAGCAGAAGTTTTCCTCAAGTTCCGGCCGATCTTCCCGATCTGGGGGATGAGGTCACCCGGATGCTCACTCTGGCAATCGTGTTCGCCAACCTCACGCCGGCGCCGGAGTGGCGCCAGGCCACGCTGGGGAGGCCCTGGTCGCTGCCGCTGGACGTGGAGGGCGGAGCGGCGCCGCTTCAATGGGAGGTAGTCGAGGGCACTCTCCCGCCGGGCGTGCCTCTGGTGGACCTGGCGACGGTAATGATGGGTTCGGCGTCACGGGCCGGTCTCTACGGCGCCGCGGCTGAGGTAGGGCGGTGGCCTGTACGTGTCCGGGTTACCGATGCCGAGGGAGCGGTAGCGGAGAAATCGATGGAGATTGGGGTGTCGCCGCTTGGCCTGCGGCAGGCGCACATGGTTGCGCCCGCCGGGCAGGCCCTGGAATGGCTATTGGAGCCCGTGGAGTATGCGCCTCCGTACAAGGTGAGCGCCGCTCCGGATGCATACCTGCCGCTGGGGCTGACGATGGGTGAGGATGGAGTATTGCGGGGCACGCCGGTGATTTCGGGCTCGTACGAGATTCCGGTTCAGGTGGCCGATTCCGGGGGCAACAGCTTGCGCACGATGGTGACCCTGGCGGTGTACGGAGTGGAATCCGCGCTGCCGCCGGTGGCGGTGCGAATCCGGCCGGACGGCTGCAATATCGTCGTGGAATGGACCCCGCTGCAGGAGGGGTTCACGGTGGAATGGTCGGGCAGCGAAGATCTTGTTGTCGTGGTGACGGACCGGGAGAGCGGCGAACAGGTCAAGGCGGTGTACGTGGTGAAGCGCCCGCCGTGCTCCTCAGATGCGTAACCGGGCCAGCAGCAGCTTGGCCTGCTCGTCCACCTTGTCTTTGGGCATGGCCTTGGGGCTCTGGTAGCGAAGCGAGGCCAGCGCCATCTTCTGCGCCAGAGGCGCCACCAGCGTCTGGACCTTGTGGCTATCGTAGAAGACGCCGCCGGTGGCGTCTTCGGCGCGGGACTCCTTCCAGCCGCGCAGATTCCATGTCTTCAGGTGCGTGTCCTTGGTGGCGGCCGCGGGGGAGTAAGGAGCGCCGCCTTCCACCAGTTCGAGACCCTCCAGCGGACCGCCCGTTATTTCCACGGTGTGGATTCGCGACTCGAACTCCCCCACAAACTGCACTTCTGTATGGACCTTGGCGCGGACGCTGCCGAGGCCGATGGAGTACTCCATTTCGACCTTCTCAGCCTCCACCGCCCAGGTGGTGACCTCGCCGCGCGTGGCGGTGACTCCTGTGGCGGGGTTGCGCAGGGCGAGGGTGTTATCGATGGTGTCCTTGCCCTTCTCATGGGCGACGGCGAAGGGGAAGTGGGACGAGTAGACGAACTTGTTGTACTTGTCGCGGTAGTGGAGATCGGCGCGGTAAGAGCGGGCGTTGAACAGGCGGACCTGGCCGGATGATCGCGTGCCGGCGATGAGCAGTCCGGGCTCGGGTATAGCGATGGCGTAGTCGCTCTTTTCCACTGGCAGGGGCTCGGCCGGGGCGGTCCAGAAGGGGTCCGTTGGGGGGATGGCGAAGAAGGCGAAGGCCTGCATCCCCCAATAGGGGTGGCCGCCGTCGATGTAGGTCTCCCTGATGGCGGGCGAGCCACCGGGCGTGAAGGTTTCGCGGAGCTTGCCGGCGGCCTGATCGAATGCGCCGCTGGAAGCGTGCCAGAGGATGTTGCGTTCGACAATGCTGCGCAGCAGACCGGGCGAGTGGGGCCAGAGCCCCTGCTGGTAGGCGAGAACCAACGGCGTGAGGACGCCCCAGCGATAGATGAGCGAGCGGCCGTAGAGGACATGGCCACCGTGACCGGCGAAGAAGTAGGGCGCGGTTTCGAGGTAGTTCTTCAGCCGCGCGGCGAAGCGCGAGCGCCAACCGGGGAAGCGTTCGCCGATGACGGCGTTCCAGTAGAGGAAGTGGGAGGCGAAGACCCAGCTGTTGTAGTAGTCGAACGCGGAGCCCTTGAAGCCATCGTTATACCAGCCGCTGTCGCCGGTGGCCATGGAGTCCAGCACGCGCAAGTCCTCAATCAGCGGAACTTGGTCGGCGGAGAACTCGGGCCAGCGTTCGGCCAGGCGTAGGCGCACGGCTGAATTGACGGCGGTGAACCAGGCCCAATTGTTGTTGCGGACGGGGACCTGTGTGCAGGAGGCGAGCCAAGCGGCGATGTTGGTCCGCTCGGCGTCGCTCATGGTGGGCAGGAGTTTGTCGCGGAGCAGCCAGAGGCTCCAGGCGACGATGGAGGACTCCACCTGGCGCTGATCGCTGGAAGCCGGGCGCGAGAGTTGCCAGAAGTCGGGATGCTGCGGGTTGCAGCCGTTCACCAAAGCGTCGCGGACCAGGCGGAGCTCTTCCTCCGAGCCATGACCTCCGGCCACCCAGGCGGCCAAAGCGGGCAACATGCGGGTGACTCCGGTGGCGCTGAGACCGGACTTGGAGAGGAAATTCTTGGTGATGGTGGCGTTGGGGTACTCGACTACGGCGAGGCTCGACGAGGTCTTGAGGGCGTTGCGCCGGTACCCTTCGACGATGCTGAGGAAGAGGCTCCGCACCTGTTCGGCGGCCGTGGGAGGAGGCGGGGCGGTCTGCTGCTTCCGGCCCCGCTGGGCGAAGGCGGCGGCGGGGATCATGCCAAGCAGGTGGCGGCGTGGGAGGGGGGACATTCTGAGGAGCATTATGGCTGAACCTTCAGCTGTTTGACAGCCTTGCGGCCCATGGTGCCGTGCGCGGTCAGGGTGTAGGTGGTGGGTTCTTTCGGCGCGACGTAGAAGCAGCCTTGCAGGAGCTTCCAGGATGGAAAGGCGGGCGGGTCGACCTCGACCAGTTCCGCATTCCAGGTGGAAAAGCAGAGAAGGTGAGTGGACCCCTCCCGGTTGACCTGGGTGCCGCGCACGCTGAAATACTCAATCCGCGGCACACGGTGGGAGTCCGGCTTCACCTTGACGTCGAAGCTGGCGGTGGCGGACTTGCCCTGGCCGTCTTCGGCGGTGAGGGTATAACGTGTGTCCTTGACGGGCGTCACGCTGAGGCAGGTGTTGAGCGAGGGCGAGAGCGTATCGACAGGCGGATCAATGCGGACCGTGCGGGCGTTGGCGACGCCGTAGCAGATGGAGATGGACTGGCCTTCTTCCACCACGCCGGGCGAGCCGTAGAACATGATGATCTGCAGGCCCTTGGCGGGATCCACCCAGTCGAAGAACTCCGGCCGCTTGGGCGGTGCGGAGCGGCCTTGCCGCCAGCGCAGCAGCGCAGGCAGGCCGTCCAGGAGCATCCAGGCCATCAAAGCGAGGAGAAAGAGGTTGGCGACCTGCAGCCAGTCCTGCCAGCGTTTCATCAGAGGTTGGACGCGGCTGCGTCAGCCAAGTTTCGGCGGCAATTCGGTCAGCGGGCCCATCCACTGCAATTCGCGGTCGATGTCGGTGTGGAGGCGGTACTTCTTGGCCACCTTTTCCGGCGTCTCGCCGCGGACCTCGATCTGCGCGCGGTCCCACGTTCCGACCCCGACCTTGGCGCACCAGTCGAGGTAGCCGAGCCATTCGGGATTGATGCCCATGACGTCGGCGCCGACGCGGTCGGCGGCCAGGAAGTCGGTGGAGGCGATGGCGACGCGGTGTTCGACGGGCGTGCCGGAGTTGGGCCCGTTTCCTTCCATGCCCTCCCAGCCGTCGATGACGGCGACGCCCCAGTTGCGGTGGAGGCGCTCGGCAGTGCGCATGATGTCGTAGTGGGTTTGGCGGACTCCGCCGTGGTAGATGCGCTTGTCGTTCCAGCGCTTGGTTTCGCCGCGCTTGTAGTGGAGGGGCGATCCGAGCGCCATGTTCTTAATGTTCATGGTGGCGATGACGGTGTTGTGCGTCTTCAGCATGCAACTGGAGATGACAAACGCGTCGGGGTCGCAGAGGCGCTTGGCCAGCCGCGCGGGCTGGATGTGGAGGTCGCCGTTGAGGAGATAGATGGTCTCGAAAAGAGCCTCTTCGTTGAGGTCCACGAGCTTGACGTTGAGCCGCTTGTGGTCGTCGGCGGCGAGCTGGTACTTGAAGTTGTCGTAGCCCTCGGTGGTGAATCCGGCCGAGGATTCGGCGATGAACACGGGGCCCTTCCAGCGCGTGGAAAGGTAGTCGAGGATGCCCTGCAGGGCGTCGACGTGGGTGGAGGCGAGCTGCCGCTGGGTGTTGACGATGTTGGGCTTGATGACGACGGATTTCCTGCCCCTCAAACCGGCGGAGATCTCTTTGTCGATCAGCTTCAGCGCCTGTGCGATGTTCTCCCGGCGGCTGCCACCCTGGACCAGGGCCGCGGGGACGCCGCTGGAGCCTCTGAGTGCGCGGGGGGCGAGCAACAGGCCGGCCGATGCGCCGAACAGGCCGCGGCGTGTAACCAAGTGGGGCATTGCGGACACCTCAGACCATATAGTATTTAAAGAGCGGGAACTCTGTAAAGGAGAAACTTGTATGTTCAATCAAGCTTCACGGCGTGGCTTCCTCGGAGCCGGAATCGGATTGCTGGGGGCGGGGGCGGCCGGGGCCGCGCCGGACAAGCTGGAGATGCCCAAACGGAAGCTGGGCAAGACCGGCTTGACGCCGACGGTGCTGGGCTTCGGATGCATGACGACCTCCGACCCGACGGTGATTGAACAGGCGGCCGACGCCGGCATCAACTGGTTCGACACTGCGCGCGGCTACCAGAACGGGAACAACGAGCGCATGGTGGGCGCGGCGCTGAAGAGCCGGCGCGACAAGCTGCACATTACCAGCAAGACGCAGGCCAAAACCAAGACCGACGCTCTGGCGAACCTCGACAAGACGCTGGGCGAACTACAGACCGACCACATCGACGTGTGGTATCTCCACTCCAGGTCGAACCCCGCGGCTTGCCCCGACGAACTGTTCGACGCGCAGGACGAGGCGGTCAAAGCCGGCAAAGTGCGCTTCAGGGGCGTCAGCTTCCATGGCGGGCACAAGGAGATGATCCCGTTCCTGATGGAGAAGGGGCGTACCGATGTCATCCTGATGAGCTACAACTTCACGATGGATCCGGAGCTGGACGCGCTAATCGACAAGGCGTCGGCTGCGGGCATTGGCATGGTGGCCATGAAGGTGATGGCGGGCGGCTTCCGCACGGCTAAGCCGGGCACTCCGATGCATGAGAAGCTGAGCCGCCAGGGCGCCCCGGCGGCTATGTTGAAGTGGGCTGTGCGGCGGCCGTCGATCCACACTTCGATTCCGGGCATCATGGACCTGGACCAGTTGGACGAGAACTTCAAGGCAGTGTGCGCCGGCTACAAGAAGGAGCTGGATGACAAGGTCCTGGCGGCGCAGTTGAAGTTCATCTCTCCGCTCTATTGCCGGTTCTGCGGCTCGTGCTCCGGCAAGTGCTCGCAGGGACTGCCGGTGAGCGACCTGATCCGGTTTGTCAGCTACGCAGAGGGATACGGCGAATTCGCCCTGGGCCGCGAGAACTACCTCGCTCTTCCGGAGAAGCTACAGAACGCCAGTTGCTCGGATTGCAGCCATTGCGCTGTCCACTGCCCGAACGGCGTGCGTGTGGCCGAGCGCGTGGCGCGGGCGCAGGAGTTGTTCGCTTGAAAGCGGCGTTGATCTTTCTCGTGACGGCGATGGCGGCGGGGCAGTCTCCGGACTGCTCCGCTGTCCCCGGTTCGGTCCAGGACGGCAAGGCTCGCGAATACGACAGCGAGACATTGTACGAGTACATGAACGGCAACTCGGAGGGGTATTTTCTCTACGGGTTTTCGAAGATGCGCGGGGTGACGTGCAAGCTGGGCGGGGTGAGCTTCGTCGTCGACGTCAGCGAGTTCAAGTCTGCGGAACTTGCCTACGGGATGTTCACAGGCAACATTGATCCGCGGCTACCGGCGGAAAAGATCGCCGCCGGCGGTCAGGTGACGCCGCGCAAGGTGATCTTCGTCAAGGGCCAGTACTTCGGTGAGATCGCGGCCGAGCCGGACGGCGATCACACCGCGGCGCTGCGCGCCGGCGCGTTGGCGCTGGCCAGGCGCCTGCCGGGTTCGGTGGAGCCGCCGGCGGCATTGGGCTGGTTCCCGAAGGAAAAGTTGCAGGCGGGCTCGCCCCGTCTGGTGCCTCAGAGCGTACTGGGTCTACGGATGCTGCAACGCGGCTACCTGGCGCTGTATGAGCAGGGCAAAGCCTTTATCGTGACGGAGGAGTCCGAACAGGCCGCCAAGGCTCTGATGGCGAAGTTGAAAGAGCGATTCATTCCCTCGGGCCCGGTGGCGGGTCTGGAGGACGGCTTCATCACGGAGGATCGCTACCTGGGACGGATGTGCATCTTCCGCAAGGGCTCGCGGGTGGCAGGATGGACGAATATTCCGGCGGGCCTGGAGCCGGCCGAGCAGGGCAAGCGGCTTGCGGCCTCGATGCCCTGAGCCAAGCCGCCAAGCGCACATTCCCTACCGGGGCCGCCCGCAGGCCGGTCAGCCAATGGCAGGCCTTGACTTTCAATCGCTCTATTGATAGTTTTAATAGTCGCGCCCTTCGCTGCAACTGAGGGGTGCGTAGCGGCCTTCACCGGCAGGCGCCTCCGAGCCAACGATGAATCAGCCTTACTTTATTGTGGTCCTAGCCCACTCCCTTCATGGGCGGCTGCGCCGTTTCCACATCGACCAGAAAGTGGTCTTCGCGGTCCTGGGTCTTGCTTTGCTCGGCGGCTTCACCCTGTTCGGCATGGTTTCCAGTTACCTTCGCATGGCCTGGAAGGTAGCCAATTACAACAGTTTACGAGAAGAGACCGACTTCCTGAAGGTCCGCTACCAGCGCCTCCTCACCGAGGCCCAGCAGACCAACGAGAGCATGGCTAGCCTGAAGGTGTTCGCCAGCGAAGTTTCGGTAGCTTACGGCATCAACAGCAAGCTGGACTCCTCGCCCTCCGCCACTCTCGCCTCCCTCACCGACCACCAGTTGACGCCTTCGCTGTCTGAGACCCTCGAGCAGTTCAACCGCCTGAAGACCGCCTCGCTCACCGCCCCCAGCCGTTTTTCCACGCGGCGCTGGATGGTCAATACCACCCCCAGCCTCTGGCCGGTGATGGGCCGCCTCCTGAGCCACTACGGCAACCGTGAGGATCCCTTCTTCGGCCACCAGGCGTTCCACGCCGGCGTCGACATTTCCGCCGTGGTTGGCACTCCGGTGCGCGCCACAGCCGACGGCGTGGTGATTTCGGCCGACTGGGGGGGCAACTACGGCAAGCTGATCGTCGTGGACCACGGCAACGGGCTGCAGTCCTACTACGCCCACCTCTCCCGCATGGACGTGATCGCCGGCCAGGAGGTCCGCCTGGGCCAGGTGATAGCCGGGAGCGGCGCCACCGGCCGGGCCACCTCCCCGCACCTCCACTACGAAGTGCGACAGGGCGGCACCCCGATGAATCCCTACCGGTATCTAGCCAAGTCCGCCGTGACCACGGCCACCACATCCCGCGATTTCGCCTTCTAAGCCCCGTTCACCCCGCCCGCTCGTGTAGAATCATCTTCATGCGTATCTGGGCTGGGATCACCCTCTGTCTGCTTTCCGCCTCCATCTGGGCTCATGACGGCCACCCCGCGCTGCCGCGAATGGTCTCCACCGCGCGGAACTTCCTGGCCGCACTCACCCCCGAACAGCGCCAAAAGGTTGTCTTTCCCTTCGACGTCGAAGAGCGCTTCTTCTGGCACTATATCCCCTCCGACGACATCCCCAAGCGGTTCGACCAGCCGCGCCGCGGTCTCACACTAGCGGAGATGGATGGCCATCAGAAGGCCCTGGCCAGCGCGCTGCTCAGCGCCGGGTTGAGTCAGCAGGGCTTCATTAAGGCGACCACCATCATGAGCCTGGAGGACATCCTGCGCATCATGGAGAAGGACACCGCCGGCCGCCGTAACCCGGAGAAATACCACTTCTCCATCTTCGGGGAGCCCAGCGAGACGGGCACGTGGGCATACCGGATCGAGGGCCACCACGTGAGTCTTCACTTCACGGTGGTGAAGGGAAAGGTAACAGGAAACCCGACCTTCTTGGGGTCGAATCCGGCGGAGGTGCGCCAGGGTCCCCGCGCCGGACTGCGGGTGCTGGGCGCGGAGGAAGACAAGGCTCGCGCCCTGCTGGATTCCCTCACGCCCGCCCAGCGCAAGGTGGCCGTGGTCAGCGAAAAGGCGCCCGCGGACATCCTGACCGAGCGAACCCGCAAGGCGGCGCTGGAGGGCCAGCCGTCTGGACTGCACGCCTCCAAGATGACCGCGCCGCAGCGCAGACTGCTTCAAGCGATACTTCAAGAATACGTGGACAACTTGCCGGCTGAATTGGCCGATCAGCGCCGTGCCCGAGTGCAGGCCGCCGGGCTGAACGTGCACTTCGCCTGGGCCGGTTCGGGCGAGAAGGGCGGGCCACACTACTACCGCGTCCAGGCGGCCACGTTTCTGATCGAATACGACAACACCCAGAACAACGCCAACCACGTCCATAGCGTGTGGAGGGATTTCGAGAACGACTTCGGCGTGGATCTGCTGCAGGAGCATTACGCGACGGCTCCGGCCGCTCACGGCCACGCCGCGCCGAAGAAGTGACAGGGCCGGTCCTTGCTAAGATCGTCTCCATGAGACTGTCCCGGCGGGCGCTTCTGGTCTCACTCGCCGGCGCCTCTCCTGCCCAGATCAAACCGCCAACAGAATTGGTCCGCTACGCTGATCCGGCCACTGAGTTTGAGGTGGTCCGCCTGACCGACCCGGCCTTCGAGAGCCGTCTGGCTCCGCAGCCGGCGCGGGCCATCGACCGGCGGAGCCGCACGCTGCTCTATGCGTCCATGCGTAGCGGCTCATGGCAGGCCTGGCAGCTGGAACTGTCCGGCGGCCGCAACCGCCAGCTCGGCACGCTGGACGGGTTTGACCCCGGCTCATTGACTCTTTCCTCCGACGACCGGTCGGCGCTGCTGATCAACGGGGGAGATCTCATGTCGATCGGCCTGGCTTCGTTGCGGCTGCAGGGCCTGTACAGCGCCCGCGAAGGGGGCGCGCTCCGGGGACCGGTGGCCTGCACCGAGGACGGCACGTCGATGTTCCTGGTGGAGACGCGAGGGTCCACGTCCAGACTGTTGCGCCTCCGGTTGGCCAAGGGCGGACCCGAGACGGTCCTGGAGCAGGAAGGGGCGATTCTGGAACCAACGCCCAACCCGAGGCGGGCCACGGTCTTCTGGAGGACCGCGGGCGGGGAACTGTGGCTGAGCGCATTCGATGGCGCGGGGCTGCGGCGCATGGAGACACCGCCTGGCCGGGTACTGCAGGCGCACTGGGCGCCCGACGGCCAGTCCATTCTGTACCTGATTGAGCACGCGGACACCTCGCAGCTGAACGCCATCCGCGAGCAGGGCCTGGATTCCCGCGCCGACTCGCTGGTGGCGCAGACCAGCCAGTTCGCCTCGTTTTCGCGCAACCTGAACGCTACGGTCTTCCTGGGCGCCAGCCGCAACAAGGCGTCGCCGGCCGTTCTGGCGCTATTGAGGGCGACGCGGCGGGAGTTCGCGACGGGGTCTTCCAGCACGCTCACGAACTCGGCGATGGTGACGTAGCGGTCTTCTTCCTTGAGGTCCCATGCCTCGAACTCCGGATTGTCCGGTCGCATGTGGATTTGCGTGTGTTCCCACTGATCGCTGGACTGCTGCTTGCGGCTGGCGTAACGCTTGATGGTGAACTCGCCGCCCTCGTCGTGGGTGGCGATGCGCTGGACGATGTAGATGCCGCCTGTCCGGGAGCCGCCATAGTAGGAGCGGAAGACGCAGAGCGAGCCGTCCGGAATGTCGGGTTCCATGGAGCGGCCGCGGATACGCACAATAAACAGGTCTTCACTGAGCGCGCGGCGGCCGGGGACCTCCGCCTCGATCCACTCCTTCACGCCGGTGGCTCGGTCCTGTCCGAGCTTGCCGGCGGCGAGGTCGATGGGGATCAGTGGCAGGTGGGTCTTGTACTCCCGGACAGTGGATTTCACCAGCCGCCGGTAGAGCGCCTGGGCCGTGCGTTCGAGGTCGGCGCAGATGGTCTGTGCGGGCGGCTCCACGCGGAAAGTGCCCGACAAGGAGGAATCGATCCACTCCAGAAACTGCTGCGTGCCCAGTTCGCGCTGTTTATGAGGAAGATCCTCGCAGATAGCTGTCAGGACTTCAGCTTCGGCGCCGGCGAAGTCCTCCCAATCCCTTCTAAAGCGGAAGACGCATTCGCCCGTGGAGCGATCGGTGACCATCACGCCGCAGTTCTCACCCAGGGCTTCGAAGATACGGTACTCGGCCTGCCTCGTCGGCAGCGGAGCCCGGGAGTGCTGGGAGTGGGCCATGCGTTGTATGCCTTATCGGCGTAAAGCGGGTGAACGCGCCCGTGGAACTTGAGTAAGCCCTATGGAGCGAAGGGGTAGTACCCCTCCCTAGCGCGAACTTTCACATTACCCAACTTCACCTTCACTTCAATCCGTCTGAAAGTCTTAGCCACGTCCGTATTGGATGGAGTATACCGGAGAATGTACTGTGTTGTGATCTCACCGGCCGTTGCCGCGATGGCATTGACGATACCCTTCATGATCGCAGCCGCATAGCCGCCGGTGCCTACCTTCAGCGCATAGTTGCCTTCGTCGGACGGGGTGGAGAGGTAGCCGCTCACGTCGGAGTAGATGTTTTCCAACGGGTAGACGACGCGGCCACCGGTCGATTCGGCAAGCCGCTTCAGGTTGGGCTCCCCGGGGTTGGTGAAGCCGAAGGCGGTGGTGGAAACACCATAGATTGTCACCAGGTTACGCTGCGCGATCTCAACAACTTCATCCAGTGTCTTTTTACTGGAGTTGTCGTGGCCGTCGCCGATGATGACGATGACGCGACGGGGTTCGATGGGTTCGCCCTTGACCAGGGTACGGCTGGCGCACGCCATGTAGACGGCATCAAAGAGAGCAGCGCCGCCGCCAGGCTTGATACGCCGGATCCGGTCGAGGATCTTCTCCGGGTCTGCCGTGGTGTTGACCATGAGCTCGGCCTCGGTGGAATAGCCGATCATGTAGCCGGAGAACCGCGGGTCGGGCTTGCCGTCAGGCTCCATGGTGGCCAGAGTCAGATCCTGGATGGCTTCCTTGAATTTGTCCCAATGCAGGCGATTGGTGTTGGAGAGGTCGACCAGGAAACCGATGACCACGGGCTGATTGCGCTCGCGGGTGAAGTAAGTGATGGTTTGAAGCTTGCCCTCGTCGTACAGTTCAAAGTCCTTCTGTTCCAGGTCGCGAACAAAGCGGCCCTTCTCCTCGGTTACGGTAACGGGGACGATGACTTCGGCCACGGAGGACTTGAAGGCCTCCTCAGGCTTCATGGCCTGGGCCCGGGGGGGCGTCTGCGCCGAGACGCTGGAAGCGCTCGCCAACAGGGCGAGGACAATAATGCCCAGAGAGAGGTGCCTGCGAGTGTACATGCGGGTTCAGCCCCATTATACGGGGTAAGGGCGGGTCCGCGCCGCCCCCGAAGTGGCCGCCTGCGGCTTGAGGTGAACGCCCGACAGGGGGTAAGGAAACGCCGTATTCCTGCAAGCGTCAAGCTTGAGTCTTCCCATATCGCCCCCTGCGCCCCTATGATTGGGCTAGGATCGTAAAACTATGCGTTGCACAGCTTCAGCCCGTCTCGTTCTGTTCGCTGCCGGGCTCGTCCCCGCCGCGGCCCAGAATCCGTATCTCACATGGAGCCCGACGAGCGTCACTCTTGAGGCCACAGCTGGATCGGCGACCCCAGTGACCGTGCGGGTGCGGCTGACCAACTCCGGCAATGCATTCAACTTCCTGGCTTCCGGCAACCAGGGTTGGTTTTCGTCGACACCGACCAGCGGGACTCTGGCCGCCGGCGGAACGATCGAGTTCGTGATATCGGCCGACCCGACCGGCATGCAGACGGGAACGTACACGGCGGCGTTCACTGTGACGCCGGGACCGGGGACGGGGCTGCCGCCTTCCTCAATTGAAGTGACATTCAATGTGACAGGTTTTGCTTTTCTCACCGTGCCGGAGAGCCTGGAGTTCACGGTGGGGCCGGAGGCTACAGACGCCAAGAGCTTCAGTGTTTCGCTGTCGGACGGCATCGCCCGTGAAGTGGTGGCGACCCCGTACACGGGGAACACGGGCAACTGGCTGGCGGTGCTGAACTCGGCGCCGATCACGACACCGACGGCGATCAACGTACGTGTAAGCGCGGCCGGGCTGGAGATCGGTACGGTGCTACAAGGGGAGATCCGCCTGACGGCGCCGGCGCTGCCGGGACTGCAGAAGAGCATTCCGATCAAGATGACGGTGGTGGACCGGTCGCCGGGCTATAGCGTGGTTCCGAGTCACCTGAATTTCTACTCCTTCAGTACGACACAGCCGCCGGCGCAACCGGTGCAGGTATTCGCCAGCGCCGACCGGAGGCTGCCGTTCGACGTGGTCAAATCGCCAGGTTCAACGCCGTTGTCGGCATCACTGACCCGCGGAATCACTCCCATCACCTTCACGGCCTCGATGGACACGTCTCTGACGCCGGAACTGCCGCGGGACGATTCGATGTCGATTGTCCCGCTGGACGGCTCCAGCGAGATCGTGGTGCCGATCCGCACGTCGATCGAACCAGCGCGGGTCTACGCGATCCCGCAGGTGGCCGACGGCGGAGGCTTCCGCACGGCCTTTACGGTGGTGAACAACGATCCGGCGACAGCCCTGATCGCGTTGCGATTCTACAAGTCCGATCCGGTAACGCATGCCACCAGCGCGTGGACTCCGGCGATGGAGAACAACGAGCGGGTGGACAACATCCAGATTCCGGCAGGGGCGTCGTGGACGGTGCAGACGGCCGGGGCAGCGACGGGGATCACCTCAGGGTGGGCCGAGGTGGTATGCGCCTCTTGCACGGGCAACAGCAAGGGCGTGAGCGGGCTGGCCGTCTTCCGGCAGGCGCAGCCGGACGGCCGGATCCAGGAGGCGGCCGTGCCGATCAACGCATCGCTGATGCAGCGCAGCTTCCTGCCGTATGACAACGCTGGCGGGATGGTCACCTCGATGGCCATCGCCAACATCAGCCAGACGGAAGTCGCCAAGGTGAGGGTGGCGTTCCGTGACGCCAGCGGGCGGGTGTTGCGGATCGACCGGGTGAAGGACATCCCGCCGCGCGGTCATTTTGCTTTCGAACTGATCCGCGAATTCCCATACCTGAACGGGACACGGGGCACTGCGGATTTCTGGATCACTTCCGGGCAGATCTCGATTCTAGGCCTGCGCTTCAGTCCCAGCGGCGCCTTCACGTCCTTCGAGGCGCAGACGCTGAACCGGCGGGCGTTTGGCCGGCGGTCGCTTCCTCAGATTGCCGACGGTGGAGAGTTCCGGACTTCGATCACCCTGGTGAACAATGACTCGGCCGTCGCGCAAGTTAGGCTCCGTTTCTGGCGCGCGACGTCCAACGGCGCAACGGAGGGCTGGACGCTGGGGTTCGTAGGAGGCATCAATCCGGACAACCTGACAATTCCGCCGGGCTCGTCGATCACGCTGGAATCGGCCGGTGCAAGTCCTACGGTCCAATCCGGCTGGGCGGAGGTGGTCACAGACCAGTGGGTAACCGGCCTGGCGGTGTTCCGCCAGTCGTTGCCGGGGCGGCCGGATCAAGAGGCCGCGGTGCCGGTGAATGTGGCGACGCCGAACCGCTTGCTGCTCCCGTTCGACAATACGGGCGGCTTCACAACCTCAGTGGCGCTGATCAACATGAGCGCCGCAGTGCCGGCGCAGGTGAATCTGACGTTCAGGGACGGCCAGGGGCTGCGGATCTTCCAGACTGCCTTGCCGGAGATGCCGGTGCAGGGCCACCGGGCTTTCAACCTGGGAGAGCAATACCCGCAACTGAAGGGGCTGAAGGGCACGATGGAGCTTTCGGCGCTGAGCGGAGAGGTTTCGCTGCTCGGGCTGCGGTTCTCCGACGCAGGTGCCTATACCTCGTTCCGGGCGCAGCCGGTTCAGTGAGCGAGGCCAGTCCTACTTGAGCAACTCGACCTCGTGGAGGCACATGCCGTAGCCGCTGCCGGGCGGGTTGGAGAGGTGCTTTTCCTTGAAGTTGGCGTTGCCATTGCTGAAGTTGGCGGCGTAGCATAGCCAGGCGGTGCGGCCGTCGAGGGAGATGAACTTCGAGGGGAAGTTGACGAAGTAGGCCTGTTCGCCGAAGCGTTTCATGAAGGTGACCATGCGCCAGGGTCCGGTGATGGAAGCGGATTCGAGGATCCAGGTGTCGAACTTGGAGATGGTGTTGCCGCCGTCGGTGACCACCATGAGGTACTTGGCGAGCGGCGCGTTGTAGGTGATGGAGACGTTGCCGCAGCGGTTGTTCCAATCGACGAGCGGCTGGATGCGGTCGAACTGATGGGTCCAACGTGCGCGGCCGCGCGAGTCGCGGCCGGCGAAGAACTGCCACTTTCTGCGGTCGTTGATGGTGCGCAGGGACGGCTTCACGCGCGCGAGGTAGATCTGGTCGCCGGTGATCCAACTCGCGTTGGCGGGGCGTGGGGAGGGGTCGGGGTCACGGGCGCCATGGGCGACGAGGTAGGCGTAGCCCCCGGGCGAGTTCCGCATGTCGCGGCCAAAGTCGACGAAGTGGGGCGCGCCGAACTTCACTTTGCCGCCGGGCGAAACGGGTTCAGGGAAAAGGGGCTGCGAGGGCGTGTGCGGGGTCTCGATCCAGGTCTTGCCGTTGTCAATGGAGGTACGGAAACCGACGAAGGGGCCGAGGATGTCCCAATTGAGGCCTGTGCCGGGATTGCCGTCGGAGTCCATGAGGCAATAAGTTCCGTAGTACCAGATGCCCTTGTGATGGAGGCTGGCCGAGGGGTAGCGGCCGCCATAGGGCTCGGGGGCAGCGGCCACCGCGCCGCGAGAGGTGATCTTGAGTTGCATCGGGTCATCACCTTCGATGACGGCCCAACCAGTGGTGGCCTTGGGGCCGATGGAGACGGCTTTGAGCCCGTCGGCCGTGCCGTCGGTCCAGGGCGAATAGAGGCGGCCGTCGGCCCCCCAGGACGGATACCAGGTGTCGGCGGTGGTGTACTTGATCTGGCGGCCGGTGAAGCGGAGTCCGGTGATGGCGGTGGAATTCGGGAAGGGGCAGTCGGCCGGCGGCTCGGAAGGCCAGACGCGGCCGGCCGGCGCAGGGGTTTGGGCCCGTACGGCCAGGGCGACCAGGAACAAACGGGCGATTCGCACATTGAGGCGCACTTGATACTCCACGACTCACGTCCTCCTTGATTCACCCCAAGCGGCACGCTCCAATGTGAAGCGTCGAAAGATCTCTTGCAGTCGGCCGAGCGCGTTCTGGTAGCGCCGCGCCACCAATCTTGAAGCCTGCAACATGGGAGTGCCATCCAAGCATATATCCACCACGGCATGCGCCACAGCGTGATGCCGGCGAGGCGATTCCTATGAATTGCGTCCTGGCCGGGGACGAGAAAGCGAGACAACCATGGCGGAGGGAATGAAGGTTGTACTGATCGGCGGGAGTGTGCGGCCGGGGAACTACACAGCGATGGCGTTGGCTCTGGCAGCGGATGAGTTGGGGAAGCGCGAGACGGCATATGAGATGGTGGATCCGGCAACCCTGTCTCTGCCGTTTCCGGGCGTGAATCCCGATTCGAAGGACGCGCGGGAACTACGTGAAAGAGTAGCCGAAGCCACGGGAGTGATTCTGGCGACGCCGGAGTACCACGGATCGTTCAGCAGCGTGATGAAACTGGTGATCGAAAACCTGGGGTTCCCCTCGGCGCTTGCGGGGAAACCGGTGGCACTGCTGGGAGTGGCGGCAGGGCAGATCGGAGCGATCAAGTCGCTCGAGGCGCTGGCGAGCATTTGCACGCATGTCGGGGCGCTGGTGCTTCCTGGCGCGGTGTCGGTGGCCGGCGTACAGAAGGCATTCGACCGAGAGGGGCGGTGTGTTGACGCGGAGGTGGAGAAGCGGATCCGGTCGGTGGCGACCAACCTGATTGAGTACGCGCGCGGCAGCATTTGTCCGCGGATTGCGCTGGAAGCAATGGTACGGGGGGCGACGGGGGAAATGCGCGGGTAGGAAAGAGACATGAACTGACGGTCTTACCGGGTCAAAGCTCGCTGGGCGCAGGCACCGGTTCGAAATCGTGGAGGCGGTTGAGGTCGATGGCAACCTTGTCGGCATCGGGCAGATACATGTCTCTGAAGCGCGCGCCCCAGACTATATCGGCCTTGTCGTAGCTGGTCTTGGCGTGCACGGTTTGAGCGAAGGTCTCGTCGTCGGCGTTGATGAGGCAGACGATTTCGGGATCCGAAGCCGCGAGGGACTCCGGCGTGAGGCCGCGCAGCGGACTGGTGTCAGTGATGGGGTGGACGATGACCCAGTGCAGCGGCATGAAGATGATGAAGTCACGCTCCAGGGAGAGCTGGTCGAACCGGCGATGCCGCTGGCCGTTCTCCTCGCTCCAGCGCGCGAAAGAGACGATGGCGTGCACGTCGGTGAGGTCGTGGTTGCGGAGGTTGGCGAGACGGAAGACGAGAGCCCAACCATCCTGGTAGGGTGCGATCAGAGCTTTGGGGCTGAAGCTGATTTTGGCGGTGGGCCGAGCGAAACGGGCAAAAAGCAGGGCGCTGAGGATGGCAAAGCCGAGCAGGCCGACCAGCGCCTCGATGGCGACCAGGAGGTGCGCGGCTCGTGTGTTGGGCGTGAGCTTGCCGTATCCGATGGTCGCCAGGGTCTGGACACTGAAGAAGAAGCAGTCCTCGAAACGCGCGATTGGGTAGGCGGCGGAGGTGGAAAGAG